>JALFOF010000002.1 GCA_022773825.1 Prevotella sp.
TCCACAACGTGGGCACACACAACGGCGATGGTTGTTATAAGCCCCTTACAGGGGCGGAGGGTTGTGTGGGGCACGACCATAGATAGGGGCGAGCCCCTATCCTATATTATTTGCCCCTTTCAGGGGCGCAAGGGGAAATTGTAATACGAAGGCATAGCGGTTACAATACGAAAACATAGCGATTACACAGTAAAAGCATAGCGATTGCAACGTAAGAGCATAGCGGTGGCAGCGTAAAAGCATAGCGATTGCAACGTGAAAGCATAGCGATTGCAACGTAAGAGCATAGCGATTGCAACGTAAAAGCATAGCGATTGCGGAGGTGTCGCCATAGGGGTATGGGCTATGCACAAGACAACAAGGTGCGATGTTTAAGGTTTTCAATGCTTTAGGCTTAGCCTCTGTGGCTTTCTACCTCAAACCTCATAACCTAAAACCTCCAACCTAAAACCTCCTAACCTAAAACCTCCAACCTAAAACCTCCTAACCTAAAACCTCCTAACCTAAAACCTCCTAACCTAAAACCTCCAACCTAAAACCTCCTAACCTAAAACCTCCAACCTAAAACCTCCAACCTAAAACCTCCAACCTAAAACCTCCTAACCTAAAACCTCCTAACCTCCAACCCTCCACCCCTTCTACCCTGCCGCCGTACATACGCAGGAGTCGCGGTACTGCTGTGGCGTCACCCCCGAGTAACGTTTGAAAGTCTTGTTGAAATACGAGTAGTCATCGTAACCCAGTTTGTCTGCCACCGCCTTGACAGGTGCGTCTGTGGTGATAAGCAGCAGCTCCGCCGCCTCCATGCGGCGCTTGGTAATATAGGCGTTGGGCGTCTCGCCCGTCTCTTTCTTGAAGGTGCGTATATAGTGGTCTTTCGACATACACGCCATACTGGCAAGGGCGGCGACGGACACGTGTCCCCGCACGTTGTTGCGTATGTATGCCAACGACTGCTGTATGCGACTGTCTGACACGCCGCTGCGGGGCGTGGCGTACTTCAGGAAGCGTGAGAGGAGTATGAAGATGATGCCGCGCGACTCGACCTTGTCGCAGAAGGGACGCTGCACGTTCTTGCGTATGCCGTCAATAAGGCACTGGTGGTTGTCGTAGCTGTCGGGGTTGGACATGGGGAGTTTCAAGAAGGGGTTGATGAAGGCGAGACGTTTCATAAGCTCCATGTCGTGAGGTCCCGCCTCCACCTCTACGGGGAAATCGTACTCGCCGAGTATGCTCGCCTCCTCGGGCTTCTCGTATATGTGTATATAGTAATGTGTGAAGAGGGAATCACACACGTAGCTGTGAGTGGTAAAGGCAGGAATGAAATACAGATGCCCTGGTGTGAGGTCATAGGTGCCCGTGGGCAACTGTATCTTTGCCATGCCCTGCACCACGAGGTAAAGCCGCGCGAAGGGACTGCGCACGTTCTTCCAGTTCCAGTCACCGTTGTGGTGGGCGAGACCTACGTTGAGGGTAAAGAGGTGAAGTTTGTCTATGGGATGGTTCATGGCTATGTGGTGTTTTGACTGCAAAGTTAATTCTTTTCTGCCGATATAAAGCAACAAGAAGTCGATTTTTTACAAGAAAAACGTCACACAGGCGATACACAGAGCCATTTTGTCGTTTTTTTACAACTCTATAGCGTTTTTTTATCACTATATTACGATACAAAACATGTAACTTTGTCACCGTAATGATAGACTAACCCAAACAACATCATAATGCAATACAATGAACTTGGAAAGACTGGCATGCGCTTGTCGAACCTCGGTTTCGGAGCTTCCTCACTGGGAGGGGTGTTCCACGGCATACGTGAAAGCGAAGCCATCGAGGCAGTGTTTACCGCCATTGAGGGTGGGATTAACTTCATCGACGTGTCGCCATACTACGGGCATCTGAAGGCAGAGACCGTGCTTGGCAAGGCGTTAAAGGACTTGGAGCGCGGCAAATACTACCTGTCAACGAAGGTGGGACGCTACGGCAAGGACGGCGTGAACACGTGGGACTACTCCGCGCGGCGCGCTAAGGAGAGCGTGTACGAGAGCATGGAGCGTCTGAACGTGGACTACATAGACCTCATAAACGTGCACGACGTGGAGTTCGCAGACCTCCGTCAGGTGGTGGAAGAGACGTTGCCAGCCCTCTGTCAACTGCGCCGAGAGGGGGTGGTGAGGCATGTTGGCATAACAGACCTGCAGCCGGAGAACCTTAAATGGGTGGTGGAGCACTCGGAAGAGGGCACGGTGGAGAGCGTGCTTAACTTCTGCCACTACTGCCTCAACGACGACCTGCTGCTCGACCACCTCGACTTCTTCGAGGAAAGGGGCATCGGCATCGTCAACGCCTCACCCTTCTCTATGGGACTCCTGTCAATGAGGGGCGCGCCAACGTGGCACCCCGCTCCGCAAGGACTGAAAGATGCCTGCCAGAGGGCGGCGAAGCTATGCGACGAGAGGGGCTACCCGATAGACAAACTCGCCATACAATACTCCACAAACCTCAACCCGCGCATCGCCACCACGCTCTTCAGCAGTGCCAACCCCGACAACGTGAGGAAGAACATAGCCTACGTGAACGAGCCAATGGACACCGCGCTGGTAGAGGACGTGAAAGCGGCGATAGGCGACCAAATGCGGGTCAGGTGGAAGAACAGTTAACCCCAAAAGCGGAAGGACATGAACATCATTGACGCACACAGCCATCTTTGGCTGAGACAGGACACGCAGTGGAACGGTAAGGTGATACGCTCCAAGGCTAACGGCAGGGCTGACTTCCTCGGCGAGGAGGTGCAGATGCTGCCACCTTTTATTATAGACGGGCGCAACAGCGCCGAGGTATTCCTCTCAAACATGGACTACGCGCAGGTGGCAGCCGCCGTGGTGGTGCAGGAACTCATTGACGGATGCCAGAACAACTACCTGCGCGAGGTGGCGCAGGCGCACCCCGACCGCTTCATCGTATGCGGAATGTGCGACTACCTCGGCTCTTCCACAGACACTGGCGACCTCGCACGCGAAGCGGCGATGTTGCGCCAGCAGGGTTTCAGGGGCATAGCAGTACCGGGACACCGCCTGTTACTCGACGGCAGACGCGTGACGCTCAACTCCGAAAGGATGATGGCAATGTTCCGACAGATGGAGGAGGACGGGATGTTTCTCTCGATAACGCTGGCAGACGGCACCACGCAGGTGGCGGAGATGGAAGAGGTGATAGCGGAATGTCCGCGCCTTCGCATCGCCATAGGACACTTCGGAATGTGCACCGTAGATGGCTGGCAGGAGCAGATAAGGCTGGCACGCCACGACAATGTGTATGTGGAGGCTGGCGGAATAACATGGCTTTACGACAGTGAGTTCTACCCCTTCCCATCGGCGGTGAGGGCTATACGCGAGGCTGCCAGTATGGTGGGCATGGAGAAACTGATGTGGGGTAGCGACTACCCGCGCACCATTACCGCCATAACCTACCGTATGTCATACGACTTCATACTAAAGAGCAATGAGTTGTCGGAGGCGGAAAAGGAGCTGTTCCTCGGCAAAAACGCGCAGAGGTTCTACGGCATAGAACCGAAAATAGAGTTACCATACATAAAAAATATGTCGGAATAGTTGGTTAGTTGGTTAGTTGTTTAGTGGTTTAGTTATTTGGTGGGTTAATTGTTTAGTAGTTTCTTGCCAAGGCAGCAAAAAACAAAAGACCAAAAAACTAAAACCCAAGAACCTAAAACCTAAATAAAAGACCTAAAGACCCCAAACCCAAAAGACCCAAAAAACTAAAACCCAAGAACCTAAAACCTAAATAAAAGACCTAAAGACCCCAAACCCAAAAGACAAAAAAAACTAAAACCCAAGAACCTAAAACCTAAACAAAAGACCTTAAACCTAAAACCTCCAACCAAAAACCTAAAAAAAATGAAAGCGATACAGATTACAGCCGAGCGCACAATGGCGCTCACAGAGATAGCTGGGACAGAGCAGTGCCCCAGCGGCGAAATAGAGATTAAGGCGGGCGAGGTGCTGCTGCGCATAGAGTATGTGGGCTTTTGCGGCTCCGACCTCAGCACCTTCCTCGGCAAGAACCCCATGGTACGCATACCCGTGATACCGGGCCATGAAGTGGGGGCAGTGATAGAGCGTGTAGGCAAGGACGTGCCACAGGGACTGAAGCCGGGCATGACGGTGACGGTAAACCCCTACACCAACTGCGGTAAATGCGCCTCTTGCCGCAACGGGCGACCCAATGCGTGCCAGCATAACGAGACACTGGGCGTGCAGCGCGACGGTGCCATGCGCGAATACCTTGTGCTACCTTGGGAGAAAGTGATACCTGCCGGACTGCTGACACCGCGCACCTGCGCCTTGGTGGAGCCTATGAGCGTGGGATTTCATGCCGTATCACGCGCTCAGGTGACAGATATTGACGTGGTGCTGGTGATAGGTTGCGGCATGGTGGGAATGGGAGCGATAGTGCGCTCGGCTCAGAGAGGCGCGACAGTGATAGCCGCCGACATTGACGACAGCAAGCTGGAACTGGCGAAAAGGCTGGGGGCATCGTACACACTGAATACACTTAACGACGACATTCACGCACGACTGCTGGAGATGACCTCTGGCTTCGGACCCGATGTGGTGATAGAAGCCGTGGGCAGCGCACCGACATACCAGATGGCAGTGGACGAGGTGGCGTTCACCGGACGCGTGGTTTGCATAGGCTATGCAAAGACGGAGGTGTCGTTCCAGACAAAGTATTTCGTGCAGAAAGAGCTGGATATACGCGGTTCACGCAATGCCATGCCGTCGGACTTCCGCGCCGTGATACACTACTTGGAGCGTGGAACGTGCCCCGTGGACGAGTTGATAAGCATGGAGACAACACCCGAGGGGGCTGCCGATGCCATGCAGAAATGGGTGGAAAACCCAGGAAAAGTGTTCCGCATACTAATACGTTTCGGCCATGAATAAACGCACCTGCCTCGCACTCGTCTTCTGCCTGTTCTTCCTTTGGGCGATAAGCAGCAACCTTCTGCCCACCATGATACGGCAGTTGATGAAGACCTGTGAACTGAACGCCTTTGAGGCTTCGTTCACGGAGTCTGCTTACTGGCTGGCATATTTCGTGTGCCCCATACCGATAGCCATGTACCTGAAACGCTACTCCTACAAGAGTGGCATAGTACTCGGACTGCTGCTGGCGGCTTTCGGCGGCTTGCTCTTTTTCCCCGCATCGGAATTCGTGGTGGCACAGTTCTTTTACAACGGCGGACAGACTGCCATAAACAGCCTCTTCCTCGTATATTGCTGCACCTACGTGGGCGTGGAGGAGTCGTTGGCAACGCCTGCCTACCGCAACTGACAGCATACATAATGCACAGCTGTGGCAGCTGGTATCAGATGGCGTACTTGATATCGATGGTATGCTTCGCCGTCTGCGCATGGTACGGATGGAAAGGGCATAAGGTTATCAACGAAACAGGAGGAGTGGAGGAATGAAAGAGAAAGACGGAAGCATAACTGCTGGCTACGGGCAGACAGCATACGGGCAACGAACGAAACGCTATTGTCAGACGATGGAGCTGAAAGAAGGCGACGAAGTGGCGCAGCGGTACAGGGAAGCGCACGACAGATACCACTCGTGGCCAGAGATACGCGAGGGCATACGCTCCGTGGGAATACTCGAAATGGAAATATACATACTGGGCAACAGGCTGTTTATGATAGTCGATACGCCTGAGGACTTCAACTGGAACAATGCCATGAAGAAGCTATCCACACTGCCACGACAGCAGGAATGGGAGGCTTTCGTGGCGCAATTCCAGAAGTGTTCCGCCGATGCCACGTCGGACGAGAAGTGGCAGATGATGGAGAGGATGTTCTACCTATACCCATAATACTAAAGAATAAAGCTATATAGAGAGAAATATGAGAAAGTTATTTATGACGATTCTTGCGGGCTACGCATTATTGACAGGCAGCGCCCAAGAGTACAAAGTGCCGGTAACGAATGAGCATGAGAAGATGGCTGAGGGACAGTATCAGCCACAGTGGGAGTCGCTGAAGAAGCATAAGACGCCGGAATGGTTCCAGGATGCGAAGTTTGGCATCTGGGCTCACTGGGGACCTCAATGCGTTGAGGGCTCGGGAGACTGGATGGCACGCGGTATGTACGAAGAGGGGTCATACGCATACAACTACCACAAGGAGCACTACGGACACCCATCGGAGGTGGGGTTCAAAGATATTCTACCCCTGTTCAAGGCAGAAAAGTGGGACCCAGACAAGCTTGTGGAGAGATACAAGCGGCTGGGGGCGCAGTACTTCTTCGTGCTGGGCAACCATCACGATAACTTCGACCTTTGGGAGTCTAAATACCAGCCATGGAACGCCGTGAACATGGGACCGAAAAGAGACCTTATAGACGGATGGGCGAAGGCGGCGAAGAGGCATGGGCTGCCCCTCGGCATCAGTTTCCACGCCGACCATGCCTGGACTTGGTATGAGCCATCACAGAGATATGACGTGAAAGGACCGAAGGCCGGGGTGTACTACGACGGAAAACTCACTAAAGCTGACGGTAAAGGAAAATGGTGGGAAGGCTACGACCCGCAGGACCTGTATGCCCAGAACCACCCGATGAGCGAATGGGCGTGGGCTAACGGCAGCATACACAAGCAGTGGGCGTGGGGAAACGGTGCATGCCTGCCAACGAAGGAATACGTGACAAACTTCTACGACCGCACACTCGATGCTATAAACAGATACAACCCTGACCTTATATACTTCGACGTGACAGTGGTGCCGTTCCACGATATAAGCGACTGCGGACTGAAAATAGCGTCGCACTTCTACAACAAGAACCCGAGGGCGGTGATGTTTGGCAAGATTCTTGACGACGAACAACGCAAAGCTCTCACATGGGACGTGGAACGAGGTGCGCCAAACGAGATTGTAAAAGAACCGTGGCAGACGTGCAACTGCATCGGAGGATGGCACTATAACACGGGTATCTATGAACGAAACGGTTACAAGAGTGCGGCAACGGTGATAAGACAGCTCGTGGACATCGTGAGCAAGAACGGTAACTTGCTGCTCAGCATACCACTGCGCGCAGACGGTACATACGACGAGAAGGAGGCTATCATACTCGATGGCATAGAGGCGTGGATGGCGGTAAACAAAGAGAGCATCATAGGCACACGCCCATGGGTGAAGTTCGGAGAAGGTCCTGTGGCGGAAAAAGATATTAAACTAAACGCTCAGGGGTTCAACGACGGACAGTATAGCAAGATGGACAGCCGCGACATACGCTTCAACCAGACGAAAAAGCATCTCTATGTCACTCCGCTCGGATGGCCAGAGGACGGAAAGGTCGTAGTGAAATCGCTTGCGAAAGGTAACCCTTATTTCAAAAAGGGCATAACAAAGGTGGAGCTACTCGGCTTCGGCAGACTGAAAGCGGTACAGACGGCTCAAGGGCTGGAGGTGCAGTTGCCCAAGACTGACGACAACATTGCACCGGTACTGAAGATAGCGAAATAGGCAAAGGCTATGCAAAAACATAAAAACGGCGATGCCAGCCGACAGCCATGGATGTGTCATGGTTGCCTGCTGGCATCGCCGTTTTATGGCGGCTGCACGAAAAATACAGTAGCATGCCGCGGATAACGCTAAGGGAAGGAGGTCAGTTCGCCATCTCAGAGATGAACATAATCCTCACGAGGCGTATATCCTCATCGGAGTAATCGCCAGAGAACTCATCGTAAGCAGCCTTCAAACTGTCGGTCTCTGCCTCGGAGAAGTATTCATATATGTCGTCTATCTCCTCCTCGTACATATTGTCCTCAATGTAATAGTCTATGTTAAGCTTCGTGCCGCTGTACACTATTGCCTCCAGTTCGTCAAGCAGTTCCGTGAACTTCAAGCCCATAGACCTCGCAATATCGTCTAAAGGCATCTTGCGGTCTATGCACTGTACTATCTTAACCTTGCGCATTGAGTTCTTGGCAACGCTGCGAACCCTCATGTCTTCGGGACGCACGATGTCGTTTTCCTCACAATATTTCTTTATCAGGTCGCAGAAAGGCTGACCGTAACGCTTTGCCTTGCCCTGACCAACGCCTTGCACATTCTGCAACTCGGCGAGGGTAACGGGGTACATCGTTGCCATCTGCTCCAGCGAGCTCTCCATGAACACGATGTAGGGCTGCACCTTATGGCGGCGTGCCTCACTCTTGCGCAAGTCTTTGAGCATGGCGAAAAGCGTGGGGTCGAGTGCTCCTCCAGAGGAGGGGGCTTCCACAACGTCCTCGGCAAAGGTATTGTCTTCGGTGACGAAGAACGGTTGCGGCGACTTCATCCAACGCTTTCCAGCGGCTGTTACCTTCAGAGTACCGTAGGTCTCAATATCCTTCTTGATATAGCCTTCTACGATAGCCTGTCGCAAGATAGGGTTCCACAGGCGGTCGTTCATGCCTTCACCGCACCCGAAATCCGGGTTCAAATGATGCTTATGCGACTCTATGTCGTCGGTGGAGCGTCCTTTTATGAAGTCGAAGACATAGCCACTGCGATAGTTTTCCTTGAGTGCGAGGATGGCTGTAATCATGGCTTGCAGCCCGTCCTTTGCCTCAATCTTCTTCTTGGGGTGCTTACAGTTGTCGCAGTTGCCGCAGTTATCGTGCGGATAGTCTTCGCCAAAGTATTTCAACAGCATCTTCCTGCGGCAGATGGAGGACTCGGCGTATGCGGCGGTCTCTTGCAACAAATGGCGACCTATCTCCTGTTCTGACACCTGCTTGCTATCCATGAACTTCTCAAGCTTCTGCAAATCCTTCTGCGAATAGAACGCTATACAGATGCCTTCACCGCCATCGCGCCCCGCTCTGCCCGTTTCTTGATAGTAGCCTTCCAGCGATTTCGGTATGTCATAGTGTATTACAAACCTTACATCGGGCTTGTCTATGCCCATTCCGAAGGCTATGGTAGCGACGATAACGTCTAAACGTTCCATGAGAAAATCGTCCTGCGTCTGACTACGCACTGCGGTATCGAGACCCGCATGGTATGGGGCTGCCTTGATATCGTTGGTTTTCAACACCTCAGCAAGCTCTTCCACCTTCTTCCTCGCAAGGCAATAGATTATGCCACTCTTGCCTTGATGCTGGCGAACGAACTTTATTATCTGGCGATCCACGTCAGCTGTCTTGGTGCGCACCTCGTAATAAAGGCTGGGACGGTTGAAAGAACTCATGAAGTCCTTAGCATCCGTTATGCCAAGGTTCTTCTTTATATCCGCACGCACTTTCTCCGTGGCGGTCGCGGTGAGTGCTATCACAGGCGCATTGCCTATCTCGTCCACTATGGGGCGTATGCGTCTGTACTCTGGACGGAAATCGTGTCCCCACTCAGAGATGCAATGTGCCTCATCGACAGCATAGAAAGATATTTTCACTTCCCTAAGGAAGGTGATGTATTCTTCCTTCGTCAACGACTCCGGCGCCATGTAAAGCAGTTTCGTTATGCCTGCCTTTATGTCGCGCTTGACTTGGTCTATCGCTGTCTTGTTCATGGAAGAATTGAGACAATGCGCCACTCCGTCATGCTCACTGATGCCGTTTATCACGTCAACCTGGTTTTTCATCAACGCTATAAGGGGCGAGATGACGATGGCAGTGCCCTCCATTATCAGCGATGGCAGCTGGTAACACAGTGACTTTCCTCCCCCAGTCGGCATGAGCACGAAGGTGTCATTGCCCGCAAGGAGGTTGCGTATCACGGCTTCTTGCTTTCCTTTGAACGAGTCAAAGCCGAAATAATGCTTTAGTTTTTCTGTCAGGTTGATTTGCATAGGTGAAGGTTTTGGTGGGTGGGTTAGCAGTCTGGCGGAGGCGAAGCCTTCGCCGTTCTTCCCTCCGGGGTATGCCATATTCCCCAAGGGGTACTGGCATCGTTCCCAAGGAAAGACGCGGTGAGGTATGTCTTTCTACAGGTTGCTACTGCTTTGAAGCTGCGATTTAGCATAGTCTCGCGTCACTTCAAACTTTGTTATGCCCTTTGTGGGGGCTTCAAACATTGCGTTCGTCATTATATTCTCCACGATAGAGCGCAGGCCTCGTGCGCCTAACTTGTACTCTACCGCCTTGTCCACAATGTAATCGAGGGCCTCCGTGGTGAAGGTGAGTTCGATATTATCCATCTTGAACAGCTTGATATATTGCCTTACGATGCTGTTCTTCGGCTCTACAAGTATGCGCCTGAGTGCATCGTGGTCCAGTGGAGTGAGGTGAGTGAGCACTGGTAATCGGCCGATTATCTCTGGAATGAGGCCAAAAGACTTAAGGTCTTGCGGAGACACGTACTGCATCATGTCCTTCTGGTCTATCTTACGGGTATTCTGCACACTGTTGTAACCAACGGTATGGGTATTCATTCGCTGTGCTATCTTGCGCTCTATACCGTCGAATGCGCCTCCGCAGATGAAGAGGATATTGCGTGTATCCACGTGGATATAGTCCTGATCGGGATGTTTTCGCCCACCTTTCGGCGGCACGTTCACCACTGTTCCCTCAAGCAACTTCAACATTCCCTGCTGCACGCCCTCGCCGCTTACGTCGCGGGTTATGCTGGGATTGTCTGATTTGCGTGCTATCTTGTCTATCTCGTCTATGAAAACAATGCCCCTCTGCGTTGCTTCAAGGTCATAGTCCGCCACTTGCAGCAGTCTGGAGAGTATGCTTTCCACATCTTCTCCCACGTATCCTGCCTCTGTAAACACCGTTGCGTCGACTATAGTGAACGGCACATTGAGCAGCTTCGCAATGGTTCGTGCCATGAGTGTCTTACCTGTACCCGTGGAACCCACCATTATGATGTTGCTCTTCTCTATCTCCACGCCGTCATTATCCTCTGGCTGCGACAGCCTTTTGTAGTGGTTATACACCGCCACCGACAAGTAACGTTTGGCATCGTCCTGCCCTATTATATATTGGTCGAGATACTCTTTTATCTCTGTTGGCTTTGGAATGTCCTTCAACTGCGGCGCTCCCACTGCCTTGCCTACCGCCGTCTTGCCTCTGGAAGCTGTCTTGCCCAGCGCTGACTGCGCTATGTGCCATGCCTGTTCGGCACATTCATCACATATAAAACCATTCAGTCCCGTGATGAGCATCCGCACATCATCCTCACTGCGACCGCAGAAGTTACAGGTGTTAGCTTTCTTTCTTACCATGTTTGTAGCTTGGTCGTTGTTATTTCTTCACGAGAACCTGGTCTATCATGCCATATTCCTTGGCTTCCTCTGCCGTCATCCAGTAGTTACGGTCAGAGTCCGCCCATACTTTCTCGTAAGGGGTGTGGGAATGATTGCTTATTATCGTATAGAGTTCCTTCTTGAATTTTTGTATCTCTTTTGCCTCTATCTCTATGTCACTGGCCTGTCCCTGCACTCCTCCGAGGGGCTGATGTATCATCACTCTGCTGTGCGGCAGGGCGGAACGCTTACCTTCCTTGCCTGCTACAAGCAGCACGGCACCCATAGAAGCCGCCATGCCCGTGCAGATAGTGGCAACGTCGCTGGAGATGAACTGCATGGTATCATAAATCCCAAGCCCCGCTGTCACGCTGCCGCCAGGTGAGTTGATGTATATGGAGATATCCTTATCCGGGTCCGTGGAATCGAGGTAAAGCAACTGCGCCTGTATGGTATTGGCGGTATAGTCGTTTATTTCCGTGCCAAGGAAGATGATGCGGTCCATCATCAAGCGCGAGAACACGTCCATCTGCGTCACGTTCAACTGTCTTTCCTCAAGGATATATGGATTGAGATACTGGTTCTGTGCTGCCACGACATCATCCAACGCCATTCCGCTCATGCCCAGGTGGCGGGTTGCATACTTCCTGAAATCACTTGTCAAATTCATAATCTATATATAATAATGTTTATCCGCTATTTCGCACCTGACATATTGCATCATGCGCATTTACAAAACAAAGTTACTTATAAATTCTCTAACTTCCAAACTTTTTAGCTTTTTTTTTGAACGCGACATCGCATTTGGCACAAAAATGCCCAAATTGCAATAGTTTGTGCACAGCCTGCACATTGCAATTTGGGCATCATTACCTGTAGTAAGGCATTTGCCAGTGCTCTTGTCACCTTAGATACCACACGCCTTCGCGTTCCACCATCGGCACTACTATTTCCTCTTTCGTACTGTCAGCGAACTCTATGGCAAGGAAGGCATCTGACGTATGGGCAGAAGAGTCGTACACCGCCCGCAGGGCTTGTACCCTACTGATACCTTTATGCTCCGCGTTCTGCCGTTCAACATACATCTGCATATTCAGAACTAACTGCTGACGGTATGCCGGAGACACACTGTCGCCTTTCAATGTGCCATCCACGTATGCCTCATATTCGCCATGCAACAGTTGCTCGTAGTATGCCTTTGCTGCCTGCAAGGCTATTTCTTCTGGTCGTATATCTTCTTTCTTGCACGCCGCGGCAAGCGCAAGGCACGACAAGAGGGTGCATATCGTCCTTATCATTTCTGCCTTATAAATACATTTATGGGCGTTCCTGTAAGTTCCCAATGGCTGCGTAACTGGTTTTCGAGGAAGCGACGGTACTGCTCCTTGACATACTGCGGCAGGTTGGCGTAGAACACAAACGTCGGTATCTGTGTGTCGGGCACCTGGGTGCAGTATTTTATCTTTATGTATTTTCCTTTCACCGACTGCGGCGGCGTTGCCTCTATGATGGGCAGCATCACCTCGTTGAGCTTGCTTGTGCCTATGCGCGCCTTGCGGTTAAGGTACACCTGCTTCGCCGTCTCAAGCACCTTGAATATACGCTGCTTCGTAACAGCCGAGGCGAAGATTATCGGGAAGTCCGTGAACGGTGCCATCCTCTCACGTATAGCGTTCTCGAAAGTGGATATTACAGCCTGCGTCTTTTCCTCAACGAGGTCCCATTTGTTCACCACCACCACGAGCGACTTGTTGTTTTTCTGTATAAGCTGGAAGATATTCATATCCTGCGCCTCTATTCCGCGCGTCGCGTCAATCATGAGTATGCACACATCAGAGTTCTCAATGGCACGTATGGAGCGCATCACGCTGTAAAATTCCAAATCTTCGCTGACCTTGTTCTTACGGCGTATGCCTGCCGTATCCACGAGGTAGAAGTCGAAACCGAACTTGTCATAGCGTGTATAAATGGAGTCGCGCGTCGTTCCCGCTATTTCCGTCACAATGTTTCGCTCCTCGCCTATGAAGGCATTGATAATACTTGACTTACCCGCATTGGGGCGACCTACCACCGCAAAGCGCGGTATGCCGTCCTCTGTGCCGTCAGATGTCTCCTCGGGCAGTTCCTCCAGCACTTTGTCGAGCAGGTCACCGGTACCGAAGCCTGACACGGCACTGATGCAGAAGGGGTCGCCAAGGCCGAGTTTGTAGAAGTCGGCGGCATAATACTGCTGCTCGTTATTGTCGGTTTTGTTGCTTACGAGTATCACGGGCAGCTTTGTCTTGCGCAGTATCTGCGCCACGTCTGCGTCGAGATCCGTCACGCCCGTATGCACATCGACGAGGAAAAGCACAAGGTCTGCCTCCTCCGTGGCTATCGTCACCTGTCGGCGTATGGCTTCCTCGAACACATCGTCGCTATTGACTACCCATCCGCCGGTATCGACAACGGAGAACTCTCTGCCCGACCACTCGCACTTACCGTACTGTCTGTCACGCGTAGTGCCTGCCACATCGCTCACAATGGCGTGGCGGGTCTTTGTCAAACGATTGAAGAGTGTGGACTTACCCACGTTGGGCCGTCCCACGATTGCTACTAAATTTCCCATTTTTCATTTCCCGCTCCTTACGGGTTCCTAATTTTTGCTCAGTAATTCAACTGGGTTTATATTACTCTGGGAGCATGTTTATAATACAAAAACAGATATAACGGTTACATACGCCCACGGGTTGCCGCCGCTTTCACCGCGCACGGGGTTGCCCACGGAGCACATATACCCGTTATATCTGTCACTTATACCTTGTCTCGTACGCCTACTTGGTGTACTTGTTGCCCTTGTCCTCTACTGCCTCCACGTTGGGATAGCCCTCTGTAGGCTTCACGTTCATGTCCAAAGTATTTCTTATAGCGTTGAAATATATCTTCGGCGCCCTTGTGAACGATACGGTAGAGCGGTCAAGAGCCGCTTTGAGTATCTCGTCCGTGGTATTCTCGTTATAATAGTTCCATATCTCGAACGTCAGACCGTCTTCGTAAAGCTGGCGGCATATCTTGAGCACCTCGCTGTTGATACCCTCCGTCTTCACTGTTATGCCCGCGTCAGAATACTCCACGGTCACCTTGACGGTGGTGTTGCCTATTTGCATCTCCTTAGCGTACACCATGTCGTCATAGTGTTTCATGGCGATGTCTGTATCGTCCTTGTCAAGGAAGTAATCCGGGGATATTGGTATGTTGACCGTAACGTCCGTAGTGTCCCTTACGTGTATAGACAGTTTGCTTGACTTCTCGTCCTTGTGCTCCTGTATCGCGAGGTTCACCTCCACGATGCCCTGGCTCACGGGGTCAAGACCGTCTTCTTTCTTGAAGTCAGGTATGGAGTCGATAGAAGGTGTTGACTTGCCTGTCAATACGCCGTCCACGTGCCACAATCTGTCCACAGTCTGGTATTTCACCACGTACCATATAACCTTCAACGTGTCCATATTGACTGGCAGTGACACCCTCGGGTTGCCGAGGTCGCCGTTCAGGAGCTGCTCCACTGTCGGCACAGTGCCTGCCAAAGCTTTCTCCGTCTCTACGCCCAATGGGTCATAGACATAGTGTGGCACGCTGCCCAGACCTGCATAGTAGGGATATTCAAACGTCACCTTACCCTCGTTTACGGAACTCTTCAGTGAGCCGTTGCCCCCCGTTCTCGGGTAATAGAGGGTCGAGTTGTACAGCGCGCCCTCGAGCGAAGGTATTCTGTTGTCTATTCTAAGGTAGTAATAAGCCTTGTCTGTCAGACCGGCTGGCACAGCCCTCGTGAGACTGTTCGCAATGGTGTCGTTACCCACATACACCAGTATCTCCGATGCCTTGTAGGCTTTCACATAAGCAGGGGCGGAATCCTTGCCGCCCATATCGTCGTCACTGCTGGAGCAGCTATACAGCCCAAGCACAAGGGCTGCCGCCGTAAGTAACATTGAAAATCTCTTTCTCATACCGTTACCTCCTATTATTAATTTGTTAAACATCATGTGTTTATACCATGAAAGCAGGCGGACTTCCCCGCCGCAACTGTGCGTGTAAGCCGCACCCCGTGCGCGCCCTATGACGGGTTGTAGCCAAAAGCGTTCAGTTCCCTGTCGTTGCTCCTCCAGTCTTTATCCACCTTGACGTATGTTTCAAGATAGATGCTCTTGCCGAAGAATTTCTCCAGTGCCTTTCTCGCCTCGGTGCTCACCTTCTTTATCGCCACTCCCTGATGGCCTATGATGATGCCCTTCTGGCTATCGCGCTCTACGTATATCGTTGCCGTGATGTGAATATTGCGTTCTGTCTCCTTGAACGAGTCGCAGCGCACCTCCACCGAGTACGGTATCTCTTTGTCATAGTAAAGGAGTATCTTCTCCCTTATTATCTCCGTCACGAAGAAACGCGCCGGCTTGTCCGTCAGTTGTTCCTTGTCGAAGTATGGCGGTGAGTCGGGCAGCAGTTCCTTTATGCGGTTCAGCAGTATGTCGGTGCCAAACTTGTTCTTGGCTGATATTGGCAGTATCTCGGCGTTGGGCAGCAGCCCGTGCCATTTCTCCACTATGTCGCCGAGCTTAGCCTGCTCCGTCATGTCTATCTTGTTGATGAGCAGAATGACGGGTATAGTCTGCTTTGCCACCTTGGCAAGGAAGTCACTGTTCTTCTCCGGTGCCTCTACCACGTCGGTAACGTAGAGCAACACGTCCGCGTCTGTCAGCGCGGACTCTGAGAATGCCAGCATCGACTCCTGTAGCTTATAGTTGGGTTTCAGCACCCCGGGAGTGTCAGAGAACACTATCTGCATCTCCGGTGTATTGACTATACCCATGATACGGTGCCTTGTGGTCTGCGCCTTAAACGTAGCAATAGAAATACGCTCACCAACCAACTGGTTCATGAGCGTACTCTTTCCCACGTTGGGATTACCGACAATATTTACGAATCCCGCTTTGTGCATTATTTTCCGTATTTACTACCGTCATACCCCCACTTGAGATATAACGCTCCATGTACGAAGCCTGCGCCGAAGGCAGTCAGGATGACGTTGTCACCCTTCTTCAGTTTCTTCTCGAAGTCCCAGAGGGCGAGTGCTATTGACGCCGCGCTGGTGTTGCCATAGTGTTCTATGTTCACCATCACCTTGTCCATTGGTATCTCAAGCCTCTTGGTGACAGCCTCGATGATACGCATATTCGCCTCGTGAGGTATCACCCAGTCCACATCGTCCTTCGTGAGGTTGTTACGTCTCATCACCTCTTCCACATCGTCAGCCATACTTGTTACGGCATAGCGGAACACGGTGCGACCCTCTTGATAGATGTAGTGCATACGGTGATCCACCGTGTAGTGTGATGACGGGCATACCGAGCCGCCGGCCTTCATGTGAAGGAAAGGCAGGCCAAGGCCGTCTGTGCGAAGGAAAGAGTTTTGCAAACCCACGCCCTCTTCCGTTGTGGCCTCTACGAGAACAGCCGCCGCGCCGTCTCCGAAGAGCACGCAAGTCTGACGGTCTGTGTAGTCGGTGATGGATGACATTTTCTCCGCCGCCACGACAATCACCTTCTTGTAACGTCCGCTCTCTATCATGGCAGAAGCCATGTCAACGGTGTAAAGGAAGCCGCAGCAGGCGCATGACACGTCCATGCCGTGGGCATTCTTCAGCCCAAGCTTTCCTATTACTATCGAAGCGTTTGACGGGAAGCGGTAGTCCGAGGTGGTGGTACAACAGATTACGCAATCTATTGTCTGAGGGTCAACCTCTGTCTTCTTGAGCAACTGGCGGCAAGCCTTTCGTGCGAGGTACGCGGAGCCGAGTCCTTCTTCATTAAGTATGCGGCGTTCCTTTATGCCTACACGCGTCTCTATCCATTCATCGCTTGTGTCAACCATGCGTGAGAGCTCCTCGTTGGTAAGGATATACTCAGGCACGTAACCACCGATGCCCGTGATAACAGCGCTTATCTTCTCCATTAATCAGGTATGTTTTAGGTTACAGGAGGAAGGTCAAGCCTTCTACCCATAACCACTTTATTTAAGTTTCGTATATGCTCAACTTAAGGAGTTAAATGGAGTCAGAAGAAGTTATCGCTCGCTACGCTCGCTCAGGAAGTCAAAAGACAACAGCAAAAGCATGGCTTAAACACACGCCTTTCACCTCCATCCACCTTCCATCAACTCCTATTTATTCCGAAACCTAAGCACATTATATTAATGTCTAACAGGGAAAATCAAGGAATATCATCCTGAACTCCCTTTACTCTGCAGCCTCTTCCATCACGATAGCCTGCTTGCCGCGGTACTGACCGCAAGTAGGACATACCGTGTGGTACACATAATATGCACCGCAATTAGGGCAAACGGCGAGTGTAGGAGCCACTGCCTTATCATGGGTACGACGCTTGAGAGTACGAGTCTTTGACTGTCTTCTTTTTGGATGTGCCATTTTTTCTTGTAATCTTTTTTGTTGTTATTTTTTTAATTTATCCAATTCGGCCCAACGTGGATCCATATTGTCACCAGCTTCCTCATCACCACTTCGGGTGGCTGACAGCTCTTCGAGCTTTTGTGTCATCGCAGCATTGCATTTTCCAGGTGCATGAACGTGCTTAATGGGTATAGCCAGTGCTATGGTCTCGTAGATGAGCCATGCTATAGGGAGAACTCCGTCTTTTTCGTCCACAACAATTACATCCTCGTCAACACGGGCTTCCTGCCCGAGTTTAACAGAATAAGTAGCATCAGCCTTCACTGGCTGCGCCATATCGTCAAGACACCTGTCACAAGGGACATCAACTTTACCTGCTATACGCAGCAGCAGCGAGAATTCGGCTGCGTCAACTCGCTTCAGAGTGACTTCCGAACAAACATCGCCACTTTTGATTTCTGCCCCCTCCAGGCTTTGAAAATACTCGTCACGAAGGATGAAGGTAGCCTCAAAAGAGTCTTCCTGTAACGCTAAAAGGTCAATATTGAGTGTATCGATTCTAAACATTTGGGTGCAAAGTTAGCAATAATTTCCGAAACAACAAAATTTTTCTCGCTTTTTTCTTCATTTTTATTACATATCAACCAGCGGCAAGCCGCGATGCCACTGCCGGGGGCGCGGAATAGCGACACCTTGCGGCGGCACCGCAGCTCACGCCGTGTCACACTGCCACCGCGACGGCGCCCGCGCGTGGTCTTTCCAATATTTACCATTCACGTCCACGCAACGGGAGTTCTATATATACTGCTGAATATAAGCACATTGCGGCAAGCAATGGGCGACAGGCATCAGATTGCGACGCAAAAGCATTGAGATTACAGTGTAATCGGATAGAGATTACTTGGTAAAAGCATAGCTTTTGCAGCGTAATCGCACGACTTTAGCGACAGGAACAAATTTACCATGACACACCATCCGCTCTGCTACCGCCGTCATAAACGAATGATAAAAAAGCAAAAAAAACATACTGTTGCTTTTTTAATTAATAAATAATGTGTAACTTTGCACCCCGAAATCATACATACATATACACATATAATGACAGAAAACGTAAAGAAACTTATCGAAGCTGCCGTGAAAGGCATACAGGAGAAGAAGGGACACAGCGTAAACATCGTAGATATGGAGGGCATGGAAGGCGTGATATGCCAGGCTTTCGTGGTATGCGAGGGCAACTCCCCATCGCAGGTGTCGGCAATAAGCGACTCGGTAGAGGAGACGATACTCAAAGAACTCGGAGAGAAACCAACACGCATAGCAGGCTTAGAGAACGCCATCTGGGTGGCGATGGACTACGTGGACATCATGGTACACGTGTTCCTGCCCGAGGCACGCGACTTCTACAACCTCGAAGAACTCTGGCAGGACGCTGCCATAACAGAAGTTCCCGACATTGACTAACCCTTAAAAACGCCTTATCAGTGGACAGTCCATCTAACAAGCAAGACAAGGGAGGCAACTCCCCGAAGATGCCCCAGTTCAACATGAACTGGATATATTTCATTATCATAGCCGTCCTCGCGGTGCTCTTCTTCACCGATGGCGGAGGAACCATAAGCAAAGGAACCACCAGAACGGCATCCTACTCCAACTTCAAGGCATACGTTGACAGAGGCTACGCGGCGCGCGTGGTGGTGAACAAGAACGAGTCAAAACTGCGGATGTACGTCAATTCCGCGAACATACGCGACGTATTCCACCAGAACAAGGAACAGACCGGAGCGAACCCATACGTGGAAGTGACATACGGCAGCGTGGACCAAGTGGAGCAGTTCCTTGACGCAGAGCGCACGACTGGTAAGTTCAAGGGCGAGCTGGCATACGAGGCCGACACGCAGAGCGGGCTGATGAACCTGCTTATGACCTTCGCGCCGATAGTTTTCTTCGTGTTCCTGTGGTTCTTCGTGATGAAAAGATTTAGCGGAGGCGGAGGCATGGGAGGCGTATTCAACGTGGGACGCTCCAAGGCACGTATGTATGAGAAGGACAACGCCATTGGCGTCACCTTCAAGGACGTGGCAGGACAGGTGGGCGCGAAGCAGGAAGTGCAGGAGATAGTGGACTTTCTGAAGAATCCCAAGCGATACACCGACCTCGGAGGAAAGATACCAAAGGGCGCGCTCCTCGTAGGCCCTCCGGGCACAGGTAAGACTCTTCTCGCCAAAGCCGTGGCGGGAGAGGCTGGCGTACCGTTCTTCTCCATGTCGGGTTCAGACTTCGTGGAGATGTTTGTCGGAGTGGGCGCGTCACGAGTGCGCGACACGTTCCGCCAGGCAAAAGAGAAGGCTCCCGCCATACTCTTCATCGACGAGATTGACGCCATAGGGCGCGCAAGGAGCCATAACCCCGGTCTTGGAGGCAACGACGAGCGTGAGAATACGCTCAACGCGCTGCTGACGGAGATGGATGGCTTCGGCACAAACTCGGGAGTGATAATACTTGCCGCCACAAACCGCGTGGATATGCTCGACAAGGCACTGCTGCGAGCAGGGCGATTTGACCGACAGATACACGTGGACCTGCCCGACCTGCCCGAGCGCAAGGAGATATTCCAAGTACACCTGCGCCCCATCAAGGTGGACGAGACACTGGATATCGACCTGCTGGCACGCCAGACACCGGGCTTCTCGGGAGCAGACATAGCCAACGTATGTAACGAGGCGGCGCTGATAGCGGCGCGCCACAACAGCGCGAAGGTGACAAAACAGGACTTCCTCGACGCGGTGGACCGCATAGTGGGAGGATTGGAGAAGAAGACAAAGGTGATGACGGCGGAAGAGAAGCGCGCAATCGCGCTGCATGAAGCCGGACACGCCACCATATCATGGTTCTGCCAATACGCCAACCCCTTGGTGAAAGTGACCATAGTACCACGTGGCAGAGCACTCGGAGCGGCATGGTATATGCCGGAGGAAAGGCAACTGACGACAAAGGAGCAGCTGCTCGACGAGATGTGCTCACTACTCGGAGGACGAGCGGCGGAAGAACTCTTCACGGGACATATCTCAACTGGCGCCATGAACGACCTGGAACGCACCACGAAAATGGCGCACAGCATGATAGCATTCTACGGCATGAGCGACGCCCTGCCTAACATCTGCTACTACGACAACAGCGAATACGGCTTCCAGAAACCATACTCCAACCAGACTGCGCAAATCATAGACGAGCAGGTTATCAAGATGGTTAACGAGCAATACGAACGCGCCAAAGCCATACTCACAGAGCACGAGGAGGGGCACAACGCCCTCGCCGAGATGCTGATACGCCGCGAGGTGATATTCGCAGAAGACGTTGAGAAGATATTCGGCAAGCGACCGTGGGTAAGTCGCTCACAAGAAATAATAGAGAGCAATACGCCATCGGGAGACGACACGGAGGCTAACGCACCGGCAGAGCTGCCCAATGCCGCCGTCACCGAACAGCCGGAAGAGACGGACAACGCCGAAGACGGCGGCGCGAAGGAATAAGACAATAACCCACCCTAATACTAAAACCAGCAAACTTAAAGACTCTTACGGTGGACGCAGGCTGGAAGACTACGGGCAGGAGGGCTGATATTGCAGCGCCAAAAGCACGCGGTCGCCAGTCTGAGGCTACACCATAACCAATCATGAAGAATTTTATTTTAAGGACAGTAACAGGCATCGTATTCGTAATAGTACTGGCTGCCAGCTTCTTTGACCCACTGGCGATGACGCTACTTTTCGCCCTCATCACAGGAATGACAATATGGGAGTTCACCAGACTCGTGAACAATAGGGAGAACGTGCAGGTAAACCGCTTCATCTGCACTGCCGCAGGAGTGTTCCTATTCTTTGCCATAACAGCCTTCTGCGCGGAGTTCACAACGTCAAGCGTATTCATTCCCTATCTGATAACGGTGATATACCTGTTCATCAGCGGACTGTTCACCAAGAACAACGACCCCGTCAACGACTGGGCCTACTCCATGATGTCACAGATGTACATAGCCCTTCCGCTGTCATGTATATCCATCCTCGCCTTCAGAAGCACGCCCGAGGGCTACATCATCTACAATGCCCTGCTGCCATTGAGCATCTTCGTGTTCCTATGGATGAACGATACCGGCGCATACCTTACGGGCTCACTCCTCGGAAGGCACAAACTCTTCCCGCGGGTAAGCCCCGGCAAGTCGTGGGAGGGCAGCATTGGCGGCACGATTATAGTGCTCGGCGTGGCGGCTCTCATAGCTTACGCCGACCACAACGCACTGCTCGAAGGCTTAGGGGTCACGGAGACGGGACTGACAACGATTGAATGGATGGGGCTTGGATTAGTGGTAGTGGTCTTCGGAACACTCGGCGACCTTGTGGAAAGCCTCTTCAAACGCACCCTTTCGGTAAAAGACAGCGGTACGATACTGCCCGGTCACGGCGGGATGATGGACCGTTTCGATTCCTCACTGATGGCGATACCCGCGTCGGTGATATACCTTTACACCCTTACCGCCATAGCATAACACCGCAAACAGCCCCAAAGACTATGAAAAAAACGCTGTCATCACTACTGTTATTCATTGCCTGTGCAGTGCAGGCGCAGTCCCCCATCAATCCAGTGCCGTTCACCTCGGTGAAGGTCTCCGACGCTTTCTGGAGCCCAAGGCTGAAGGCGAGCCGCGAAGTCACCATCCCTCTCGCCTTCAGTAAGTGTGAGGAGACGGGGCGATACCGCAACTTCGAGATTGCCGCACAGCAGCTGGCAGGCGAGAATACGGAAGACGTGAAAGTGGGAGGCTTCTCCTTTGACGACACCGATGTATACAAAACAATCGAGGGGGCGAGCTATATTCTCCAGACATACCCAGACAAGAAGTTAGAGAACTATATCGACTCCGTACTCGCCATCGTAGCGAAAGGACAAGAACCTGATGGTTATCTCTACACCGCACGCACCATGAACCCCAGGCATCCGCACCCATGGGCGGGCATGAAGCGATGGGAAAAGGTGGAGGAACTGAGCCACGAGTTCTACAACCTCGGTCACATGCTGGAGGCAGCGTGCGCACATTATCAGGCTACGGGTAAGAGAAACTTCCTCAACATCGCCATACGCTACGCCGACTGCGTATGCAAGGCGGTGGGACCTGCCGACAATCAGCTGCACCTCGTGCCCGGACACCAGATTGCGGAGATGGGCCTCTGCAAGCTATACCTCGTCACTGGCGACAGGAAATACCTTGACCAAGCCAAGTATTTCCTTGATATGCGCGGAAAAACGGCACGCAAAGACGCTTACAGCCAGGCTCACAAACCCGTGACAGAGCAGGACGAGGCGGTGGGTCACGCCGTCCGCGCGGAGTATATGTATAGCGGTATGGCTGATGTTGCCGCGCTGACGGGCGACTCTTCCTATATAAAAGCGATAGACAAGATATGGCACAACATCGTGAACAAGAAGCTCTACATCACGGGCGGAGTGGGTGCGCGCCACGCTGGCGAAGCGTTTGGCGAGAACTACGAGCTGCCTAACGCCTCAGCCTATTGCGAAACGTGCGCGCAGATAGGCAACGTATATACCAACTACCGCCTTTTCCTGCTGCACGGACTGTCCTGTTACTACGACGTACTGGAGCGAACGCTCTACAATGCCCTCATCTCTGGTATCTCAATAGAAGGCAACGGCTTTTTCTACCCTAACCCCTTGTCATGCCGCGAGGAGTCGAAATACGCCCGACAGCCATGGTTTGGCTGCGCGTGCTGCCCGTCCAACATCTGCCGTTTCATCCCGTCACTCCCCGGTTACATCTATGCCACAAGGCAAGATGCCCTCTATGTGAACCTGTTCATGGGCAACACCGCCACAATGAAGGTGAAGGGGAAGAACATTACCATAAGGCAGGAGACGCAATACCCTGCTGACGGCGACGTGAAGATATCCATCTTAAAGGGCTCGGGCGACTTCTCCTTGATGATACGCGTACCCAGCTGGCTGAACAACAAGCCGCTCGCAAGCGACCTTTACAGCTATGTTGACGGCAAAAGGCTTGGTTATAGCATCAAAATTAACGGCAAACCCTACGAAGTAATAGAGGGAGCACTCATCAATGGCTACGCCACCATAAACCGCAAGTGGAAGAAAGGCGACGCGGTGGAGGTGCATTTCGACATGGAACCGCGCCTCGTCGTAGCCAACAAGAAGGTCGCCGCTGACCGCGGCAGGGTGGCAATAGAGCGTGGACCATTGGTATATTGCGCTGAATGGCCCGACAACGAGGCTGACATCAGCACCTACCTGCTCAACCAGCAGCCTCAACTGAAGATGGGTTCAGAGCCCATCACGATAACAGAGGGCCATACTGTCATGCCTATCACCGCTAATGCGCAGAGCCTGTCATACGGCATCGACGGCAAATTGCACGCCACCGACCGCACGCTGACGCTCATTCCTTACTACGCATGGGACCACCGCGGTCAGCAGGGAGGCATGGATGTATGGCTGCCAATAGACATTTCAGCCGCCTCCGCCACACATATCAAGGCAGAGAAGCAAGCTGACAACGGTTTCTTCGGAAAGTAAAAGGGTCACAAATATACCTTTTACATAGAAATAATAACATACGAAGCAAAGGGTAACACCCCTCGGCTTCGTCTGTTTATTTAATATCCATGCCAGCAAAGTCTATAACTCAACCTTGCCCTTTCTTACTATTCAAATTCTTGTAATAAGCTTTTAAGTTCCTTATCTGTTATTGTTTCCCGTTCAGACTTATCATAAATATCAAGCAAAGCGATATGAGTTGCATCCTTTTCCTGCAAAAGCAGGAACGTGATAACCCTTGCACCTCCACTTTTACCCTTTCCCTTAGAGGTGATGCTCATACGCACTTTCCTTGCGCCTCCACCCAAATCAGCCCCCTGAAGAGGATTTTCCCGCAACATATACACGAAATTCTCCAAATCAACCTTTAGTGACTTGTAGTGCTTTGCGAGCCTTTTCAACGATTTCTCAAACCTCTTCGTATAAATTATATTACAGTTCATTGAGCAGTTTCTCTATTGGAGGTAACTCTTTCTTTCCCTGTTTATAATCCTGTACCTCAGCCAAAGCCTCCTTAAAATGAAGCTTTAACTGCTCCTTTGTACGTGGTGCATACTCATTTTGTGCCGCTACCTTACCAGCAACGATTTTCTTTACCGCTTTGAGTACCTTCTGCATACAATCCTCATCATCAGCTATATAACTGAGTTGACGATACAATTCCGAATTAAGCTGTAATGTTGACATAATAATTTAGTTTTAATTCACCAACTCTATCCCCCTTTCGGTGATGGTTATGAGCCGCTGTTTGTAGAGTTCCCCCACGGCCTGCTTATACGTTCTCTTACTAACGCCGAACTGTTCCCTTATCTCCTCCGCGTCGCTCTTGTCGCCAAGGCGGCAGCGTCCGCCCTGCGTCTGGAGGTATCGGAGCAACGTTTGCGCGAAGTCCGTCGTGTGCTCACGCCCGCTCTTCTGCAGTTTCACGTCGATTTTGCCATCGCTACGCACATTGGAGACATAGCCCTTCACACGGTCTCCCGTATGTAACGAGCGGAAAATCTGCGTATCATACAGCAGTCCGGCGTAGGCATTGTCTATTATCACCTTAAAGCCCAAATCCGTCTTCTGCCATACCAACAGGCTGACCTCATCGCCCACCTTGTACGGCACAGGCTCGCCGGGGTTGCCCTCGCTGTCGGGCGTGGTGCGCACCAGATAGCGTTCCACCTTCGCCGAAGCCACTATGCGGTAGCTGTCGCCATCAATATGCACGTGTACTATGTACGAACGTCCCTTCTCCATGCGCCTTTTCTGCTCACGGAAGGGGCAGAAGAGGTCTTTCATCAGTCCCCAGTCGAGGAACGCGCCGTACTCGTTGACCCATGCCACCTCAAGATAAGCGAAGTCGCCCACCATCGCCTTAGGCTCCAAGGTGGTTGCAACGAGCCTCTCCTCGTTGTCAAGATAGAGGAACACCTCTATCTCGTCGCCCACCTCAAGGTCTTCCGGCACATAGCGTTCAGGCAGCAATATCTTGCTGTCATAGCCGCCTCCCTCAAGATACATACCGAAGTCCACGCGCCATGCCGCTTTCAGCACGTTCTTTCTCCCTAACTGTAGTTTATTGCTCACACTCATTCTGTTCCGTTGCTGTTGTCTGATGTAATTCCTGTTCCGTTGTCTCTTCCGCGGCATCGCCGTCCTCCACTGCGGCGCTGTCATCCATTATCTGTCCGTCAACAATGTGTATCGTCCTGTCAGTAATCCTTGCCAGCTCCTCGTCGTGGGTCACTATAACAAACGTCTGCCCGTATTTCTCTCTCAAATCAAAGAACAACTGGTGCAACTCCTGCTTGTTTCTGGAGTCCAAAGAGCCAGAAGGCTCATCGGCAAATACCACCGCTGGATTGTTTACCAGTGCCCTCGCCACGGCTATTCGCTGCTTCTCACCGCCCGACAGCTCCGCGGGCTTGTGGCCGGCACGGTCTTCGAGACCGAGGAAAGCGAGCAGTTCCCGCGCGCGTTCCTTTGCCACGCTGCGCTTCACTCCTGCTATCAGTGCCGGGATAATGATATTCTCCTCCGCCGTGAACTCTGGCAGGAGCTGGTGAAACTGGAACACGAAGCCGATGTTACGGTTGCGGTAGTCGGCGAGTTTGTTCTTCGACAGGCTGCCCACACTGACCCCGTTTATCTCCACCGTGCCAGTGTCGGCTTTGTCGAGCGTACCCATTATCTGCAGCAGGGTCGTCTTTCCAGCGCCACTGGGGCCCACAATGCTCACCACCTCGCCTTTCGCTATATGCAGGTCTATTCCTTTCAGCACCTGAAGGGAGCCGAAAGCCTTTGTTATGTTCTTAACGTCAATCATGCGACAAAGGTACGCATTTTTGCCGAAACATCCAAGAAAAAGCGGTGGTAACTAAGCCCCCGGAGCGGCTTTTTTTGCCTGCACGCCGTAATCGCTATGCTTTCACTCGGTAATCACTACGCTATTACAATGTAATCACTATGCTTTTGCATTGTAAAAGCATAGCGATTACTGCGCAACGCCTACGCACCCTGTCTGCGACAGTTCGGCATACACGGCATCCTTGCCGTGCAGCTAACAAATGAAAACCACCGCCATGCCTACAGAACTGGCATAGCGCACTGCACGGCAGGGATGCCGTGCCTACTTAAACCCCACGACCTCCAACCTAAAACCTTCAACCTAAAACCTCAAAGCCCTTCAGCCTCTAATCCAAATCCACGCTCACGCCCACCATGAGGTTTACGCCCAACGTGGTCGGCGAATTGAAATAATACGTTCGTGGAGCATAGTTGAAGATGTTGTCCACAGCAATGTTGAGTCTTATATTGTCCTTAAAACGATTTGTCATCTGCACTTTCCACAGACTATAGGCTGGATTATGCACCTCATATTCCGCAAAAGGAGCGTCCATATACATGGACGTATAGCTCACGGCAGACAGTATTCGTCCCGTCAAAGCTATGTTAAAGCCGTACCAACCGCACCACTGCCTGTCCCAATCCACCCTCATATTCACGCTGTGCGGGCGTGCCGGACAGTACTGGTTCACATCGCTGCCCTTCACCTCCTCATGCGTATAGCAGTAAGACAGGCGTGCGCCGAGCAGCGACCCCTGCCCCATCACCCACTTGGCCTGCGCCGTTGCCTCCACGCCAAACACGCGAAGGTTCTCAAGGTTGATGTACTGCACATAGTGGTACGCCGCGTCATCAGCGGCGGTGAGTGGCGTTGACGTTGAAATCTTGTTGCGCACGATGCTGTGGTTGGCAGACACCACGAAGTTATACCGCCCCACCGTGTATTCCGCACTGGCGTTGAAGGTGTGCGAGTTCTCCGCGGCGAGGTCTTTGTTGCCGTGTATCCAGAAAATGCCCGACATATCATAACGCATATACCGTTCCTTCAGCGAAGGGTCACGGAAGCCCCCCGCGTAGCCCGTGCGTATGGTAAGGTCGCCGTGGCGGTATCGCACGCCGAGCTTACTGGTAAACTGCAGGTTGTCGGTGTCAGAGAAATAGTCCAGTCGTCCTGCCGCCACCACCTCCCAATGCTGGTTGAAATTGTGGTCGTACTGCGCGAACACGTCACCGCTGTGCTGCCTCTTCGGTCCGTCACTGAACTGATAACTGTCGAGGTAGTCGCGCATATAGTCGCCGCCAACGGTCAGCATATCAGCCTCAGCAAAGCGATGCGTGTACAGCAGGCGTGTGGTATGCTGCACGTTGCGGTAGTCCCTCACGTCAATGTCGCGCAGTGCCTGATAGTCAGACTTGTCGTATTGGTCGAAGCAGTAGCTCACCTCCACATTGTCCCTGTCGCCCAATCGCCACTCGCCCTTTATGCCCCCGGAGAAGTCGCGGTACCTGTCAGGCGCGTCAAGGTTGTAAAGACGCTCCTTGAAGTAGTAGCCAGCGTGCGCCGACAGCTTCAGGTCTTCGGTGACAGTGTATGCAAGTCGCTCCTTTATGTTCCACGTCCTGCCGCCATATACCGTGCGGAAGTCACAGTCGTCCTTGGTGTTGTAGCACAGGTTATAGGTGTCTATCTTGGTGTGCATCACGTCTATTACGTTGTTCACCCTACCCCTCCGCAGTCCTAACGAACCGCCATAGCGCTGTTCCTTGTGGTCTGCGAGGCGTGCGTTGAGGTTCACCGCCCACGGCTTCCGCGCCTCCTTGGTGATGATATTGATAACGCCTCCCGCGGCATTTGAGCCATACAGCGCCGATGCCGCGCCTTTTATTATCTCTATGCGCTGCACGTTCTGCATATTGAGGCGTGCGAAGTCGGTGTTCTCCATCGTCTCCCCAGCCAGCCGCTCGCCGTCTATCAGTATCAGAACGTTCTGCCCCGCGAAGCCCGCGAGGTTCATGTTCAGCTGCTGGTTCATGGCATACGTGAACTCCACGCCCGGCATTTCCTGTTGCAGAAGGTCGCGAATATCCGTCGCGTCCGACTTCCTTATCTCCTCCTCCGTTATCAGTCTCGTTAGTATCGGCACGTCCTTCAGCAGTTTGGGCGTTCTGGTGCCCGTCACCACCACGTCATCCAGATTGAAGAGGCGGTCCGTCTCACCGTCCGCCAGCGCCGTGTTCTCCATGCCGTCCGCCGCTATTGAGGGGACGAGAGGGGCGGTGGTGAGCAGCAGAAGCAGTGCCGCGCACACCTTATTATATATATATGTCTTTTCCATCACTGTCGTTTCTTAATACGGATACTTCACGTCTATGGTCAGATAGCCCTTTGTTCCCCTGTCGCTCATGTAGCTCACAAGGCGCAATGCGGCGTGTGTGCCGTCTTTCATGCGCAGCACATACACTCTCTGCGACGCGGAATACACGGGCGGCGGCGTGCTGAAGTCCATCGTCACCCATCGGCTCAGCACCGTGTTTACCATGCTGCTGGTGTACCATATATTGTAAGACATCATGCCAGTGAAGTCCACTATGCACTGATGCGTGCACCATTCGTCCTCCGTGAATAGTGCGTCACGGAAGGCATCGCTCGTCGCCGGTGCCTCGTCTATGCTGGTATATGGCGTCTCCAGAGCCGCTCCGCCGTTGGTCTTAACATCAAAATGATGTATGGCAATGTCCCAGTTGTCCGCATCGCGCTGCGTATCCACCTTCTTAACCTGCTGCTCTGTATAGGTGGAGCCATGCACATTGTAGTACGTCCACTGCGACCTGCCGTCCCATTTGCCCGTCAACGTTGTTGCTATTGGCAACGTTTCTATCGTCCTGTCGTGCAGGTTTATGTAGTACCAGTGGTCATAACTGCGTGCGTCCAGCGTTATCTGAAAGCGTGTTCCGTCCTCCCTGCCGCTGAAGCCCAACTGCTGCTCGCCATCGTTCACCGCCTCATCGTACAGTCCGTCGAACGCGCCGTCGCAGCTTTGCAGCATAGATGCAAACAGGATTGCTATATATATGTATATCCTTTTAATCATTTTCTCACTGCCTCCAGTTCGCTATGGCACAGGAACGGCATTGTCCCCGGCTTGTAGTCCATCGTCATCGTCACGCTGCCGTCAGCCCCGAAGGTGCCTTTCAGCGAGCCTTTCGTGTTGCGTCCTGCTGCAATTATCTCGAAATTGTCCTTTGTGAACATCCCGTTTCCATTGGGATAGAAAGCGTATTGCACGGAATCTATCACCATCTCGCCCATTTCGATGCTCATTCCCATGGTTTGCACCGTGATATTGAATTGTCCCAGCACCAGCGTAGCGTAGCCCGAGCTCTTACCCGTCATGTTCTTGAACTGCATAAAGTCCGTTGTCGTCACGGGACTCATCATCGCCGCCATTGATGGAACGCTGGAAGTCAGCGAGCCTTCGAAGTATAATGAGTCGTCAAACTCTTCCTTTGGCGCGGGCACCTCTTTCTCCACTATTATCACTTCTGGCTCTGGCGCATGGGCATTATCCTGCGTACAGGCAGCGAACGCCACGCTCACTGCTGCCATTGCCATAACCATCTTCATCCTTGTGTTTGTCTTTTTCATTCTTGTGTCTGTTGGTTTGTTTTGTATTTCCGGTGCAAAGTTACTGCTTTTCCTTCTCCTCCGCAATCCTCATTTATAAGGATTTTCCCGACAAGCCGCCGCCTGCGCCTCCCCATCCATACGCAATAAAAAAGGGCGGAGAGACATCACGTCTCCCCACCCCGGCACTATTACTTAATTAAAACCTTACTTTGTGTACAATGCCACGATAGCCTCATACAGCTCCTGCTTACCGGAAGTCTGCTTAGGCTCATTCACTTTCTTACCGTACTCGTAAGCCTGCTCCAGTGTCAGCTTGCCGTCCTCGAAGTCCTTGCCTATGCCTGAGTCGAAAGAAGCGTAGCGTTCCTTCAGCATTGCAGGTATAGGAGAGTTCTCCATTATCTCAACAGCGTTGAGAAGCGCACGTGCGCAAGCGTCCATACCGCTGATGTGAGCGATGAAGATGTCCTCCAAGTCGGTAGAGTTGCGGCGTGTCTTAGCGTCGAAGTTGGTGCCACCGGTGCCGAGTCCGCCGTTGCGCACAATCTGCATCCATGCCTGTGTCAGCTCATAGTTGTCGATTGGGAACTGGTCTGTGTCCCAACCGTTCTGGTAGTCGCCACGGTTAGCGTCGATAGAGCCAAGCATTCCCGCATCCACAGCGCAAGCGAGCTCGTGCTCGAAGGTGTGGCCTGCCAGTGTAGCGTGGTTCACCTCGATGTTCACCTTGAAGTCCTTGTCCAGCCCGTGAGCCTTGAGGAAGCCGATAACGGTCTCTGTGTCCACGTCATACTGGTGCTTAGAAGGCTCCATTGGCTTTGGCTCGATGAGGAAAGTGCCCTGGAAACCCTTGCTGCGAGCGTAGTCGCGAGCCATGCGGAGCATTGTTGCCATGTGCTCCTTCTCACGCTTCTGGTCGGTGTTCAGCAGTGACATATAGCCCTCGCGGCCACCCCAGAACACGTAGTTCTCTGCTCCCAGCTTTATGCCAGCGTCGATAGCGTTCTTTATCTGCACAATGGCGCGTGCCACAACGTCAAAGTCTGGGTTGGTGGAAGCGCCGTTCATGTAGCGTGCGTTGCCGAAGACGTTAGCGGTTGACCAAAGCAGTTTTATGCCCGTCTCCTCCATCTTCACCTTCAAATAGTCAGTGATGGCGGTGAGGTTAGCTTCATACTCCTCTACTGACGCGCCCTCGCTCACGAGGTCTATGTCGTGGAAGCAGAAGTAAGGCATACCCAGCTTCTGCATTATCTCGAAGCCTGCGTCTGCCTTCTGCTTTGCTATCTCCACAGCATTCTCGCCTTTGTTCCAAGGGAATGCTTTGGTAGAGCCGCCGAACTGGTCGCCGCCCTCCGCGCACAGTGTGTGCCACCATGCCATTGCGAAGCGCATCCAGTCCTTCATCTTCTTGCCTGCCACTACGCGCTCTGCGTCATAGTAGTGGAAAGCCATGGGGTTCTTTGACTCTGGTCCCTCATACTGGACCTTCTTAATCTCTGGAAAATACTCTTTTGCCATAATGTTTTTTTGTTTTTCGCCCCTTCCGTCCATCCCGTGCGGGGAGTGGGCGGAGTGGGTTTATGTTTGTTGGTTATAATATAAATATGTTATTATTTTGTCTTGTTTGCCTAAATCTTCGTTTTCCACAGCTCGTAAGCAGCCTTGTAAGCCGCCGTCTCTGCCACGGGCTCCTCGGTGCCAATGAGTTTCAGTGTCTTAAACGCGTCGTCGGAATCGCGGTATATTCCCGCGCCGATGCCTGCTCCGTATGCCGCTCCCACGGAACCGTCGGTCTCGTAAAGCTCTATCGTCGCCCCCGTCACTGCTGCCAGCGTGCGGCGGAAGAGTGGTGAGAGGAAGAGGTTGGCGTGACCTGCCTTGATGGTCTTTATGTCCATACCCATCTGCTGCATTATCTCCATGCCGTAGGCGAAGGAGAAGGCTATGCCCTCCTGCGCGGCGCGAAGCAGGTGCGCCTTGGTGTGTATGTTGAAGTTTATGCCGTGCACTGACGCGCCTGGGTTCTCGTTTTGCAGCACACGCTCCGCTCCGTTGCCGAAGGGTATCACCGACAGTCCCTCCGCTCCCACGGGCACTGACTCTGCCAAGTCGTTCATCTCGGCGTAGGATATGCCCTCTGGTGCCACGGTGCGCTTCATCCATGCGTTGAGGATGCCTGTGCCATTGATGCACAGCAGCACACCAAGGCGTGTGTCTGGCTGGTTGTGGTTCACGTGCGCAAAGGTGTTCACACGGCTCAACTTGTCGTAGTTCACCTCACCAAGCACGCCATATACCACGCCCGACGTACCGCCCGTAGCGGCTATCTCGCCCGGTTTCATAACGTTAAGCGACAGCGCGTTGTTCGGCTGGTCGCCGCCACGGTAGCTTATCGGCGTGCCCTCTGGCAGGCCCAGCTCCCCGGCTACGGCAGCACATACGCGTGACTGCACTGAGAAGGTGGGCACCACCTCTGCTATGATGTCGTCGCTGAAGCCGTAGAAGTCCATCACGGCACGGCTCACACGGTTCTCCTTGAAGTCCCAGAACATTCCCTCGGAGAGTCCGGAGACGGTGGTCTTCTTGTCGCCGCCGCTCAGTCGCATGGCTATGTAGTCGCCCGGCAGCATCACCTTGTCTATCTTCGCGAACAGCTCCGGCTCGTTCTCCTTCACCCACGCCAGCTTTGCCGCGGTGAAGTTGCCGGGAGAGTTGAGCAGATGCTCAAGGCACTCGTCGTGACCTATGCCGTCGAACGCCTTATTGCCATAAGGCACAGCACGACCGTCACACCATATTATAGATGGGCGCAGCGCGTTGCCGTCTTTATCCACGCACACCAGTCCGTGCATCTGGTACGATATACCTATCGCCGCCACGTCGTCCAGCGAGCCGCCGGCCTTCTCTGCCACACGCGCGGTGGCTTGCTTCAGCTCTTCCCACCACATCTGCGGCTCCTGTTCCGCCCAGCCGGCCTGCTTAGTTATTATTGGTGCCTCCGCGTCCGGGTATTGCGCTGAGGCAATGGTCTTTCCTGTTTCCGCATCAACGAGTGAAGCCTTCACTGAAGATGTACCGATGTCATAGCCAAGTAAAATCATTTTTCTATCGTTATTTCGTAATGGTTATTCCGTTGTTTTGGCGTGCCATGGATGCCGTCCGGGGGCGGTCTCTCCGCAATAGCTATGCTTTTACCATGCAATAGCTATGCTTTTACCATGCAATAGCTATGCTTTTGCCACGTAATAGCTATGCTTTTACCGAGGCACGGCGTGGCGCCGCCGTCATTTCATCTTTGGGTCTTTATATTCTTGAACTTATAATAGCGTGCCGCCCTGTGGCTTACGCCCTCCTCCTTCTCGTCCAGCGGCACCACGTAGGGCATCTGCGCCAGCTTCTTGTGGAAGTTCTTCACATCGCATTTCAACCCCGCCACGTGCTCCATCACCAACCTCAGCTGCGCCGCAGTGAACTTCCTCGGCAGCAGGTCGAAGAGTATCGTCGGCGTTAGGCGCGCCAGGCGCTCCACTTCAAGCACCGCCGTCCGTACTATCTCCTCGTGGTCAAACGCCAAGCGCGGCAAGCTGCCCACTGGCACCCACTGCGCCTCGTAGCCGCCTTGCAGCTTCTCCATGCGCCTGTCTATGCGCAGGAGCGCGAGGTAGGCTATGGTGACGATGCGCTCCAACTGTTTCTCCAACTTATGGAAACGCTGAAGCCAAACGGTATCGCCCGCGTCGGCAAGGCGGTTCGCGCCGCCAAAGGCGCGGAACTGCGTCATCTTGACTTGCGTCAGACCCGTGAGCTGCCTCAACACGCGCTGCGCCGCGTCGTCAAGGTCCTCGTCCATGTTTATCAAACTACCGGGAAGCTTGTACGCTCCCGTGCTATCCGCGCCGTCTTCGCCGCTCTGTCGTACAAGCAACACATTGAGCTGCTCACCGTCGAAGCCAAGAAGCACGCAATCAACTGACACGTATGGGTTGACCATATTATTTAGGTTTTGTGGTTAGACGATTGTTTACAGGGACTGATACCCTATTTTTCTTTTTCTGCTGCAAAAGTAATAAATTCCCAGAAAACTACCAAATAAAAATCAAATTATTTTTCGTAAAACAACAAATTTAACGCCAAAGCGTTACATAACGTACCTTTTACGATATAAAACAACACACTCTTATCGTATAAGATACGTTATGAATAATCCCAAGAAGCACCTTCTTCACCTATCCCCTCGCATAATTCCTCACTATGTCGGCGGCTACGCAGGCAGGAACGAAAGGTGTTATATCCTGCCCGGCCCTCACCATAGCGCGCAGCATGGTGCTCGTCACGTTAACCATCGGCACCCGCACCATCGTCACATTGCGCGGCTGGTCGCCCCGCACCTCCGCCCCCTCGCGTGGGAACACCGCTATGCGGTGCGTGGCGAGTATGTCTTCATGGTGTGCCCAGCGGGGGAACGCCGTCCAGTTGTCGCCGCCTATTATCAGCACAAACTCGTTTTCGGGATAGTCCGAATGTAGTTTCCGCAGCGTATTCCACGTATATGACGGTCGCGGCAAGGTGAACTCGTAATCGGAAGCCACCAGTCTCTCCTCTCCTTCCAAGGCTTTGCGCACCATGCGCAACCGCTCCTTCTCATCGAGGAGGTCGGCGGCGCGCTTCAATGGGTTACAGGGCGACACCATGTACCACACCTCATCCAAGGCCATGGCACGCAGCATGGTGCGCCCTATGGCTATATGCCCGTTGTGTATAGGATTGAAAGAACCTCCGAATATTCCTATCTTCATATCGCACCGTATCGCCTTTCGTTAAACATATAGTCCGTTTT
>JALFOF010000066.1 GCA_022773825.1 Prevotella sp.
AAACCGCTCGACCTCTGGTCGCTTGCGCAGCAAGAACTAACCCACCAACCCCTCAAACAACAAAAAAACAATGAAAATCGTTTATTTCCACGGCTTCGGCTCTTCCGGAGCAAGCGGCACCGTAGAGCTGCTGCGCAAGCTGCTACCCCAAGCGGAGGTAGTAGCCCCCGACATCCCCATCGACCCACTCGAGGCACTGCCCTTCCTGCGCCAGCTGTGCCAGGACGAGCAGCCAGATGTAGTAGTAGGCACCAGCATGGGAGGAATGTACGCCCACCAGATGCACGGCTTCAAGCGCATCTGCGTCAACCCCGCCGTCAACATGTCAACAGCGAGCAAAGTCCTCAAGACCGGCGAGCACAAATTCTTCAACGGACGTAAAGACCACCAGAAAACCTTCCGCATAACCCGCGACACAATACAGCACCACAACCAAGTGGAGCGACAGCAGTTCAAGGGCATCACCGACCAAGACCGCGAGCAAGTCTATGGCCTCTTCGGCATCAACGACACCGTCTGCAACACCTACGACCTCTTCCGCAAGCACTACCCACAGTGCCAGCGCTTCGAGGGCGAGCACCGGCTCAACGAGAAAGTGCTGCGCAAAGTCGTGATACCCCTCATCGAACAGTTGTGCGAATAGCCATGGCTACCCCCGACATCCTCCGCGGCTTCCGCCGCCACCTGCGCCTGCTGCGCGGCCTCTCGCCCAACACCCTGGAAGCCTATATGCACGATGTAGGCAAGCTCCTCACGTGGTGCGCCGAAGCCGGGCGCGACCCACTGCTGCTGCGTCTCGACGACCTCGAGGAGTTCTCCGCCTCACTCCACGACCTCGGCATCGCCTCCTCCACCCACGCCCGCATCCTCTGCGGCGTGAGAGCCTTCTACCACTACCTTGAGATAGACGGATACGTGGAGCAAGACCCCTCAGAACTACTCGAGTCACCCATAAAAGACAAACACCTGCCAGAGGTACTCACCACCACCGAAGTCGATATGCTGGAAAAAGGCATAGACCTCACCAAACCCGAGGGCCACCGCAACCGCGCCATCATCGAGGTACTCTTCTCCTGCGGCCTCCGAGTGTCAGAACTCACGTCGCTAACCCTCTCACAAGTGTACGAGGAAGAAGGCTACATAAGGGTCACGGGAAAAGGAGCCAAGGAACGCCTCGTACCCATCTCACCCGCCGCCATACGCGAGCTGCACCTATGGTACGACGACCGCCGCCACATGAACATCAAGCCCGGCGAAGAAGACTACGTCTTCCTCAACCGCCGCGGCGCGCACCTCACACGCACCATGATACTCATCATGATAAAACGCCTCGCCGCCGAGGTAGGCATCAAGAAAACCATCTCACCCCACACGCTGCGCCACTCCTTCGCCACCGCCCTCCTCGAAGGCGGCGCGTCACTGCGCGTCATACAAGCCATGCTGGGGCACGAGCGCATAGGCACCACCCAGATATACACGCACATCGACATGACAACCCTGCGCCGCGAGGTGCTGGAACACCATCCAAGAAACAAAAAAGACTAACCACCCCCCCAGCAATCACATAGCTCTTACCCAGCAAAAGCATAGCCCTTACCCGACAAAAGCATAGCCCTTACCCAGTAAAAGCATACATATTACCTCCTCATCGCAATGCGTCAGATGCCGAGCGAAATAAAAAGATGGTAACATAAAAAAATGCTCAATGTATTTGTATATTTCGAATGAATTCACTATTTTTGTACCATCATTCGTTATCGTCATACATACCAACGTTCGAAATCACCCATGCAACCGTATGTTCATCAGGCCTCGCCACTCCTCCCATAGAAGCGATGCGGGCACTCAACTCCACAAGCGCAATGCAACCTCGGGGATTGTTATGAAAATGGTCAAGGCGTAACCAAGAGCTACACCGAGGCTGCAAAGTGCTACAGGAAAGCGGCGGAGCAAGGAAACAAGAAAGCAGCGGAACGACTAAAGACTATCAAGCAATAAAAGTAAGACGCTTGGATTGAATAATGTGTGTATTTGCACAATAACTTTAGGAAGTGAAACTTCCTATAATAAATGATTATGTGAAGATAATACTGTCAAGGACTATGAGCATGCAAGATTTGACCGAAGAAGATATAAAGCTGCGTTATATTACACCATCCATCGTAAACAGGGGATGGTCGGTTCAAGATATAACGATGGAAACTAAGGTTAAATTGACTGATGGCAAGATTAACCTTAGAGGAAATATGGTGTCACGTGGGAAAGCAAAATTCGCCGACTACGTGCTATACTACAATCGTGCAACTCCGATTGCCATAGTTGAAGCGAAAGACGCAAACCACACTGTCGCTTTTGGAATGCAACAAGCGAAGGAGTATGCCCAGATGATGGATATTCCTTTTGCTTTCAGCTCTAACGGACTTGGTTATCAAGAGTATGATTTCCTGACAGGTAGGGAGCGTTCGTTCCCGATGGATGCGTTCCCCACGAAAGAAGAACTGTATGCTCGCTTCCTAACTGAAAGCAATGGCGGAAAGGGACTTTCAGATGAAGAAAAGAAAGTAATCAATCAGCCATACTGCACAGGACAAGACATTTTCCCACCACGTTATTACCAACGTAACGCTGTGAACCGTACCGTAAATGCTGTCGCACAAGGGAAAAACCGTCTGTTACTTGTCATGGCTACGGGCACAGGCAAAACCTATACTGCTTTTCAGATAGTATATCGCCTTCTTCAATCTCATCTGGTGAAGAAAGTGTTGTATCTGGCAGACAGGAATGTATTGGTTGACCAATCTATCCAGCAAGATTTCAAACCACTGTCAAATACAATCCATAAAGTAGATTATCAGAACGATATTGATACAAATGGTGGGCATTTGGCTTATAAAGTGTACTTCTCTCTTTATCAGCAGTTGATTGGGAAAGAAGGGAAACAAAATTACAAGGAACTCTTTAAGCCAGAGTTCTTTGACATGGTGATTGTGGACGAGTGTCATAGAGGCAGTGCCAAGGATGACAGCAACTGGAGAGAAATACTGGAATATTTTAGTGAGGCAATTCAACTTGGTATGACAGCAACCCCAAAGGAAACTAAATACCAGTCAAGTATCAGCTATTTTGACGAGCCGATTTACACATATAGCCTAAGGGAGGGCATTGAAGACGGATTCCTTGCCCCATTTAAGGTTGTCAACGTCACTACAAATATCGGCGACGAATGGCGACCCATCAAAGGACAAAGAGATATATACGGCAATCTTATAGAAGACCGCATCTATAATAATTCCGACTATGATTACAACATCATCATAGAAGATAGAATCAGAGAAGTAGCACATGAGATAACCCAATATCTGAAAGGTACAGACCGTATGGCGAAGACCATCGTGTTCTGTGCGGATGAAGACCACGCTGACCGTATGCGCACGGCACTTGTCAATGAGAACGATGATATGTGCAGGAAGAATCCTGACTATGTAGTCCGCATTACAGGAAGTGACCCTTATGGACAGTCGAAACTGAAATACTTTATTTCGGTAGCTTCAAAATTCCCTGTAATTGCGACAACAAGCAAACTGCTCTCTACGGGTGTGGACTGCAAGATGGTGAAACTTATCGTACTTGACCAACGTATAAACTCAATGACTGAGTTTAAGCAGATTGTTGGTCGTGGCACGAGAATCCGTGAGAAAGATGGGAAAACCCACTTTACGCTCATGGATTTCCGTAATATCACACGCTTGTTTGCCGACCCTGATTGGGACGGACCCATTGAAATAGACGAAAACTATACCAAGGATAAAGTCAAGCCCTATCCACAAATAGAGGAAGAACCATCTGGTGTCAGTGAGCCAGATCCGGAACGTCCACCTAAGCCCATTGTAGGCAAAGACGGCTGCACGGTAAGGGTCATCAACAAGGTAGTTTCAGTATATGATGCTAACGGCAAACTTCTTCGTACGGAGAGCATTACAGACTATACTCGTAAGAATATTAACGATACTTACGCTAATCTTGAAGATTTTATCCGCAGATGGAATGAAGCCGAGAAGAAAGCGGAGATTACCGACTTGCTACGTGAGAGTGGTATCGACCTACAAGCATTAAAGCACGAAAGAAACATGGATGATGTTGACGATTTCGACTTCATCTGTCATATAGCGTATGGCAAAAAACCGCTTACAAGGCGTGAACGTGCGGAGAATGTGAAGAAGCGTGACATCTTCAACAAGTATGGTGCGGAAGCACGGAAAGTACTTGAAGCCCTGCTTGACAAGTACGCAAATGACGGTATTACCCAGTTGGAGAACAGAACGGTGCTACGTCTTGATCCGTTCCGCCAAATGGGTTCTCCTGCAAATATAGCAAAACTGTTTGGCGGCAATCAGCAATATTTCTCAGCAGTCAAGGAACTTGAAAGTTTAATTTATAGCAATATAGCATAACCAGATATGGCACTAAATAATTTTGTAAAGAGCATCCGAAACATCATGCGCAATGATGCAGGTATCAATGGCGATGCCCAGCGTATCGAGCAAATAGCGTGGATGTTGTTTCTGAAAGTATATGACGAGAAAGAAAATGACTGGGAGTTTAACGAAGATGGTTACACCTCGTTCATTCCGGAGAATTGCCGATGGCGCAGCTGGGCAAAAGACAAAGGGGATGGAGAAGCGTTGACGGCAGATGACCTGTTGAAGTTTGTGAATGACACGCTCTTCCCTACATTGAAAGGGCTTGAGGTAACCCCTGCCACCCCCATGCGTAGCACCATTGTAAAGACTACATTTGAGGATGCCAACCAATATATGAAGGATGGCGTTTTGCTTCGTCAGGTCATCAATGTTATTGACCAGCTCGACCTTGGCGACTATGAGGAGAGCCATGCTTTTGGTGAGATATACGAGTCTATTCTGAAAGAAATGCAGTCAGCTGGTTCGGCAGGTGAATTCTATACACCACGTGCCTTGACTGATTTCATGGCAGAAATCATCAATCCAAAGGTCGGAGAGAAGATGGCTGACTTTGCCTGTGGTACTGGTGGCTTCATTACAAGCTGGTTAAAAGCTCTTGATAAAAAGGTGCAGACAGCAGAAGACAAAGAAGAATACGCCAAGTCAATCTATGGCATTGAAAAAAAGCAGTTCCCTTACATGCTATGTGTCACCAATATGCTTTTGCATGACATTGATTCCCCTAAAGTGATGCACGACAACTCACTGACGAAGGATGTGCTCAACTATACGGACGATGACAAGTTTAATGTCGTACTGATGAATCCACCTTACGGAGGCAGCGAGAAGAACGACATCAAGCAACATTTTCCATCGGATTTGAGTTCAAGTGAAACTGCCGACCTCTTCATGGTACTTATAATGTATCGTCTTGCAGAAAACGGTCGTGCCGCTGTAATTCTTCCTGACGGCTTCCTGTTTGGCACTGATAATGCAAAGCTTGCTATTAAAGAGAAACTGCTCCGAGAGTTCAATCTTCACACCATTATCCGTCTGCCTGGCAGCATATTTGCACCCTACACCAGCATAGCAACGAATATCCTTTTCTTCAACAATGAGAAAGCAGAAGGAGCAGAAGAAGGGTTCTGTACAAAAGAAACATGGTTCTACCGCCTTGATATGCCAGAAGGCTACAAGCATTTCTCCAAGACCAAACCTATGCGTGCAGAGCATTGTAATCCTATCATTGTCTGGTGGAATAACCGTCATGAGATGGTGGATGCAGAGAATAATGACGAAAAGTCCCGCTGCTTTACTGCCCAGCAACTATTGGAGTTGGATTGCAATTTCGACCAATGCAAGTTCCCCAAGGATGAGGAAGAAATACTTCCACCAGCCGAACTCCTTGCCGACTACTTCAAGAAGCGCAAGGCTCTCGACCACGAGATAGACAAGACGCTGGCAGAGATACAACGAATATTGGGAATAGAAATAAACCTTCAGGATTGAAAAAGATGAAAGATTTGACTATATCACAGATTGAACGGCAGAATGTATTAAACAACCATTTCGCCATTGCAACCATTCAAGATCATCTTGGATTGGAAGCAATATTCTATGACAACCAGTATTGGCTGACAAAGAAAATGGTG
>JALFOF010000069.1 GCA_022773825.1 Prevotella sp.
ATACTCTATCGGATTACGCAGGCGTTTGTAGAACAGTCCGGCCATTATCTGCTCGCTACCCTTAGGGAAAAACTCATAGCGCAGGTCCACATTGTCAGCCACACAGTGCTCAAGTGCGGGGTTACCCTTCTCCTTATAGTCCTCATTAATAATGCTGTACGGCACAATCTCAAAGAAACTGGGGCGGTTCAAGGAGCGATTGTAACTCAGGTGCAGCGTCGCCCCACGGTGAAGAGCATACTTCACGTGCGCCGACGGCAACACATCCCAGTAGCGTTGTTCCCCTTCCGCATCGACATCACGTGGAAACAGCAGCGTATAACCCTGCCTTGTGTGCTCTGCCCGCACCCCGGCGGTGACGTGCCAGCGGCCTGCGGAATACTTGACCATACCGTACAACGCGCCAATCTGCTCCAAAGCATCATAGTTAAGAGGGTCACCAATGTTGCCATACCTACGTGGTTTCAGACTAATGTCACCGTAGTTCTGCCAGTCCTCGTACAGATACTGCGGGTGTGAGGTGCCGGTAGCACTGTCAAAGGTATATTCATTGAAGAAACTTGTGCGTTTTTTGTCACGGTACATACCACCAACGGCGATGTCACAGGCAGCCACCTTGCAGGTCATATCCATGTAAGCAGCCCAGTCACGGTCACTGTTATGCTCCCAACGACGTGTCGCTGCCCCCGTATTCGCTATGTGATTGCCCGTCAGGTTGAACTGACACTGGTCGGGAGTCTTGCTATATGCCTTGCTGTAAACGCCTTTCCAGTTCAGGGCCAGAGCGTTATTTCCAAGCAAACGATGCTCACCCATGAGGGTAGAGTTATATATCCGCTGGCTGGTGAACTTCTCTCTAAGACTTCCACCCTTCTCGTCTGCCACCTCACGCACCTGCGTTTCACTCATGGTCATATAGCCATTATACCACGAAAACTTATGGTTAGCAAACAATCGGTAGTCAATCTTAAGGTGACCCCCAGCATTTGTCAACGCAGTGCTGTACTCTCTCTTCTGCGTTCCGTCAACGCTACTGCCAGGAAGGTAATACACCTCACTCTCTTTTCCTCTGTTATTGTGCAGGTAACTGGCAGCCATCATAACGCCAAGTCTGCCAGCGAGAAATCTGTCACCATACGATAGCGACGCGTTCAGGTCAGGACGACAGCGGTATTTGTCAATGTTAAGGTTGGATGTACTGAAATCTTCCTTGCTGACACTATAATTCTCAGGCTTTCCGTATGCCTCATACGGTGAGTCGTTGCATATTGACGACGTGCCGAAAGTCTTGAAATCCCTGCCGAAATACATGGCGTTGAAGCCAGAAGAGAGGCTCGCCGTTATCTGTCTTGCACTGGGAGCGTCCTTCATTACCATGTTCACAGCACCGCCAATGCCGTCCCCCTCCATATCAGCCGTTAGTGACTTGCTCACCTCCAGACGGTCAAGCATCTCGCTGGGGAACATATCCAACGGCACAAAACGGTTCTTATTGTCAGGCGAAGGAATCTTCACTCCGTTCACAAGCGTGTAGTTGTAACGTTTATCCATACCTCTCAATATGGCGTACTGCCCTTCTCCGCTGCTGTTTCGCTCCACTGTCACACCACTCATGCGCTGCAATACGTTGGCAACCGTCACGTCAGGGCTTAGCTCCATGACCCTCGCACTCATCACGTTCACCACGTTCATGGCATTGCGTTCTATCAATCTGGCTCCCGCCTCGGTCCTTCCAGGATTGGTGGCAATGACATTTACCTCGCCAAGCAGCACCTCCGCCGAGCGTAAGACGACACACACGTCATCGGAATCACCTACGGTTACCTCGCTGGTTTGATAGCCCAGACATGAACAGACAATGGTGCTACGCCCCGGAACAGCATTGATACTAAACGTGCCGTCAAGCCCACTGACAGTTTTTTTTGAAGAATTATCCTTCAAGGTGACCACTGCACCTATTATCTCCTCGCCAGTATCGGCATCTTTTATCACGCCACGTATCTCGTTAGCACTCGCTGACAAACACAGCATTGCCGTCATAACATTTACAGAAAACCGACTTACCATATTCTTATCTCTTGTTTCAACTATTCATTCAAAGCCTTATTCAATATCTGTTAACCTGTATAGCTTTGCTTTTCGGATGCAAAATTACCCCTATTACATTACATATTCATTACACAGAGACTAAGAAAATGTAACCTTTTCTCTCCAGGCAACGCTACATACAATACTCAAAGCAGCCACAACGAGGAAGCAAAAGCACCGTAAAAGCATAGCGATTACAATACAATAGCATAGCGATTACAGTGCAAAGGCTATGTCTTTGTGTTGTAATCGCTATGCTATTGCGGTACAACCGCCATTTCGCAAAAGGCGAAAGAACTCGTACTCCTTATTAAATAATATAACTTCAGAGAGAAGTTAGTAAAAAATGTAGGAACTTATACATACAAAAAAGGAGGTCCAAAGACCTCCTGATTTCTGAGCCTCTTGTCGGATTCGAACCAACGACCCCGAGATTACAAATCACGTGCTCTGGCCAACTGAGCTAAAGAGGCGAGGTGGGCAAGCTACTTACATCGCACCGCTACAACCAAGTACCTTTGCTACGTTCCCGTCCTGGAGGATTCCGAGGGAGCTGGTCGTGCAAGACTTGCCCATGTAATGCCTAAATGAAAGGGGCTACCTGCGCAGCCACATTCCAAAAGCGCTGCAAAGGTACGCATTTCTATTCACATTTTTGGTCAAAAGAGATTAAAAAATACATCACCTTAACGTTTTTTATGTTTTAGACGCATATAAAATGGCTGGGTATGAAATAAAATGCGTAACTTTGTACCATGATTTCACGTGAAGAATACATACAGCTGCGGGCCTTCGCCCGTCAGGACGGGCTCCTAATGGGAGTGTTATGGCTGACAGCCTTCGGGTGTTTCATAGGCAGCATGAAGGAGCCCGCGCTGGAGATAGGTTTCGTAACGGGGATGATAGCCACCCCTTTCGTGATGTTCCTGCGCCTAAAGGCGTTCCGCGACAAGGTGCTCGGCGGCGGCATCTCATACGGCAGGGCGGTGATGTTCTGCGCCATGACGATGGCATACGCCTCGCTCATAATGACAGCAGCCACGATGGTGTATTTCACCTTCATTGACAACGGGATGATGATGAACACGCTGCGCGACAACGTCGCCATACCCGAGGTGCGCCAGAGCTTCGTGCAGATGGGAATGAACCCCGAGGAACTGGAGAAGCAGATAGAAGAAGTGGGAAAACTGAGGCCTACGGACTTCGCCATCAGCGTATTCCTCAACAGCATAGTAGCGTCGTTCTTACTATCGCTCTTCCTCGGTTTGGCAGGCAGGAGGAACACAAAATAAACGTATCAAGAATAAAGACAATGGATATATCAGTAGTAATACCTCTATACAACGAAGAGGAATCGATACCCGAGCTGCACGCATGGATAGAGCGAGTGATGAGCGAAAACGGTTTCTCATACGAGATAGTCTTCGTGAACGACGGCTCCACAGACCGCTCATGGACGGTGATAGAAGAGCTCGCGCGGAAAGATAACCACGTGCACGGCATCAAGTTCCGCCGCAACTACGGCAAATCGCCTGCTCTGCACTGCGGTTTTAACGTGGCACAGGGCAACGTAGTGATAACGATGGACGCTGACCTGCAGGACTCGCCCGACGAGATACCGGAGCTATACCGCATGATAACCGTGGACGGATACGACCTCGTAAGCGGCTACAAGCAAAACCGCAGGCAGGGAGACCCGCTGTCAAAGACAATACCCACAAAGCTCTTCAACGCCACGGCGCGCAAGGTCAGCGGCATACACAACCTGCATGACTTCAACTGCGGACTGAAGGCATACCGCAAGGACGTGGTGAAGAACATCGAGGTGTATGGTGAGATGCACCGATATATGCCCTACCTCGCAAAGAACGCGGGCTTCGACAAGATAGGAGAGAAGCCTGTTCACCACCAGGCACGCAAGTTCGGCAAGTCCAAGTTCATGGGTTGGAACCGCTTCGTAAACGGCTATCTCGACCTCATAACGCTGTGGTTTCTGTCCTCTTTCAGCCGCAAACCAATGCATGTATTCGGCTTTCTCGGTTCACTGATGTTCTTTATAGGCTTCGTTTCTGCCTTCATCATAGGTGCAGACAAGCTGTATTCACTCAGCCAAGGCATCCCACAGCGACTTGTAACGGACTCTCCGTACTTCTACATAGCACTGACGATGATGGTGATAGGCACGCAACTATTCCTTGCCGGCTTCGTGGCAGACCTCGTGAGCCGCTCTTCGCAGGGCAGGAACGAGTACCAGATAGAGAAGACGGTGTAGGGAACAACGGTTCGGCGGCGTATGAGGCGTGACGTGTACTGGTTGGGACACCAGTGGCAGACCACGCCAACGCCAACGCACGGACACCCGGACCACCAGACAACTAAACCGCAAGACATGCAAGCAAGCACGATGAAAACATTTCACACATTACTCCTCGCACTCGCCACGGCACTGGTAACGGGCTGTTCCTCCATAGACTGCAACATAGAAGGACGGGTGCAATGCCACTACGCCATACAGGACAAGGACGGCAACAGCGGCACGCTGAACTACCCGATGTCCATCACTTTCCTCCGCACCGCTGCCAACGGCGACACCGTTTACATAAACCGCCTGAGCAACGCGGCGGCGTTCGACCTGCCAATGAGCTACGGCGAGGAGGCAGACGTGTTCTACATGACGCTGCACCTCACCGACTCCACCTCCGTGACGGACGTGATACGCGTGGGGAAGACAAACATACCGCAGTTTGAGTCGGTGGATTGCGCGCCACGCTACAACCACATCCTGCAGGAAACGAGCAGCACACACAACTTCATCGACACGGTCATCATAAACAATCCTAAAGTAAGCAACGATGCATCTGTTACGAACATACATATACGCCTGCTTGACAGCGGCAATTAGCACGCTCCTTCCCACTGCCGCGGCGGCGCAAAAGCAACAGAGACAGCAGGCAATGCCGGCGGCGGCCGACACCGTGCCGATGTTCAAGGGACTGTCGGTGTCTTACGACCTCGCAGGCACCGTGATGCGTATGGTAGGCGACTACGGACAGTTTGAGGCAGCCCTGCGCGTAAATCTGAAAGACAAATACTTCCCGATAGTAGAACTCGGACTGGGGTCGGCAAAGCATGAGACGGATGCCGTGACGGGCATAGAGGCCAAGACCAACGCACCATACGGCAGAATAGGCTGCGACATAAACATTGCCAAGAACAAGCACGACGACTACCGCGTGATGGTGGGAGCGAGATATGCCTTCACCAACTTCAAACAAGATATCTATGGCGACATCAACGTGCCCTATTGGGGCGGCACCGTGCCCTACTCCACCAGCGAGAAAAGCATTGCCTACCATTGGGCGGAACTGCTGTTTGCCGTGGATGCCAAGCTGTGGGGACCGGTAAGGCTGGGATGGAGCTTCAGATACAAGGCGAAACTGGCGGGCAAAGGCAACGAAGGCGAGAAGATATGGTACGTGCCTGGCTACGGAAAAGACGGCGACAAACTCGGCGGAACGTTCAACATCAGCGTGGAACTGTCGAGAAAAAACAAGAAAGCGAAATAAGGTATGGACAGAAAAAGGAAGATATCCATAGCACTGCCAGTGGCGGTACTGCTGTTAGTGGCACTGTTTGTATTCGGGGAAAAACGCGGTACGAAGGTGTACCAGCATGATTCCGGACTGGTATTCGGCACTTCTTATAACATAACATACGAGTGCGCGGAGAGCCATAAGGCGGATATAGAAAAGGTATTGCAAAGCGTTGACAACTCACTTTCTCCCTTCAACAAGGCTTCTGTCATAACCGCCGTAAACCAAAACAAGGACGTTGAAGCAGACGACAAGCTCATAGAGGTGTACGAACTGGCACGAAACGTGTACCAAGACACCGACGGCGCCTTCGACATAACAGTCGCACCGCTGGTCAATGCGTGGGGCTTTGGCTTCAAATCGGGCAATATGCCCACCGCTAAAGATATCGACAGCATCATGGCCTTCGTAGGGTTCAGCAAGACAAGCCTTAGCGGAAAGCGCATAATGAAGCAAGACAAGCGCATCATGCTCGACTGTAGCGCGATAGCAAAAGGCTACGGCGTGGACATGATAGCAAGGTATCTGGCACAAGAAGGCATAGAGAACTACATGGTGGAGATAGGCGGTGAGGTCGTTGTGAAAGGCTGCAACGAGAGTGGAAAGCCATGGAAAATAGGCGTAACGAAGCCCGTTGACGACACTCTCGCCGTTAATCAGGAACTGCAAACGGTGCTATCCCTCAGCGATAAGGCATTAGCCACATCGGGAAACTACCGCAATTTCTACTACAAAGACGGCAAGAAATACGCCCACACCATAGACCCGAAGACGGGATACCCCGTGCAGCACAACATACTCTCTGCCACAGTGATAGCTAACAGCTGCGCCAAAGCCGACGCATACGCCACCGCTTTCATGGTACTCGGACTGGAAAAGGCGCAAAAAGTGCTGGCACGGCAGAAGGAACTGAAGGCTTACTTCATCTATACGGACAGCAACGGCAGGAACGCCGTATGGTTCTCGCCGGAACTAAAGAATGACATCGCTAAATAATCATGCCCATGCAGTTAAACCATAAGAGACTGTCAGCGCTGCCAATCTTCCTCGGGCTTTCGGAAAAAGAGCTCACCGAGATTGCCGGGACTACGCGGTTCAACCTCAAACACCACAAGAAAGGCAGCACAATAGTAAAAGAAGGCGACGCGTGCACCTCGCTTGTATCGGTGACTGACGGCTGGATGGAGATTGACACCTATGCCGATAACCGCTCATACCACATAGAAGAGCTGGTGCAGGCTACGCAAATACTGGAGCCGGACAAGCTCTTCGGGTTGTCACTGCATTACCATTCCACGTGCAGGGCATACACAACGTGCGAATCTGTCAGCATTTCAAAGGAGGAACTGACACAGCTTCTCGACAAGTTCATAATCGTAAGGCTGAACTACCTCAACTTGATTTGCCGCCGAACACAACATCTTGAACGCCAGCCATGGCAGCCAAAGAGCCAGGAACTGACAGAACGCATAGCACTTTTCATAAAACAACACTCGCGATACCCTGCCGGACGGAAGGTGCTTCACATCAAGATGTCGCAGCTGGCGAATGAGCTTAATGTCAGCAGGCTTGACATATCAAACGCGCTAAACAGCATGAACGAGGCGGAAAAGATAATACAACGCAGGGGAATGGTGGAGGTTCCAGCACTCCAACTGCTGTAAAAGACAGGATAAAAGCATCAATCTCAAACTACACTTACATCAAAGCCAATGGACAATATCAACGAGAACAACCCTTTCTTCCATAAATATACCACGCCACATGAGACGGTTCCGTTCGACAAAATAAAGTTAGAACACTTTGAACCCGCCTTCATTGAGGGCATAAGGCGCGACGATGAGCACATAGAGAAAATCATAAACAACCCTGAACCGCCGACATTCGACAACACTATCATTGACCCAGAGGAGGACGAGGAAGGTTATTACGACCTGCTCGACAAGGTTTCAACCGTCTTCTTCAACCTCCTTTCCGCGGAAACCAATGACGAAATGGAGGCTCTCGCACAGAAGATACAGCCGCTCTTGACCAAACACCACAACGATGTCACACTGAATGAGCGGCTATTCCAACGCATCAAGGCGGTATATGACAGTCATCGCGAGCTGACTGCGGAGGAAGAGATGCTGCTTAACAAGAGTTACGACGGCTTTGTGCGCTCAGGAGCACTGTTGGACGAGGCTGGTAAGGAGCGTCTGCGCAAGCTAACAGAGGAGGCAAGCATGCTTTCGCTACAGTTTTCGCAGAACCTTCTCAAGGAGAACAAGGCTTTCACGCTGCACATTACCGACGAGGCCGACCTGGCAGGACTGCCCGAAAGCCAGCGCAGCGCAGCCCTCGCCGCCGCGAAAGAGAAGGGATTGGACGGCTGGGTGATAACGCTCGACGCACCATCGTATATGCCTTTCATGCAATACGCGCAGAACCGCGAGCTGCGCAGGCAGCTCTACATGGCTCGCAACACCGAATGTACGCACGACAATGATGCCAACAACCTCGCGATATGCAAGCGGCTCATTAACCTGCGCCGCGAACTGGCGCAGCTGTTGGGTTACGATACCTACGCTGACTATGTGTTAAAGAAACGTATGGCGACCAATACCGCCAATGTTTACAAGCTGCTCAACGACCTTATAAAGGCATATAAGCCCACGGCAGTGAAGGAACGCGAGGAGGTTATCGCAAAGGCGAGGCGCATGGAAGGCAGTGATTTCGAGATGATGCCATGGGATGCGTCCTACTATTCGCACAAATTGCAGTTGGAGAAGTACAATGTCGATTCAGAGATGCTACGCCCCTACCTTGAACTGTCAAAGGTAATCGATGGCGTTTTCGGTCTCGCCAACCGTCTTTACGGCATCACTTTCAAGGAGAACAAGGACATTCCCGTATATCACCCCGACGTGAAGGCGTACGAGGTGTACGACAAAGACGGCTCTTTCCTCGCCGTTTTCTACGCCGACTTCCATCCCCGCAAGGGCAAACAGGGCGGCGCATGGATGACGGAATATCAGGGGCAGTACATAGACCGCAAAGGGAAGAACGTTCGTCCGCACGTCAGTGTGGTGATGAACCTCACCAAACCAACCCCCGACAAGCCAGCCCTGCTCACGCTGGGAGAGGTAGATACCTTCCTGCACGAGTTCGGACACTCGCTCCATGGTATGTTCGCCAACACTCGGTTCGAGTCTCTTTCGGGTACCAACGTATGGTGGGACTTCGTGGAACTGCCCTCGCAGTTCATGGAAAACTACTCCCTTGAAAAGGAATTCCTCGCCACCTTCGCCTTCCATCACGAAACGGGCGAGCCGATGCCCGATGAGCTTATCGACCGTCTCATTAAGGGACGCAACTACAACTGCGCCTCCGCCTGCCTCCGACAAGTCAGCTTTGGCCTCCTCGACATGGCGTACTACACGCAGAAGGACGAGTTCACCGCCGACATAATGGAGTTTGAAAAGGAGGCATGGAAGGATGCCATAATCAGCCCGCAGCTGCCCGACACCTGCATGACGGTGCAGTTCTCGCACATCATGGCAGGCGGTTACTCCGCCGGCTACTACAGCTACAAGTGGGCGGAAGTGCTCGATGCCGACGCCTTCGCCGTGTTCAAGAAGGAAGGCATCTTCAACCCCGCCACGGCACAACGCTTCCGCGACTGCATCCTCTCAAAGGGAGGCACCGAGCACCCCATGACCCTATACAAGCGCTTCAAAGGCTCAGAGCCAACCATTGACGCACTGTTAGAGCGTAACGACATAAAGAAATGAATATGCCAGAGACAAAAAACACCGATAAGCAAGCACTGCTCGACCGCCGATACCTGCGCATGGCACGGATATGGGCGGAGAACAGCTACTGTAAGCGCAGGCAAGTGGGCGCGTTGGTGGTGAAAGACCACACCATAATAAGTGACGGCTACAACGGCACCCCCAGCGGTTTTCCCAACGTATGCGAGGAGAACGGCAAGACGCTGCCTTACGTACTGCACGCCGAGGCCAACGCCATTACCAAGCTGGCGCGCAGCAACAACAACAGCGACGGTGCCACTCTCTACGTCACCGCCGCCCCCTGCATAGAGTGTGCCAAGCTGATTATACAGGCAGGCATAAAGCGCGTCATCTATGGAGAGGAGTATCGCCTCGCCGACGGGCTGACGCTACTCCGGCAGGCAGGCATAGAAGCAACACACATACAGTTAGACAATGAATAACAAGTCAAGATATATGCCGCTGATAATGGCGCTCTGCGTCGTTATCGGCATAATGATTGGCACCTTCTACGCCAACCATTTCTCCGGAAACAGGCTCAACATCATCAACTCCGGCAGCAACAGGCTCAACAACCTGCTCCACATCATTGACGACCAGTATGTAGATACCGTCAACATCAACGACCTCGTGGAGAAGGCCATACCGCAGATACTGTCAGAGCTTGACCCACACTCCGTCTATATCTCCGCCAAAGACGCGCAGACAGCCAGCGATGACCTGAAGGGTTCGTTCTTCGGTGTGGGCATAGAGTTTGTCATAAGGCAGGACACCCTCCACGTGCAGAACGTGATAAACGGCGGCCCCGCGCAGAAGGCGGGACTGCTTGCGGGCGACAAAATCGTCAGCATAGACGGCAAACCGTTCGTCGGTCCCGACATCACCAACGAGGAAGCCATGCACAAGCTCAAAGGCCCCGACAAGTCGAAGGTGAAGGTCGGCGTCATGCGCTATGGCACAAAGAAGCCCGTCACCTTCGAGATAACGCGCGGAGAGGTAAAGACCAAGAGCGTCATGGCTACATATATGCTTGACGACGAGACGGGTTACATACGCATAAAGAACTTCGGCGAGAACACATACGCCGAGATGCTCGTGTCACTGGCGCAGCTGTCGCAAGAGCGTTTCAAGAACCTTGTCATAGACCTGCGCGACAATACCGGCGGATACCTTGAGGCAGCGGTGCAGATGGCTAACGAATTCCTGCCCGACAACAAGCTCATCGTTTACACCGAGGGACGCAAAGTGCAGCGACAGGAGTACAAGACCGATGGCAGGGGCTCATACCAGAACATGCCACTCGTGGTGCTTATCAACGAGAACTCCGCCTCTGCCAGTGAGATTTTCGCCGGAGCCATGCAGGACAACGACCGCGGCACCATCATAGGGCGCCGCTCCTTCGGCAAGGGACTGGTACAACAGCAGATAGGATTTCCCGACGGTTCGCTCATACGCCTTACCATAGCACGCTACTACACGCCCTCCGGACGGTGCATACAGAAACCATATAACGGCGGCGATGCCGACAACTACAAGAACGACATCGTATCGCGCTACGAGCACGGCGAGTTCTTCTACGCTGACAGCATAAAGCACGACGGACCTGCCTACCACACCATTGGCGGCAGAACTGTATATGGCGGAGGCGGAATAACGCCCGATATCTTCGTGGCGGAAGACACAACAGGCATCACCTCCTATTACCGCGCGGCCAGCTCCACGGGGCTGATACTCCAATTCGCATATACCTACACCGACGACAACCGACAGAAGTTGCAGGAATACAGCGAGATGGAAGAGCTGTCGAAGTACCTCGTGAGACAGAACATGGTGGACAAGTTCGCCACTTACGCCAACTCACATGGCTTGCAGCGACGCAACCTCATGATAAAGAAGTCGCACCGCCTGCTGGAGCTCTACATCAACTCGCGCATAATATACAGCATGCTCGACGAGCAGGCATGGATACAATACCTCAACCAAAGCGACAACACCATCAACGCTGCCCTCGATTTCTTCAAAAACAAGGGCAAGGCTAACGGCAAGAAATAACACACCGCTCCGCGACTGCTGAGCAGCCACAAAGGCAGCCAAACGACGCGACGCGGTAATCGCTATGCTTTCACACAGTAATCGCTATGCTTTCACGATGTAATCGCTAAGCTATTACAACGTAAAAGCATAGCGATTACATTTAGATGCCAACACCCCTGACTACAATAGCCCATGCCCCCGAAACGTATTTTTTACTTATAAAGCGCAATTTTTGTCATATACTTTCAAGATAGAAGTGCAATTTCTTGGAGTAGAAAATAGACATCCCTCTCTGTAGGACGCAGACGTTCTCGGAGCGTAGCGACGAGGTTGTCTGCGTCCTACAGAGAGAAAAAAACAACCAGCAATGCAAATAAATAAAAAGGGAGACCGCTGTCTCCCCAAGATTAAGTAACTTTGCATTGCATATGTACAAACACTTAACCCAGGCACAAAGGTACTACATTTATGTGGAACGACAAAAGGGTAGTACACAAAAATCCATCGCACAGGCGATTGGAGTGAGCGAAGCGACCGTTAGCCGCGAGATCAGGCGCAACGGTGGCAAAAGCGGTAGTTATAACTTCATTAAGGCGCAGGAGAAGGCAGAAGTCCGCTCCCACCGCTCTCCTGGCAACCGTGCCATCAGCGACACGCTCAAGTGGCGTGTCAGAGAACTGCTGACCAAGGAGCAGTGGTCGCCCAAGCAGATATCAGGACGGCTAAAGAAGGAAGGGCATGAAATCTCCTATGAAACCATCTATGCCATGATACGTGCAGACGAGACGGGGGAACTGGCCAAACACTGCCGACACAAGATGAAGTACGACAAGAAAATCCATATGAAGCATGAGACGAAGGCTACTAACATTAAGAACCGCGTGAGCATACACGAGAGACCGCCAGAAGCCGACGGTACGCGCTTCGGTGACTGGGAGATGGACCTCATCGTAGACAAGGACCAGAACGCCATACTGACGCTAGTGGAACGCAGCAGCGACCGCTTCCTCATGGAGAAACTCAAGCACGGAAAACAAGCCATGCCACTTGCCAAAGTCGTGTGGAGACTATTGCTGCCATACAAGGGAGAAGGACTCAAAACCATCACCACAGACAACGGCTCAGAGTTTGCCGCACACGAATGGCTGTCAAAGAAACTGGGAGTCCCTGTCTACTTCACGGATTCATACTCTTCATGGCAGAAAGGGAACATCGAAAACACCAACAAACTCATCAGGCAATACATACCAAAAGGAACAGATATAAGCACTGTGGCAGATAAGAGAATAGCATCGATTCAGGCAAAAATCAACAGAAGACCAAGGGAAAAACTAAATTTCCTTACCCCAAATGAGGTCTTTTTCAAACATTTTGCCTAAATTTGCAACAAACTTGCACTTGCTGGTTGACTCTATATAAATGTTAAAATCGGACAGTATTGGTAGAAAATCCAAGCAAACCTTGCTTGTTTTGAAGATTTTTTGTTATTTTTGCTGTGGCTCTCGATTCTGTGTATTAAATTGGGTTTACTCAATGTTGATAAGCAGACAGCCAACACCGAGCTGAAAGCTGAGAAGTCCAAACAACTTTCTCGGTAATAAGCGGGCAATAGGTGGGAAGAGAGTCAAGATAATAGAAGGCGTTTATCTGACGCTCTGTTTAAGACACATCGAAATCTTGCAACCTCTCAGTATCTAAGTCTCGAATATGGTCAATGGTAGATGTCTTGGGTGCGTAGGTTCAAGTATGAAATGCACTCATTGTAGGAGTTCAGAGGGTAAAAACAGAAAACGAACGGAACGCAAAGAGAAACTGACACTCGAAAGAGTGACATCTCGTAGATTGAGAACAAAATAACCGCCGCCCAACAATGCGTGGCACAAACAACATATCAAATGACAAAACAACTACACAAACTTTTGCTGTTGTTCCTGGC
>JALFOF010000017.1 GCA_022773825.1 Prevotella sp.
ACCATGTCATCACGACATAGCCTGCCACATAAATGTAAGATATAAAATTTAAGAACATTATTCTTATTATCTCTGAAAAAGATCTAATATCATAATGTTTTAGAATCTCCAACCGAGACGGATTGCTGGCTCAACATAGAACTTCAACTTGGTTATTGTCGTCTCTTTTGTTTTTGCGATGCCGTTCGTTGTTTCAATATTTGTTGTATTTCCTGAGGTTGTTGTTGTAACCGTTGTATTTGTCTCGCCTGAATAATTTATATACTTAGAAGATGTTTCTGTGCCTTGTGAATTCCATGATACCACTGATGAATTATAATCATAATAGTAGTTTGGAGACTTGCCGCTTTCGAAAGATATTCCTAACTCAGCACCAAGGTATAAGTTCTTGTACACATAGAAGTCTGCACCTGCAAATAATCCACCTACAAATGCATTTGAACTCCTGCTTGAACCGTACTGAATATCTCCGTTATACCAATATATCTGACAATCCGTAGCCTCAGCTGTTGCTGATACTTGTTCTATGCTTGATATTTTCTTATCTGCGTCATAATTTGTTGTAAATTCGTTGTAAGCGAGGTCACCACTATACTTGTTTATCTTATAACCAAATTCTGCGCCAACATACACATCAAAACGTCCTGATACAGCAAGGTGGCGCTCATAACCCAGCATAAAAGAGAATTCGGTATTCTTCTTGTTGAGTTCCGTTGTTGAGTTCCAAGCACTATTGCCTGCTAAATCATCAGGTGTCTTTCCCTCAGTTTCTGTTTCTGATGAATTGTCAATCTTTACACCCAGTTTAAGACGAAATGCTTATTATCTATAGAGGTTCTAGACTACCTGACTGCATAATAAACAAAGCCCACGCCGTTAGAATATTATCCACCCTTACGCATGAAGGATAATGATATATCTTAGACGTGGGCGTTTGTGCTAATCATCCGCAGTCAAGAAATTGTCTAGATTCCTATAGGGATAATATTGCAAAACGCCCTTTTGTTAATATGTCCGAAGACAGTACATGACTGTTTTCAGTTGCAAACTGATAAGAATAATATTTTATATGCGCAACATTTTTTACCAAAAATTATTCACTAAAATTTATTTTTATTAAAAAAACGTGCAACAGACGAGGGGAAACTGGTGCTAATTACGACACAAACAGGTGCTGATTGTAGGGTCATCAGCACCAGTTTACATCGCGCGGCAGTTTTTCCTCTGTTCCAAGACAGTGGAAACGATGTCTGTGTTAGGGATTATCTGCTGCTGTTTTCTTCCTTTCTTGGTATGGTGAGCTGCTTGAGGTCGTAGTATGAGCCGTTGTAGATATTGAAGTCAACATAGCCTTTTATGCCCGGCAGTCGTCCCGCGTCGGTGTGTTGCCAGAATTTCCATTCGCCCTTATACTCCATCTTGTCCACATAATAATGCGCTATCCAATAGGGGTAGCCGTCAAAGCGCGCGTCGGAGAGGTATTTCTCCTTAAACTTATAATAGGTGTAGAGGATGGGCTTGACGTGGTAGCGGTCTTCCACTATGTGGAGCCATGAGAGCACGTCCTGCTGGAACTCTTCGGTGGTCTGCTCGGGGTTCTTGTGTTCCACGTCAAGGATGGGGGGCAGGTCGCCGGGTTCCAGCTTCACTTTGTCGAGGAAGTGGTAGGCTTGCTGACGCGCTGGCGACTTGGTGCTGTAGAAATGGTATGCTCCACGTATGAAACCGTATTCGCGTGCTTGGTAGAAGTTGTCAGCAAAGTTCTCGTCAATCATTGTTGCTCCCTCGGTAGCCTTTATTATAACGAAGCGCACGGGAGCCTTCTGTATCATGGCGTTGCGTAGTGCCTCCCAGTCAATAGTGCCTTGGTAGTGGCTGATGTCAATGCCCTGTATCTCAAAGCCCTCCCCCTCAGGAAAGGTTACATCGCCGTATATGGCTCTCCAACGAAAGCCCGTAGGTCCCACGAAGAAATAGTAGAACACGAAAACATATACTACGGCGACAAGAAATCCTCCCAACCACCAGTACCAAACAGGCAGTTTCGACGACTTGCGTGCACTTTTCTGCCTACTGCGATGTCTTGTTGATTGGGAGGACATTTGGAGTTGTTTGGTTGTTTAGTGGTTTAGTTGTTGGGTTCTTGCTGCGCAAGCGACCAGAGGTCGAGCGGTTGGGTTGTTTAGTTGTTTGGTTGTTTGGTTCTTGCTGCGCAAGCGACCAGAGGTCGAGCGGTTTGGTTGTTTAGTGGTTTAGTTGTTTGGTTGTTTGGCTATTGGTATACATTTAACTAAACAACTAAACAACTAAACAACTAAACAACATAATATTCTTATTCCTGTTCCAGCTGGAGAGTCTTTGTCGGCTGGTCGCATACCTCTGTAGGTCCGAAGTACTGTATTGGTCCGGGGTAAACGAAGTCTGTCTCACGCGCCCACTTGGTGCGATGGGCCACGAAGTAACGATATGGCTTGCCGTCGAGCTCCACAAGGGCTTTGCGTATCACTGGCTTCATCTCGCCGTTGCGCTTCTCCATGTTCATCATCATGGTGATGGGTATGCCTCCTGCCACCCACTGGTCAACGGGCTTTGAGGTGTTCTTCACGGAAGACATATAGCCGGTCTTGCCCGCGGCGATAAGCATTGCGGCGTTGAAACCGAGAGAGTAGCAGTAGTCAGCATCGAAGTTGGATGGTGCTGCGCAACGTCCCTCGTAGCCAAAGAAGTGGTGCTGTGTGGAGAACTTGCCGTTGAAGAGGCCGTCCTTCTTCCACTGCGCGAGCTTCTTGCTAACCATCTCGGCGAGGAGCTGCTCTGTCTCGATGAGCGATACCTGCACGTTGCCGTGCGGGTCGCGCTCGAGTGCGAGCTGGCGTGACACGGAGATAGGCAGGCTCTTGAATATTGCTGCGTTCTCGTCAGAGAGGTGCTTGAGCACGTAGTCTATCTTCTTGTCGTCTGCCACGAAGTCAAAGTCGGCCTGATTGGCGGCGAGCATATCGTTAAGTTCGGCAATGAGCTTCTTTATTGCAGGGATAAACTCTATCAATCCCTCTGGCACGAGCACCACGCCATAGTTCATTCCGCGTGTAGCACGGTCAGCAACAGCATCGGCAATGTATGTCACCACGTCGTCGAGTGTCTGCTCTTTCGCCTCCACCTCCTCGCCAATGAGCGTGATGTTGGGGTGTGTCTGCAGTGCGCACTCCAGGGTGACGTGGGAAGCGGAACGTCCCATGAGCTTGATGAAGTGCCAGTACTTCTTGGCGGAGTTGCAATCGCGCATGATGTTGCCGATAACCTCGGAGTAAACCTTTGTGGCGGTGTCGAAACCGAAGGATGTTTCTATCTCTGAGTTCTTCAAGTCGCCGTCGATAGTCTTCGGGCAACCGATAACCTGCACACCGGCGTCGATGGATTTATAGTATTCTGCCAGCACGCAAGCGTTGGTGTTGGAGTCGTCGCCGCCTATGATTACAAGGGCCTTGATGTCGAGTGCCTTGAGGATTTCCAGTCCTTTGTCGAACTGTTCCTTCTTCTCCAGCTTGGTACGCCCGGAGCCTATGATGTCGAAGCCGCCCGTATTGCGGTACTCGTCGATGATGTCGGCGGTCAGCTCCATGTAGTTGTGCTCCACAAGGCCTGAAGGTCCGAGGATGAAGCCGTAGAGACGGTTGGCAGGATTGAGTTTCTTGATGCCGTCGAAGAGACCTGAGATAACATTATGCCCGCCAGGTGCCTGTCCGCCAGAGAGGATAACGCCGACATTGATGGCTGTATTCTCGCCCTCACCCTTTGTAGGTTCGAACTTGAGGTACGGCATGCCGTAAGTGTTCGGGAAGAGTTTCTGCACCTCTTCCTGGTCTGCTACTGACTGTGTAGGCTCGCCTTCCACAGCTTTCAATGCGCCGCGCAATGCCTTAGGCAGCTTTGGCTGATAGGCAGCACGTGCAATCTGTAATGCGCTTTTTTCCATTGTCTTTTAACTATTGATTTTATGTTCTGGAATGTTTGCTTTTTCTATTCGAGATGCAAAAATACAAAAAAAAATGAAAATATGCTCATAAGTGGGCAAAATATTTATGACATTGGGGAAATTTGTTTAACTTTGCAATGTCAATTTAGCAATTATCATGGTTACACATTAATTTAATTAAATAATTGAGGAAAATGAAAAGGATTAAAATTGTTGCCCTTATCATGGGTATTTGCATCGCGCTGACAGGCTGTGGCAGTTCTAATGGCTGGAACAATATGAGCAAGACGGGCCAGGGGGCTATCATTGGTGCTGGCGGCGGCGCGGCGCTGGGAAGCATCATTGGCGCCATAGCTGGCAACACGGGCATCGGTGCCGCCATAGGCACAGCGGTAGGCGCAGGCACGGGTGCGGTGATAGGCAACCGTATGGACAAGGTGAAGAAGCAGGCGGAGGCGCAGTTGCAGAACGCTGAGGTGGAGACGGTGAAGGATGCCAACGGCCTCGACGCGGTGAAGGTGACGTTCACCTCTGGTATTCTCTTTGCGACAAACAAGTATAACCTCACTGCCGCGAGCAAGAGTGAGCTGAACAAGCTGGTAAACATAATGAAGCAGAACACTGACATCAGCATTGATGTGCAGGGCTACACCGATTCCACGGGCAATGATGCCATCAACAACCCTCTGTCACTGAACAGGGCGCAGGCTGTTGCCAACTACCTTACAGCCAACGGTGTGCAGTATGCACAGATGAAAAAGGTGAACGGCTACGGCTCAAGCAACCCCGTTGCTGACAACTCCACCGAAGCTGGCAGGCAGAAAAACCGCCGCGTAGAGGTGTATCTCTATGCTTCACAGGAGATGATAAACAAGGCGCAGCAGCAGGCACAGTAAAGGTTCTTTTATGACATAACGGACTGGCGGCAAGGTAAAAGCTATGCTTTCACGAAACAAAAGCTATGCTATAACATGGTAAAAGCATAGATATTACACGGTGAAAGCATAGCTTTTACAGCGCAGTCCCGTAAGTGGCTATAATACAATGAGATTTGCTTTTTCCCTAATAGGCAGGGTGATAAAATGGATGGTGGTGGCGTTCTTCGCTTCCACCCTGCTTGCCGTTGTCGCCCTGAAGGTGATGCCAGTGTGGTTCACGCCGCTGATGTTCATACGTGCGGCACAGCATATCAGCGACGGCGAGATGCCGAGGATGCACCACAGGTGGGTGACGCTGGAGGAGATAAGCCCGGAGATGCCCGTGGCTGTGATGGCAAGCGAGGACCAGCGGTTCCTCATACACCACGGCTTTGACTTCGACGCCATACAGAAAGCGGTGAAACGCAATATGAAGGCGGGCAAGAAGAAATATGGCGCAAGCACCATCAGTCAGCAGACGGCGAAGAACGTGTTCCTCTGGCCCGGACGCTCGTGGTTGCGAAAGGGACTGGAGATGTATTTCACCACGCTAATAGAGCTAATTTGGGGCAAAGAGCGCATCATGGAGGTGTACCTCAACTCCATAGAGATGGGCGACGGCATCTACGGCGTTGACGCTGTGGCGCAGTACCACTTCGGCAAGACTGCCGAGACACTGTCGCGCCGCGACTGCGCACTGATAGCCGCTACACTGCCCAACCCACGGCGTTTCTCAAGCAAAGAGCCATCGAAATACATGAGGAAACGCCAGAGACAGATACTCAAGGAGATGAAATTCGTAAAGTGGAAAGACACAAAATAATGCAACAACCAGACTTCCTTAAAGACCTTAATGAGTCACAGCGAGAGGCCGTTGAGCACATCAGCGGTCCCTCACTCGTAATAGCCGGCGCCGGTTCGGGCAAGACGCGTGTGCTGACTTACAAGATAGCCTACTTGCTGACGACGGGGATGAAGCCGTGGGAGATAATGGCTCTCACCTTCACCAACAAGGCGGCGCGCGAGATGAAAGAGCGCATCGGGGGACTGGTGGGCGCGGAGACGGCACGGTATCTGCGCATGGGTACCTTCCACTCACTCTTCGCACGCATACTGCGCGCAGAGGCGGCGGCGATAGGCTACAACGGTAACTACACCATATATGACGAGGCAGACTCTCGCTCGCTTATAAAAGCGGTGATAAAAGAGCTGGGACTCAACGACAAGGTTTACAAGCCTGCCGACGTTCACCGACGCATCTCGGAGGCGAAGAATATGCTGCTGACGGCGGAGGCATACGCTAACAACCCTCACGCCAGGGGAAGGGACGACAAGGACAAGGTGCCGCAGGTGGCAACGATATACGACATCTACCAAGAACGGTGCAGGATGAGCAACGCTATGGACTTCGATGACCTGCTGCTGAACACCTACCTGCTCTTCAAGGAGCACGAGGAGGTGCTGAAGGTGTATGCCACGGCACTGCGTTTCATACTCGTAGATGAGTATCAAGACACAAACTACGCCCAGCAGTGCATCATAAGGCAACTGACATCGCAGCACCACTATATCTGCGTGGTGGGCGATGACGCGCAGAGCATATACGGTTTCCGTGGCGCGAACATAGACAACATTCTGAATTTCCAGCAGATATACACCGATGCCAAGCTCTTCAAGCTGGAGCAGAACTACCGCTCCACGCAGCGCATAGTGCAGGCTGCCAACAGCCTTATACACAAAAACCAGTGGCAGATAGAGAAAAACGTGTTCAGCCGCAACGCTGAAGGCGACAAGCTGCTGCTGAAAGAGCTTGCAAGCGACAGGGAGGAAGCGATGTTCGTATGCAACGATATAAAGACGAGGGTGAGGTATGAGGGACTGGAATACTCCGACTGCGCCATACTATACCGCACGAACTACCAGAGCAGAACGTTCGAGGAACAGTTTATGAAGAGCAATGTGCCGTACACTATCTACGGAGGACTGAGCTTTTACCAACGTAAGGAGATAAAGGACATTATCGCCTACTTCCGCATTGTGGTGAACCACGATGACGAAGAGGCGTTACGAAGGATCATAAACTACCCCGCACGAGGCATTGGCGACACCACAGTGCAGAAGATTGCCGCAGCGGCACACACCACGGGCATAAGCATGTGGCAGGTAATATGCGCCCCCGTCTCCGCTGGCCTTGACGTGAACAAGGGCACACAGGGCAAGTTGGCTAACTTCCGGGCGCTGATAGACAGTTTCACCGCACGCCTGACACAGGAGGATGCCTTCGCCCTGGGGCACGACATACTGAAACTGTCGGGCATAACGCAGGACATTTACTCCAGCGCAGAGCCGGAATACCGCTCCAAACAAGAGAACGTGGAGGAGTTTCTGTCGTCAGTACAAGAGTTCGTAGAAGCGGCACGCGAAGGTGGAGAACCTGACAAACTAACGGATTTCCTGCACGATGTGGCACTGCTGAGCGACCGCGACGACGGCGACAGCACCACGCCAAGAGTGACACTGATGACAATACACAGTGCCAAGGGACTGGAATTCCCCGTGGTTTACGTGGTGGGTATGGAGGAAAACATATTCCCCAGCCCTATGTGCACGGACTCTCAGCGCAAGTTGGAGGAGGAACGGCGTTTGCTCTACGTTGCCATAACGCGGGCAGAGAAATGCTGCACACTGACGTATGCACGGAGCCGCTACCGCTATGGCAAGATGGAGTTTGACACTCCGAGCCGCTTTCTGCGCGACATCGACCCAAGACTGATAACGGCGGGGGGAAGTTCGCGCACCTCTTTCAACGCCCCGGCAAGCAGAAACAAGCGGTCTCTGTTCGGTTCCATGCCCGAATATGGCAGGCAGGATGTACCAACACCGTCCTATGGCACGCTGCGAAGCATGACAAAGGTATCCACACCGCATACTACCCCAACACCTTCCACGATGGAGAGCAAAGGGGACGCATACCTAACAGTAGGTACTGCGGTGATGCACGACCGTTTCGGCAAGGGTGTTATACGCAAGATTGAGGGGACAGGAGAAAGCACAAAGGCAACAGTTGATTTTGAAAATGCCGGTACAAAACAACTGCTGCTGAAGTTCGCGAAACTGAAAACGCTGTAAGACACATGGCAAGAGAATACCTATTTATGAGTATTGCCTGCATCACAAGAATGTAGTACCTTTGTACCCAAAAACCAACAATCGGAGGAAAACGGTATGAAGAAGATGAAACTATACGAGCCTGACGACCAGATGCTGTCGCTAATCCGCGACAACTACAATGTGCTGCAAAACTTAAGCGCATTCGGCATCGGTATGGGATTTGGCACTAAGACGGTCAGAGAGGTGTGCGAGGCACACGGAGTGGACACGTTCACATTCCTTGCCGTGGTAAACCTCACCATCAACGGTTACCATTCACAGAACGATATACACCACCTTGACGTGCGCACGCTGTTGCAATACCTCCGGGCATCGCACAGATACTACATTGACTTCCTGCTGCCCTTCCTCCGAAAAGAACTGGTGGAGGCACTGATTGAGGGCGACAGACTCGGCAATCTCATAATAAAAATGTTCGATGAATACGCACGCTTCATAACGCACCACATGAGATACGAGGAGCAGACACTCTTCCCATACGTGGAGGAACTGCTGGGTGGCGAGCGAAAGGCAGGATATGACATCGAGACCTTCTCCAAACACCACGACCAGACGAGCGAGAAATTGAAGGAACTGAAGAGCGTTATCATCAAGTACCTACCCTCTGACCCACTGCAAAGCAACCTGCTCACCGCCACACTCTACGACTTGTACAACCTTGAGGAGTCGCTTGCGCTGCACGCCAACGTAGAAGAGGCAATATTCATACCTGCCATTCAGGAGCTGGAGAATATGCACTCACCCATCGACCCGATGGCGAACCTGTCGTCACTGATTGGCTCTACTACCGAGAGCGGTGAGACATTATCGGAGAGAGAGAAGGACGTTGTGGTGGGAGTGGTGCAGGGGCTCACCAACAAAGAGATTGCCGACAAGCTCTTTATCGCCCACAACACGGTTATAACCCACCGCCGCAACATAGCGCGCAAACTGCAAATACACTCCATTGCCGGGCTTACCATCTATGCGATAGTAAACAAATTGGTGGAGATAGAATAAAGAAAGCCAGCTTTGCATACGCAAAACTGGCTGAGAAACAAATTGTTATTCGCTTTATTCGCATGATAATCGCATTGGCATCACTCCCACTCGATTGTTGAAGGTGGCTTTGATGAGATGTCGTAGCAAACGCGATTTACGCCCTTAACCTTATTTATTATCTCATTACTAACCTTCGCCATAAAGTCGAAAGGTAAGTGCGCCCAGTCCGCTGTCATTGCATCAGTGGAGGTAACGGCACGCAGCGCTACGGGATGCTCGTAGGTTCTCTCGTCTCCCATGACACCTACTGAGCGGACAGTAGATAGGAGTACCGTGCCAGCCTGCCATATCTGGTCGTATAAGCTCACCTCTATCTCACCGTTCTGCATATCCGCTGGCACTCCGGCAGCAAGCACACGGCGAGCCTCTTCGCCAGAGAGTTTTGTCTTATATTCACGCAATCCACGGATATAGATGTCGTCAGCATCCTGCAATATGCGCACTTTCTCAGGCGTAATGTCACCCAATATGCGCACTGCCAGTCCCGGTCCGGGGAACGGGTGGCGTGTGATGAGGTGCTCAGGCATGCCCATTGAGCGTCCCACACGGCGCACCTCGTCCTTGAACAGCCACTTCAACGGTTCGCACAGTCGCAGGTTCATCTCCTTGGGCAGTCCGCCAACGTTATGATGACTCTTAATGACCTTACCCGTTATGTTTAGTGATTCTATGCGGTCTGGGTATATAGTACCCTGTGCAAGCCACTTGGCACCAGTCTGTTTCTTCGCCTCGGCGTTGAATACCTCCACGAAGTCCCGGCCTATTATCTTACGTTTCTCCTCAGGATCAGATACTCCCGCGAGGTCTGCGAAGAACTTTTCAGACGCATCAACGCCTATTACATTGAGTCCAAGACATTCGTAATCGTGCATCACATCGCGGAACTCGTTCTTGCGAAGCATACCGTGATCCACAAAGATACACGTAAGGTTCTTGCCGATAGCTTTGTTAAGGAGCACCGCAGCCACACTGGAGTCAACGCCACCAGAGAGGCCAAGTATCACCTTATCATCCCCAAGCTGCGCCTTCAGCTCTGCCACAGTGGTCTCAACAAAAGAGTCCGCACTCCAATCCTGCTTTGAGCCGCAGATGTCAACCACGAAATTGCGGAGCAACTGCGTGCCTTGAAGGGTGTGGAACACCTCAGGATGGAACTGTACCGCCCACACAGGCTGCTGCTCTGAGGCGTAGGCCGCGTACTTAACACTATCCGTTGACGCGATACACTTGAAGCCTTCGGGTATGGCAGTAATGGTATCGCCGTGGCTCATCCATACTTGCGAGTTGGCGCTGAAGCCCTTAAAGAGCACATTTTCCGTGTCATAATGCACAAGGTTGGCGCGACCGTATTCGCGAGAGTCCGCTTTCTCCACCTTTCCGCCAAGAGTGTGTGATATGAACTGTGCGCCATAGCAGATGCCAAGCACTGGTATCTTGCCGATAAACTGTCCCAAGTCCACCTTAAACGCTTCGGGGTCGTGCACAGAATAGGGTGACCCACTGAGGATAACACCTATCACTGACGGGTCGTCTTTGGGGAACTTGTTGTACGGCATGATTTCGCAGAACGTGTCAAGTTCTCTGACACGGCGGCCTATAAGCTGCGTGGTCTGCGAACCAAAGTCAAGTATTATTATCTTTTGCATATTCGTTTGTTTTGTTTATTATGAAGTCTTCCGCATTGGCAAGGGTATCAAGTTTCCCCACATCGAGTAGTCTCAATCCTGGCTCCACTACGCCTTTTATGCGTTTCTCCGCACAGTGACGCAGGTAGAAGTCCATTATCGGGAACTTATCTCCCCACCCATCCATCAGTGGAAATAGTTTTGGAGAGAAGCAGTGTATGCCAGCAAAGGCGTACATTCTACACTCGAAGCGCGCTGCCACGGTCTCTTTGTCGCCGCATAGCGCAGCTATCTCCGGGTATGGGCTTCTCACTTCGCCCGTGGCTATGTTTGTCCATCCCACAAGTCTCATGTCATCGTCGAACAACAGGTATCGCTGCGTCTTGCGATATGACACAAGCAGTGTAGCGTCATTGTCCATTCCCCGGCGGTAGAAGTCCGCGAGTCTGACGTTACTCAGTATGTCAACATTGTGTATCAGTACTGGTCCGCCGTCTTCCTTGAACAGATGCCTTGCCTTTTTTATGCCGCCCCCCGTCTCCAACAGCTCTTCTGTCTCGTCTGACACGGAGATAGTGAATGGGTAGTGCGCCTCTGCCAGCGCGAGGAAATTCTTCACCTGCCCTGCATGGTGGTGCACATTGACCACCACGTGCCCTGCCCCTGCTTCTCGCAAGCTGTCCATTACGCGCTGTATCAGCGGTTTGTCTGCCACTGGCACAAGAGCTTTGGGCACGATGTCGGTAAGGGGTTTTAGTCTCGTACCCTTTCCGGCAGCAAATATCATTGCCTGCATAATTCACGTAAGCCGTGAGAAGCACTCCCTGCCGATAGGAGGGCGTGCTGCTCGCGACTTATTATTTAGTTATCTTCCTGATTGGGTATAATCAGCTTGTAACCCTTTCCGTGGATGTTTATGATTTCTATCTGGTCATCATCACGCAGGTGTTTGCGCAGTTTCGTGATGTAAACGTCCATGGAGCGAGCGTTGAAATAGTTGTCATCAATCCATATTGTCTTCAGCGCGAAGTCGCGCTGGAGTATCTCGTTGGAGTGACTGCACAGCAATGAGAGCAGCTCGTTCTCCTTTGTCGTCAGTTTCGTCTGCTTATCGCCTATGGTAAGCAGCTGCTTCTGCGTGTCAAAGAGGAACTTGCCTATCTGGTATTGCGTACTCTCTTTGGACTTCTTACCGTGTACCCTACGTAGTATTGCCTCTATACGGAACACGAGTTCCTCCATGGAGAAGGGCTTCGTGATGTAGTCGTCGGCACCGATTTTGAAGCCTTCGAGTATATCTTCCTTCATCTGTCGTGCTGTAAGGAAGATGATGGGTATCTCCGCGTTGGCCTGACGTATCTCTGTAGCCAACTGGAAACCGTCTTTCTTCGGCATCATAACGTCCAATACGCAGATGTCATACGGGTTTTTGAGGAAAGCGCGGTATCCTGCCTCACCATCGGCGCACAGGTCCGTCTCAAAGCCCTTTGCCTGCAGGTACTCTCGAAGGAGCATTCCCAGGTTCTCGTCGTCTTCACAAAGAAGGATTTTCAGGTTCTCTTCCATAGTTTTGTTTGTTTTGATGTTATTATTGTATGTACTTTTATTTCGCCGTTATCACGTCTATTGTCATGGTGAAAGTTGTTCCCTTGCCGTATTCCGAGTCCACGTGTATGGTACCCTTGTGCAGGTCTATCACCTTTTTCACATACGCCAACCCCAGTCCGAAGCCCTTCACGTCGTGGCGGTTGCCCGTATGCACTCGGTAGAAACGTTCAAATATCTTCTTTAGGTTGTCTTTTTTTATGCCTATTCCCGTATCGCGTATGGAGATGCTCACCTTCCCCGGCGAGGGGTTCCACGTGCGCAGATATATGTCGAGCGGTGCGTCAGACTTGCAATATTTCACGGCGTTGTCCATGAGGTTGAAGATGGCGTTGCTGAAGTGCATCTCTTCCACGAACACAGTCGACTCCACCGCCTCCACCTCCGTATAGACGTGCCCGCCCGTGTGCTCCACCCTCAGCGTGAAGGAGTTGGCTATGCCTTCCACCAGTTCGTTGATATCCAGCTCTCTCATCTTGAAGATAGACTTCTTCCTGTCGAACATTGACATCTGTAGCACCTTCTCCACGAGGAAGCGCAGGCGCTTGCTCTCGTCGTTTATCACGCCCCCGAGATGCGTTATCATCTGCTCATTCTTTTTCACGCTCTTGTCGCCCAGCATCTGCGAGGCAAGCGATATGCTTGAGATAGGTGTCTTCAGCTCGTGCGTCATGTTGTTAATGAAGTCGTTACGCATCTCTGAGAACCTCTTCTGGCGGAATATCACCACTATGGTGAAGATGAAAGTGATGAGCAGCACCCCCGTGAACACCAGCGCAGGTATCATAAAGTGCACGCTGGAATAAATGTAACTGTTTATGTCGGGGAAGTGTATCGTCACCGTTCCCGTCTTTGCCGCGGGGTCGTTGCGGAACAGTATCTGCGAGTACGTTATGCTCTTACCCTCATCGCTGTAGTCGGGGCAACGGTATATCTCCCTTCCATCACTGGTCTGCACGCTGAAATGGTATTGCAGGTCTATGCCGTTGTTCAGCAGTTCGCTGCGTATGTCTTGGTCAAGTTGCTTGAAATTGATGCGGTCGCGCAGTGGTTTCTCGCTGGCGGTATAGAGTATGCTATACACCACCTCGTCAAGCAATGCCTTTTGGTACACGTACCTATTGCGCACTATCTGCTGCATACTCCTCTGTGCTTCGGAGATAGCACTCTTATCCGACTTCACCAGCAGTCCTTTCTGCATCTTCTGTGGGCTGAGGGCTATGGTGCGCAGCTCAAAGGAGGAGTATATCGTACCGTCATCGCCTGCCACCGAGTATTGGTGCGACTGCTGCACCGCCCCGCCGAAGTTGTCGTTGGTCGTCTCTGTCACCGTGCTAAAAGCCTTGCGCTCCGTTTCGTTCACGTCTTTCTCAAGAAAACGCAGCGTCTCATTAAGCTCAAGGTTGCGCGATGCCTGATAAAGTGCCCTCGTAACCGACTCGTCAAACTGCTCTCTCTTCATCTTTGCCATCTCCTCGATGTACGACACCTGAATCCAAAGCAGGCCAACGAATGAGAACCCCATTATGATGGCTATCGCCCATATTGTTGACTTCTTCATTTTTACCCTTTTCTTTTCTGCTGGCAAAGTTACGATTTATTTTCGTTAACGCGGCAGACTATCCCTGTTATTTTTCCAGAATTGCCAAATATTAACAAAAGAACGGTAAAATAATTAATAATACACGCATTACAATAAGAATATAACATAACAGAAAGAACAAATAATATTCTGCCGTATATTATATTTGCGGATGCAAAGCAACTTGCCCTTTAGCTTATTAAGACACAAGCGTTATTGACCGACAATATACAAAAGCGATGCAATCGCTATGCTATCACAATGTAAAAGCATAGCGATTACACTGCGAAAGCATAGCGATTGCACCGCGAAAGCATAGCGATTGCATTATCCTCTCCTTCCATTCGACTTATAGCTCCTCACGAGGAGGTGCATAAAGGCCATCGCTCAGGCGTCGAAGAACTGCTTGCCGTTGACATCCTTTGGGCGCTCCACTCCCGGATATTCGCAGACGAAAGCGGTCTGAAGACGGTGTATGTACCGCTTAGCCTCATACTTAGCCATGGGCAGGTCGTGCAAGAGACAGTTGCCACAGGTGGCGGGGGTGGTGCCAGGCACCTCGTCAACATAATCCACCACATACTGGAAGGCACGCAGCATAAGCTCGCGCACCTCCTCGCATGGTGAATCTCCCTTGATGATAAGATAGTTTCCTGTGAGGCAGCCCATCGGTCCCCAGTAGATTATGCGTTCCTTCCACGCCTCATCGTTGCGCAGGTATGTTGCCACAAGGTGCTCTATGGTGTGTATCGCCGATGGGGCGAGTGCGGGTTCACGATTGGGGGCGGTCATACGGATGTCGTAGGTGGTTATCACCTGGTCTCCTACCGTGTCCTGACGGGAGATGTATATGCCGGGCATAAGGTTGCTATGGTCAACGGCAAAACTGGGTATAAGGTTCATAATGTGTTGTTTAGTTGTTTGGTTGTTTAGTGGTTTAGTGGTTTGGCAACTTAGTTGTTTGAGGGACTACTATCCTTTATTACGGCAGCAGCTCGCGATGCACATTTTTCATTGCGCTCCACAGGCTGTGGCGTGCCTCGGGGTTGATAGTCTCCAACTGGCGGAAGAGTTGCGTCATAGTGGCGCGATGTGTCGCTGTCTCGAAGGGACACGGTGTTTTCATCTTCTCAAAACCCAGCAATTCCGCCACCCGTGCTATGAGATATTCCGGTACAAGGCACATAGGGCGTATCACGGTGATGGGGTAATGCTCCATCCTCAACTTCGGTGGCATGGTCTGTATCGACCCCTCAAAGGTCTGGTTCATCAGCAGCGTCACGATGATGTCGTCTTGATGATGCCCTAAAGCCACCTTGCCAAAGCCGCCCTCGGCTGCGAAAGTGAACAACGCCTTACGGCGATTCCACGAACAGAGGAAGCATTTGGTGCGGCGGCGGTCGGTACTCTCGTCGAAAGAGGCGTGCAGTATGTGCAGCCTGACGCCCTGCTCCTCGCAGAAACGCACGAGGTAGGAGCGGTCGGTATCATAGGGTATATTGTCCATCACCACGTGCGCCGCCTCCACGCTGATAGCGGGTTTGTGCAGCCGGCTCTGCTGTGCCAGCAGCCTCAGCAGTTCCAGGGAGTCTTTTCCGCCCGACAATGCCACAAGTATCTTGTCGCCCTCCTCTATCATGCCGTACTCCACGCAGCCTTTATGGAACAGCCTGCGTATGCGGCACTCTGTCTTTTCCGCTTCGCTCCGCATATCAGTTGGCAGTGGCAGAAGAGGAAGAGGAGCCGTCGGTCTCCGTGTATCCTCTGAGCAGGTTTACGTCTTTCTTTATAAGGAACTGCCTTCCGTCAGCCCCGCGCGCCTTCACTTGTATGTAATACACACCTTGTTTGACGTCCTTGCCGTTGTACTTACCGTCCCATCCGTCGCCTCTCACGTCATCCCACTCATACATCTTCTGTCCCCAGCGGCTGTATATGGTGGCATGAAAGTCCACGATGGACTCAAAGGTCTTGGGTTTGAAGAAGTCATTGATGCCATCTCCATTGGGTGAGAAAGCGTTAGGGAAGGTCAGCACACTCTCGCTGGCAAGCACGGTGAGGGGCGCAGCCTGCGTCTTATCGCGCCAATAGAGGCTGCGGAACTCCACGGGCACACTGCCCTCACGGGTGAACACGGCGTAGAGGGCTATGCTGTCGGTGCCTGCCTGCGTGAAGGTTACCTGCGGTGCTTCCTCGTAACGCACCATGTAAGGCTCGTCCAAAGAACCGCCTTCGTGGCAGAAACGCCATTCGTAAGCCAGTGTCCAGTCGTCGGCATCATGCGCCTCAAAACGGAAGGTGGCGGTGATGGGGGCGGAACCCTCAAAGCTCGTTACGCCCGTCTGCTGCTCCTCGCCACTGTCAGTGGCATCAAGAGAGACTGTGATGTAAGGATAGTCGCCCGCCACGGCCTGCGCAAGACAGGACGCAAGCAGTGCAAAGGAAAGGATAGTGGTGCGCATCATCGTTGTCATAGACTGTTTGAAGTATTTGGCTGACAGGCGTTTCTGGCTTGTACAGGGCAGAACAATCCACCACGGAGCACGGCGGTGAAACCGCCAGAGAGCCAAAATGCCAAAACAACCAAAAAGAATTATTTTTTGCAAAATTAATCAATTTATTTTGTTTATCTTCGCTTTTTCAAAAGAATTTTACTATTTTTGCATCTTGAAATGAACTCTGACATTATATTATGGTAAAGAACATCAAATACATCATTGTGCTGGCAGCACTGTGCCTCTGCTGCGGCATCAGGGCGCAGATAACGCAGAAAGCACTCAATGTGGGCATAATGCTGCCACTGCACAACGTTGACGGCGACGGCAGACGCATGGTAGAATACTACCGCGGCATACTGCTGGCAGTGGAGAAGCTGAAGCAGGAGGGCACAAGCGTGAACGTTCATGCATGGAACGTGCCGATAGACGCGGATATACGCACCACCTTGCTGCAGGAAGGGGCAAAGGACTGCAACATAATCTTCGGGCCTCTCTACACCAAGCAGGTGGCAGACCTCGGCAACTTCTGCAAGGCTTACGACATAAAGATGGTGATACCCTTCTCCATCTCTGGCAACGATGTTGACAAAAACACGCAGATATACCAGGTATACCAGTCGCCCGACGACTTCTACAGTGCCACAATACAGCACGTGGTGGAGCATTTCGCCAACTACCATCCCGTCATCATAGACTGCAACGACACCACCTCCCGGAAGGGGACGTTCACCTTCGCACTGCGCAAAATACTGGAACAGAAGAAGATTGGCTACGACATTACCAACCTCAACAGCTCCGCGGAGATGTTTGCACGCGCCTTCTCGCTCACCAAGCCCAACCTCGTAATACTCAACACTGGTCGCTCGCCTGAGCTGACAGCGGCGATGAACAAGTTGGATATGCTTGTGGCAGACAACAAGAACGTGCAGATTGCACTCTTGGGATATACGGAATGGCTGATGTACGCTAAATACAACAAGGCGCGTTTCGCGAAATATAACGCCTACGTTCCCACTAACTTCTATTACAACGAGCTGGCATCACAGACAATGGAGCTGGAGGAGAGGTACAAAAAGAACTTCCACCATGACATTAGCTACGCCCTACCCCACTTCGCCATTACTGGATACGACCACGCAATGTACTTCATCGGCAACCGCAGGCAGTGGCTGCAGACGCCGTTGAACTTCAAGAAAACAAGCGGAGGAGGCTACCGCAACAAGACCTTCATGCTCATTCACTACAAACCAAGCGGCGGCATAGAGGCGCTAAACTTCTGAACTGATGAAGCGATTACACCTTATATATATATTAGTACTTGTCACCTTCATGCCTATACGCTCCATGGCGCAGGTCGGAGAATACCGCAACACCTTCAGCATTGGTGGCAGCGGCGGCTACATGATGAACTCGTTGAGCTTCCAACCCACAGTGACGCAGAAGATGCACGGCGGCATGACCTTTGGCATCACGGGACGATATACCAGCGAGAAATATTTCTCCACGCTGTGCGCCATACAGGCCGAGGTGAACATGGCACAGATGGGCTGGACGCAGGACATAGCGACCATCGACAACCTGCCTGTGGTAAACCCACTGACTGGTGTGGCGGAAGAATATCAACGCGACATAACATACATACAGATACCTATCTTTGCTCACCTGTCGTGGGGCAAGGAGAAACGTGGCGTGAACGCTTTTCTCAACCTCGGACCGCAGATTGGCTTCGTAATAAGTGACAAGACAAAGAAGAACTACGACACGCCCTACACCAAAGAGAACTTCCCCAACGACTTCACAAACAGCGTAGGGCGCGCCTCACAGGTAGTGGCACAGGAGACAATGCCTGTGGAAAACAAGTTCGACTTTGGCATAACCTTCGGCGCGGGAATAGAATGTCACATCAATAAGGTAGGACGCTTTGACCTTGAGGGACGCTTTTACTACGGATTAGGAAACATATACGGCGACTCCAAACGTGACTTCTTCGGGACATCGAACCATACTACCATCGTAATCAAGATGGGATACCTCTATGACTTGTAAAGATATGATAAACGTTTACGGCGCAAGGGTGCACAACCTAAAGAATGTTGACGTGCAGATACCACGCAACAGTCTCACGGTCATCACGGGACTCTCTGGCTCTGGCAAGTCATCACTCGCCTTCGACACCATCTTTGCTGAGGGACAACGACGCTATATCGAGACTTTCTCCGCTTATGCGAGAAACTTCCTCGGCGGTATGGAGCGACCTGACGTGGACAAAATCACTGGGTTGTCGCCAGTAATAAGCATAGAACAGAAGACTACCAACAAGAGCCCACGCTCCACCGTGGGTACCACCACAGAGGTGTACGACTACCTGCGCCTGCTATTTGCACGCGCCGGCACGGCATATAGCTACGTGTCGGGTGAGAAAATGGTGAAATATACCGAAGAGCAGGTGGTGGAGATGATTATGCGCGACTATACCGAAAGACGCATATACATCCTCGCCCCACTCGTAAGAAACCGTAAAGGGCACTACCGTGAACTGTTTGAACAGCTACGCAAAAAAGGGTTTCTCTCCGTACGCATAGACGAAGAGCTACAGGAACTTGTGCCAGGCATGAGGCTCGACAGGTACAAGAACCACAACATTGAAGTAGTGGTGGACAAACTGAAGGTGACATCAACACGCGATGAGGCGCAGGAGGCTGAGCGACTGGGAAAAAGCGTGCAGGTAGCAATGCGTCAGGGCGACGGTCTGATAATGATACTCGACAAGGACAGCGGAGAGGCGAAATACTATTCAAAGCGTCTTATGTGTCCTACCTCAGGCATGGCTTATAAAGACCCCGCACCAAACATATTCTCTTTCAATTCGCCCGAAGGTGCGTGCCCGTACTGTAAAGGACTGGGCGAGGTGTTGGTGGACGACCCATTGATAGTAGAGACCTTCGGAATGTTGGCGGAAGAGGTGGGGGGGAAGCCCGCGCCAAAGAAGAAACCGACAAGGAACGCCAACGCCGTCGAACCGGAAGAAGAAGAGGAGCAGACTGCCGTATGCCCCGCCTGCCACGGCAAACGCTTAAGTCAAGAGGCACTGTCATACCGTATCTGGGATAAAAACATTGCGGAACTGGCGGACATGGACATAGACCAGCTATATGAATGGCTGGGAGAGGTGCCTGCACACCTTGACAGCAGGCAGGCAAAAATAGCAGCCGAGATACTGAAAGAGATACGCACGCGACTGAAATTCATGCTTGACGTGGGACTTGATTACCTCGCACTCGGCAGGCAATCGAAATCATTATCGGGCGGAGAGAGTCAACGCATACGCCTCGCCACACAGATAGGCTCGCAACTTGTCAACGTGCTTTACATACTTGACGAGCCTTCCATCGGGTTGCACCAGCGTGACAACGAGCGGCTTATCAACTCCCTAAAGCAGCTACGCGACATCGGTAACACGGTGATAGTGGTGGAGCACGACAAGGATATGATGCTCAATGCAGACTACATCGTTGACATCGGTCCATTGGCAGGACGCAAAGGTGGTAACATCGTGTTCCAAGGCACACCGACAGAGATGCTCACACGCGATACCATAACCTCCAATTACCTCAACGGCACACGCACCATCGCCCTACCTGAGAACCGACGCAAAGGCTCCGGACAGCGCATAAGTCTCAAGGGGGCAAGGGGAAACAACCTCAAGGACGTGGACGTGGACTTTCCACTCGGCAAACTGATACTCGTGACGGGGGTCAGTGGCTCTGGTAAGTCAACGCTTATAAACGAGACGCTGCAACCCATACTGTCACAACATTTCTACCATTCACTGCGTAAGCCTATGCCTTACGACTCTATCGAAGGCATTGACCTAATAGATAAGGTGGTGAACGTGGACCAATCGCCCATTGGCCGTACCCCGCGCAGTAACCCCGCCACCTACACAGGCGTATTCTCCGACATACGTACTCTCTTCGTTGAGCTTCCAGAAGCCAAGATACGCGGCTACAAACCGGGGCGCTTCTCTTTCAACGTGAAGGGCGGACGCTGCGAGACCTGCAGTGGCAACGGCTACAAGACCATTGAGATGAACTTCCTGCCCGATGTGATGGTGCCTTGCGAAACGTGTCATGGCAAGCGTTACAACCGCGAGACACTTGAGGTAAGGTATAAAGGCAAATCTATCGCCGATGTGCTTGACATGACCATAAACCAAGCGGTGGAGTTCTTCGAGTCCGTGCCCCACATTCTTCGTCGCATCAAAACGCTGCAGGATGTCGGACTGGGCTACATAAAACTCGGACAGCCTTCCACCACTCTCTCTGGCGGAGAAAGCCAGCGCGTTAAACTTGCCACGGAGCTTGCGAAACGCGACACAGGAAAAACGCTATACATCCTCGATGAGCCTACCACTGGATTACATTTTGAGGATATACGCATACTGATGGACATACTGCAAAGACTGGTTGACAAAGGCAACACGGTGATAGTGATAGAACATAACCTTGACGTAATAAAACTTGCCGACCATATCATTGACATGGGACCAGAAGGTGGCAGAAAAGGTGGCAGAGTGATGGTAACAGGCACGCCGGAAGAGGTGGCAGAATGTGAAGACAGTGCCACGGCACGCTTCTTGAAAGCGGAATTATAACGCCAGCAACACAGAAACAGCAGGAGATGCACGGCGCAATGCCGCACATCTCCTGCTGTTTCTGTGTTGTGCATAACCCTATGCGGATGAGGTTCCGTCCTTGACAGCATGCAAAAAACGGCAGACAATCCACCAGAATAGTGGACTGCCTGCCGAATGATTTCTTAACCATAAAGTGATAAGGTGAGCGACAGACGGGGTTCGAACCCGCGACCCCAAGCTTGGGAAGCTTGTGCTCTACCAACTGAGCTACTATCGCATGAGCATAATGCCCTATCAATAAAAAAGGGAGTATACAACACTGCCCACCACCAAAGGCGACACCGTGTCGAACTTCCCTCCTGACGCCTCCGTGGAGCCGATAATGAGACTCGAACTCATGACCTACGCATTACGAATGCGTTGCTCTACCAACTGAGCTATATCGGCGTTTCATCGTTAGCGAGTGCAAAATTAGTATATTTTTCCCAATTGTGCAAATATTATTGCAAAAAAAATGCTTTTTCCGCATATTTTCATCTTCTAACAATCATAAAAGCAGTACTACACACCCCCATAACAGCACTTTTCCACCCAATATGTAAGTAGGTGTGCAGAATTATTTTATATAATCCTTGCATCGCCTACTGCGCATTATCAGCACGTGACAACAGTCGAGTAGGAGTCGCTACACTCCTTTATGTCACATAATGATTATGCATCACTAACCAATACAATTATTG
>JALFOF010000021.1 GCA_022773825.1 Prevotella sp.
CATAGCGATTACAAAGTAAAAGCATAGCGATTGCAAAGTCAGTCCAAAACAATTGTGCCACGCTAAATAACCACAAATTGGGTTAATACAGACAAGAAGGCACGGGAGAAGCTGCGGCTTTTCGGAAAAAAGTTGGTAAATTTGCGGCAGGTTGGCACGGTGTCCCCGCCATAATCCCCTCCCGGGAGCACCGCCGCCACCGCCCCCATCCGACGGAGGGGGACACATTGACAGGACAGATACGCGGCTCCCTCCCACGGGAGGGCTGTGGAGGGGGTGCCACCAACCACTATGAGCAGTCTGACAAAACACATAATGGCCTTGTTGCGCAAGGGTGCTCCCCCGCCCTCACCATGCAACGGTGCGGGCAACGGACACAGGGAGCTTGACGAGACAAACGACTATACGGCAGAGGACGCACGCTTCATGGAACTTGCCATAAAGCTGTCGGAGGACAATGTCGACAACGGCGGCGGACCCTTCGGTGCTGTAATAATACGCGACGGCAAGGTGCTGGCAACGGGCGTGAACCGTGTAGTACCCAACAACGACCCCACTGCCCACGCCGAGGTGTCGGCAATACGCGCCGCCTGCAAAGCCCTTGGCACGTTCAAACTCGACGGATGCACGGTATATAGTTCCTGCGAACCTTGTCCAATGTGCCTCAGCGCACTCTATTGGGCAGGAGTAAAACGAATATGCTATGGCAACACAAAGGCGGATGCCAAGGCTATAGACTTTGACGACTCCTTCATTTACGACCAGTTGGAGCTGGATTACGATATGCGCTCCATCAGATGCCAGCACTTTATGCGCGACAGGGCACTGGCGGCGTTCCGTAAATGGCAGGAGAAAGAAGACAAGGTGAGGTACTGACACAATAAAGGCAGCCCGCGGCAAACAAACGTTGATGCCGGAAGGGGCTGCCTTATTCTTTTATCTAAGTAATTTCTTTACAATCAATTACCCCTCTCTGCCCAGTCTCCACGGTCGAGATTGCGGTAGCTAATGGCTTCCGCGAGATGATGTACCTGAAGCGATTGCGAGCCATCAAGGTCGGCAATAGTGCGCGCTACCTTCAATATACGGTTGTAGGCACGTGCGGAAAGCGACATCCTTTCCATCGCCATACGTAGCATTTCCACGCCTGTCGCATCTGGTTGGGCAAACTCTCGTATCATGCTTTCTGTCATCTGGGCGTTGCAGTGAATACCTTTGAAGCCCTTATACCGCTCTTCCTGTATCTTACGCGCCTTGATAACACGCTCCCGTATCACCTCGCTTTTCTCGCCAGGCTGTGCCTGCGATATATCTTTGAATGGCACAGGAAGAATTTCGCACTGTATATCTACGCGGTCCATCAACGGTCCTGAAATCTTCGCCATATAGCGATGACGCTGCGATGGCGTACAGATGCAGTTGTGGGAAGGGTCTCCATAATAACCGCAAGGGCAAGGATTGGCGCTCGCAACAAACATAAAAGAGCATGGAAAGTCCACTGTATATTTGGCACGGGCAATGGTAATCTTCCTATCCTCAAGGGGTTGGCGCAGCACTTCAAGCGTTGCTTTGTTAAACTCCGGTAGCTCGTCAGCAAACAAAACGCCGTTATGTGCAAGACTTATCTCACCTGGCTGTGGCGTTGCGCCGCCTCCTACCAGCGCTACCTGCGAGATTGTATGGTGAGGAGCACGGAACGGGCGCTGGGATATGAGCGACGTATCTGCTGCCAGCTTGCCTGCAACGGAGTGTATCTGCGTTGTCTCCAGGCTTTCTGCCAGCGACAGCGGCGGCAAAATGCCCGGCAGACGCTTCGCCATCATGCTCTTGCCAGAGCCTGGAGGACCCACCATTATGAGGTTATGACCTCCCGCCGCGGCTACTTCCATTGCCCTCTTCACGTTCTCCTGACCTTTTACATCGGCGAAATCGAGGTCAAACTTATACTGCTGCTCATAGAAAACCTTGCGTGTATCAAACACCAACGGCTTGGCATCGCTTTGGTCTGAAAGAAACTGCACTACGTCAAGCAAGGTCTCCATGCCATAAACATCGAGATTATTGACCACCGCTGCCTCGTATTGGTTTGCCTTTGGGACTATAAAGCCTTTGTATTTCTGTTTTCTTGCAAGTATAGCAACGGGCAATGCGCCCTTCACTGGCTTCAGCCTACCGTCAAGTCCCAACTCACCCATCAGCAGATATTCACCGAGATGGTCCGTGGGCATCCCCTCATTGGCGGCAAGTATGCTCACAGCTATCGGCAAATCGAAGCCCGACCCCACCTTACGGAGGTTCGCGGGCGAAAGGTTTATCGTTACCGCCTTATTGGGAAACTTCAGGTTTGAATATCCGAAAGCAGTGCGTATGCGGCTCTGGCTCTCCCTTACCGCCTCATCACCAAGCCCTGTGAGGATTAGGTTCTGCCCCATTTCCACACTGGTTTCGATGGTTACCACGTTCACATCCAGACCGTTTACCGCCGCGCTGTAAGTCTTGACAAGCATATTCTAATGTGATTGTTATTAGGTTTACACGTGTCCGTTCTTCTCTCTCAGTAGCTTCAAGAGCTTTTCTGTTGCTCCTGAATGTGAGCTAACGTAATGTCCCGCAGCATCCGCGGCTCTTTTCATATCATCCTCTGAGGCTAAGAAGGCATCCATAACCCTGTGAAAGTCCTCCTTGCCCTCTATGGCAATGCCGCCTCCACAAGCCTTCAGCTCGTTGGCTTCCTGGAATTTTTGGTGATTAGGGCCAAAGATAACAGGCAGGTTCCACACCGCCGCCTCTGGCAGATTGTGTATGCCCACGCCGAAACCGCCGCCCACGTATGCCACATCTCCATATTTATATATAGAAGACAGCAGACCAAAGCAATCTATTATGAGCACCTCCGCTTCGCCAAGGGTAACGGCATCGTCAGCTTCTATCTGGGTATAGCGCACAACTTTTCGCCCTTCCAGCAGGCTCATTATCTGCTCCAAGTGGCTTTCACCTATCACATGAGGTGCTATTATCACTTTCCAATCAAGGTGTTGAGCGAAGTAAGACAGGAAAATCTGCTCGTCAGGAAGCCACGAACTACCTGCCACGAATACTTTCTTACCGTTTTTGAACTCCCTTACCACTGGGATACTCTTGCTCTCCTTGGCTATCTGCATTACCCGGTCAAAGCGCGTATCGCCCGTCACCATCACGTTATCGATGCCCAATGTTCCGAGTAGGCGTTTGCTTTCCTCGTTCTGAACGAAGAAATGGGTAAAGCATCGCAACACGTGCCTGTACTGAAAGCCGTACCATTTGAAGAAAACCTGTTCCTTCCGGAATATGCTGCTTATGCTATATACCGGTATTCCACGATGGCGCAGGATGTGAAGGTAATTATACCAGAACTCATACTTTATGAAAAAAGCCTCCACCGGGCGCACAGCGCGAAGAAAACGCAGTGCATTTGTCGGCGTATCTATTGGCAAATAGCACACGATATCGGCACCATCATAATTCTTTCTCACCTCATATCCCGATGGAGAGAAGAACGTTAAGAGTATTTTCCTTTTAGGAAACACTCGTCTGTACTCCTCTATGATGGGGCGACCTTGTTCAAATTCCCCCAGCGAAGCAGCGTGAAACCAAGCATACTGCGCCTCCGGGTCCACCTTTTCCTTAAGGATTTTGAAGGTTTCCCTTTCTCCCCGCCACATTTTCTTTACCTTTGCGGAGAAGAATGTGGCGACAAAGATGCCAAACTCGTATATATATAATAATATGTTATACATTAAATAATAATGTCACACGGTGGTATTATCCCAACACCTCCACAGCCTTGTTTATACGGTTAATAGTCTCTTGCTTGCCGAGGAAGGCACTGATATCGAACATTCCCGGTCCTTTGCCCTCGCCAACGAGGCATAGTCTGAAGGCGTTCATCACCTCTCCGAGCTTGTAGCCCTTCTCTTCTATCCACGCCATGACCACTGGTTCCTGCCCCTGCACGGAGAAATCGTCTATGCCGAGCAGCACTTCTGCCAGTTCTCTCATTACGATTGCCGAGTTTTCCTTCCAGCGTTTCTTTACAGTCTTCTCGTCATAGGAGTCTGGAGCGTAGAAGAAGAAGGAGCACAGAGGCCATAATTCGTGCACGAAGTTGACGCGATCTTTCATCATTTCCACCACCTTCGTCACCTGTTCCATCGTGGCATCGGCGCCATTGTTGGCTACTATTGGCGCAAAGAGTCGCGCAATCTCGTCAACAGGCTTCATCAACATATACTCATGGTTAAACCATATTCCCTTCTTATAGTCATATTTGGCTCCCGCCTTCGAGCACCTTGCTATGTCAAAGGCCTGCACCAGCTCGTCAAGCGAGAACACCTCCTGCTCCGTACCAGGGTTCCATCCGAGCAAAGCGAGGAAGTTAACCACCGCTTCGGGGAAGTATCCGCTCTCGCGGTAGCCCGAACTCACCTCGCCAGTCTTCGGGTCGTGCCACTCCAAGGGGAACACTGGGAAGCCGAGGCGGTCGCCATCGCGCTTGGACAGTTTTCCCTTACCCTCGGGTTTGAGTAGCAATGGTAGGTGAGCGAACCGTGGCATGGTGTCTTCCCAGCCGAAAGCACGGTACAGTAGCACATGCAATGGCGCGGAAGGAAGCCATTCTTCGCCGCGGATTACGTGCGACACCTCCATCAAATGGTCATCTACAATGTTGGCAAGGTGGTATGTCGGCAGTTCGTCCGCACTCTTATAAAGCACCTTGTCGTCAAGTATATCCGTCTTTATGCGCACCTCTCCGCGTATGAGGTCGTTAACAAGCACCTCCTCGCCCGGTTCTATTTTGAAACGAACGACATACTGTTTACCGTCAGACACGAGTTCCTCGACTTCTTCTTTGGACATAGTGAGGGAGTTTCGCATCTGCATACGCGTGTGAGCATCATATTGGAAGTTCTGCACTTCGCCGCGCTTTGCCTCCAGTTCCTCTGGTGTGTCAAACGCCATGTAGGCTTTTCCATTGTCAAGCAGCTGCTGCACATACTTCTTATATATAGCTCTGCGCTCGCTCTGTCGGTACGGTCCTTTGTCGCCTCCAAAGCTAACGCCCTCGTCAAACTTTATCCCGAGCCAGCGGAAGGATTCTATTATGTAGTCTTCCGCTCCGGGAACGAAGCGGTTGGAGTCTGTGTCTTCTATGCGAAATATAAGTTCTCCGCCATGCTGACGGGCAAAAAGGTAGTTAAACAAGGCCGTTCGCACACCGCCAATGTGCAATGCTCCAGTAGGACTTGGTGCGAAACGCACCCTAACTTTTCTTTCGTTCATTATTGTCTGTCGTAATGTTTTTGTGCTCTTATCAAATAAAAAAACAGCCATAATGGCATATTTTGATTGCAAAGTTAACAAATAAATCCCGTAAACACGAACTTTTTCCCGCTTTTTATAGTCTGAACCGTTTTTTTTTTGTATTTTCGCAGGCGAAAACGAACCACGGAATGCCGTGGCACTGACACCGCGGCCCAACAGCGGCAACACTAACCCTTAGAACTGACACTACTATGGCAATGGAGAATGTGACAACCTCAAGGATGTCAAACATAAAGTCTTTCATGGCAACGCTGGGCGTATTGGCAATCAGCGTCACACTGATAGTACTCGTGATGCCTAACACAGAGAAGCCGAGGCTCACCTACACCATCAACGAACCGTGGGTAAACCCACAGCTCATCTCGCCCGGACAGATACTGATACAGAAAGACCCCAAGGTGGTGGAGCAGGAACAGCAAGAAGCTCTGCGCAATGAATACCTGCCTTATTACACCCGCAACGAGCAGACGGGGGTGAAACAGACCAACCTCTTCCTTGAGAAATACGGGGAAGGGATGCCCGGCATATCGGCGTATGCCATGCAACTGGTGGCGAGTGCCATGAAGGCGATATATGAAACGGGCATAATGCAGCAGGCGGACTACACGCAGATATACAACGAGGACAGCCTCTTCACCTTCATGCTGGTTAACGACAAGCAGGCGGAAAGAACGTATATCAAGGACATCTATTCCACAAAGAAAGCCTACGAGTCACTGTTCGCGGACAAGAGGCTGGAGAAATACCGCGAGGAGTTGCAGAAATGCAATCTCAACGAGTATCTCGTAGCCAACGTGAGCTACGACGCAAGGCGCAGCGAGCAGGCAAAGCACGACATCATATCCATGGTACCGACAAACTCGGGCGTAATGAAACAGGGGCAGGAGATAATAAACCGCGGCGACATAGTGACCGAAGAGCGCGCCCGCATGATAGACAGCTACAACGAGTTCATAAGCACAGAGGCGCAGAAGGGGCACTACGAGCTGCTGCGCACCAACGGAGTGCAGTGGCTTTACGTCATGATGCTCATGATTCTCTTCCTGATGTATATGCAGTTCTTCCGCCGCGACTACCTTGACAAGCCCCGGTCGCTCGCCATGGTGTTCACCCTGCTCACCATATTCCCCATGATGAACGCCGTGATGATGCGTCTCGACCCACGCAATATACTCATACTCCCGCTATGCCTCGTGCCTATGTTCATACGCGTCTTCCTCGACTCGCGCACGGCCTTCATGGCCCATACGGTCATGGTGCTCGTCTGCGCGGCAGCGGTGAGCGAGAAGTTTGAGTTCATCACCGTGCAGATAAGCGCGGGAGTCGTTGCCATCTGCGCCCTGCGCGAACTGTCACGCCGCTCACAGATATTCAACACCGCCCTCTTCGTCACCGTCTCGGGCATCTGCACCTACACCGTGGTGAAGTTCCTCGACAACAAGGACCTGACATTCGAAGCCCTGAAACAGCCCTACTTCACCCTGATATGCAACGGAGTGCTGCTGCTCCTCACCTACCCCATGATGTTCCTCGTGGAGAAGGCATTCGGGTTCATCTCGCCCGTCACACTCTTTGAGCTCTCCGACACCAACCGCGACGTGCTGCGCAGGCTGTCAGAGGTAGCTCCCGGCACATTCCAACACTCCATCATGGTGAGCAACCTCGCCTCCGCCATAGCCACGGAAGTGGGTGCGAAAAGCCTCTTGGTGCGCACCGGCGCACTGTACCACGACATCGGCAAGATGTCCAACCCCGTGTTCTTCACCGAGAACCAAGCAGGCGTGAACCCGCATACGCGGATGCAACCAAAGGAGAGCGCGCAGATTATCACCGGTCACGTGACAGAAGGAGTAAAGCTGGCGGAGAAGAACGGCGTGCCCGACGTGATAAGCAACTTCATCCTCACGCACCACGGAAAGGGCCTTGCCAAGTATTTCTACACCACATACAAGAACGAGCACCCCGACGAAGACGTGGACGAGGCACCTTTCCGCTACCCCGGCCCCAACCCCTTCAGCCGTGAGCAGGCCATACTGATGATGGCAGACGGTGTGGAGGCTGCATCGCGCTCGCTGCCGGAATATACGGAGGAGACCATCTCCAACATAGTAAACCGCATCATCGACACGCAGGTGGCAGAGGGATACTTCCAGGAATGTCCCATAACCTTCCGCGACATCGCCACCGCCAAGCGAGTACTGATAGAGCGACTGAAAAGCATTTACCACACCCGCATACAGTACCCCGAACTCAAGACTGGCGAGAAGCCGAAGGGCTGACGCCGTAAAGGCGCAGCCCCTGTGCCAACGGCGTCAGCCGCTAAAAAAAACAATCGCGCCCCCATGTGCCAGTGGCGTCAGCCACTGGAAGAACAACCGCGAGCCCCTGTGCCAGTGGCATCAGCCACTGGAAGAACAACCGCGAGCCCCTGTGCCAGTGGCATCAGCCACTGGAAGAACAAAAGCATAGCAATCACCCCACAAAAGCATAGCAATCACCCCACAAAAGCATAGCTATTACAGCAACAAGAAGAACCAACTCTATTTCAAATTGACAATCAATAAGTTACATAGGTGGTGGCAACGACGCGGCTTCGGCATAGAATCGAAGACAGATTTCGCTTTTCTGCACGACGTATTGCGCGAGGAAACACCATATTACGCTTACCTCGAATGGCAACGCGACTACCCCCACGCCACGCAAGAAGAGCGCAGCCTCTCACAGCTCCTGTTCAGAATAAGCAACCACCTGCAGCCGTCAGCGGTAAGCATACACGGCAACGCCGACAGCCTCACCACCCACGCCATAAAACAAGGATGCCGCAAGACCACGGTAAACACCTCGTCCACACCGTATTTCAAGCTGAGTTGCACAGACTTCTCAGCAAGGTTAGAAAGCGGTATGATAGTGGAATATGCGCCGAGTAATGAGCATCCCGACAGTATCGCCGCCATAGTGCTGACACATATAGACACCAGCAACGCAGCATTGTGGCAACGCATCACCGCCATGCCCACCATAACCTACGACATGAGGCACACGGGCATAGCGCTACTGCGCAAAGGCCGCTACCCAGAGCATTACCATATATAACCCCCTCCCATATTCTCAACTGCCCCACCCCCATCGCCTTCAGCCCTTGTGCTCTGGGCGTCAGCCCAGAGAAAAACCACCATCTCACATCAACACGCAAGAAAAATGAAACTGACAAAGATTTACACACGCACCGGCGACGAAGGCCTCACATCGCTTGTAGGCGGACAACGCACTCCAAAGGATTCCGCGCGCCTCGAGGCATACGGCACAATGGACGAGCTGTCCTCACACATCGGACTGCTGGCAGCAATGATAAGCAGCGCAGACGCTGACGCCGCAGTGATAAAAACGCTGGAACGCATACAGTGCGACATATTCAATGCCTGCACCTTTCTTGCCACCGACACGTCGCAGACACCCATATACCCCTCCGCACGGCTTGACAAAGCAGAAGTGGAGGAACTGGAACACCAGATAGACAACATGAACTCATCACTCCCCACGCTCAACAGTTTCGTGCTACCGGGAGGATGCCAAGCCGCGGCACAGTGCCACGTATGCCGCACAGTGTGCCGCAGGGCGGAGCGGCGCATCATATCCCTCTACGCTGAAGCATTCCCTTGCCAAGACAACGACGGCGGAGAAGCATACCAACAAGCCGCCACGGTGCTCTGCTTCGTAAACAGATTGTCCGACTATTTCTTCGTCCTGTCGAGGAAATTAAATATAATTAATGGCACGAACGAAAAAATATGGCAAAACACTTGCAGATTAGAAAAAAAGTAGTAATTTTGCGGTCAATTAGGAACAGGGATGCGTAAATGCGCCGTTGTGCACCTTTATGCACACCTTAAAACAGTAAAAAAACAAAGAACATGTATTGGACACTTGAACTCGCATCAAAATTGGAGGATGCGCCTTGGCCTGCTACCAAGGAAGAACTCCTTGATTATGCCATACGTTCCGGCATTTCTCTTGAGGTAATAGAAAATCTTGAAGAGCTTGAAGACGAGGGCGAGCCGTATGATTCCATAGAGGATATATGGCCCGATTACCCCACAAAAGACGACTTCCTCTTTGACGAAGAGGAGTATTAAAACAAAGAATAATACTTAAATACTTAATAACCAACGATATAAGCTAAATTTATTTGTTTGTATCGTTGGTTTTTTATGGTGTTTTATAGCCTTATTTGTTTGTGTAATTTGCAATATTTAACCCTAAAAAGTATATTTGTTTGTGTAAAAGTTTGTAACTTTGCTCTCCTAAAAGATACAGATTTATGTAAGAAATCCTCAATGTTTATCAAAAGAAGAAGTATATGGGAAGAACAAAGAGACAATATCCTTTGGGGAAGTACAGACTAAGACTTCCACGAGTTCCTGAATCAGGAAAGGCTTATCCACTGGATTTAGAATACACGTGGAATAGGCAGATTTACCGTAAATCAGTCAACATAGTCATCGATCCGTCCCATTGGAACCAGGAAGGCAATCGCGGACGTGGTGAAGTACGTGCAAGTTACGGTTCTGAGTACAAGCGTGTCAATGCTTTCCTATTAGAAAAGGTGGAAAGCACTGACTTAAAGCTGGCAGAGTATAACCAGAAGCATCCTAACCAGATAAATGGTGAAGTGATAACAGGTTTTCTGCAAGATAAGCCATTGTCACGCGTTGACGAAGGAAAAGACCTTGGCGAGTTCACCATGGAACGTCTTAACTCAGACTATAGTCGTAATCGTATTGGTAAGAGTCGATATGAGAACGGCAAGAGTTGTATGCGTATCTTCGGAGAGTTCCTGCGTTCCCAAAAGAAAGGCACATACAAACCTGATGGTTTATATATTGGTGAACTTACTCCAGAGTTGGTTGATGAGTATATCACATGGCGAAGGGACGTGAAGCAGAACAGCGATGAAACCATCAATCATGCTCTTGCGCCAATACTCAAAGCAAGTCAGTATGCCTGTGAACTGGGTTATATCGAACCAGCCATCAACAACAGAATCCAGAACATGCGCATCATTATCAAGAAATCACTCAATGAAGATACAGAGGATGATGATGTAAAGTTCCTCACTGAGCGTCAGATGGCAATGGTGATGGAATACTACAAGACATGCCCGGAACCAAGAAGAAAAGAGTTTCTTGAAATGTTCATGTTTGCCTTCCATGCTTGCGGACTTCGTATCATAGATGTTATGACTCTTCGTTGGTGTGACATAAACTTTGATGACAAAACCATTCGCAAGGTGATGATAAAGGTCAACAAGCGTCACATAATACCTCTTACCGACCAGGCTCTTGCAATTCTCAACAAGTGGAGGGAATACAGATTAGGTTGCCGCTTTGTATTTGATCTTGTCAAAGACTCTCTTGACCTTGATAACAAGGACGACCTATACCGTGCTCGTACCAATGCGACAAAGTGTATTAACCAATCCCTGAAGGTGGTGGGCGAACAGTTGGGATTCGACTTTCCACTTACGGCACACGTGGCACGTCACACCTTTGCTGTTCAATCCCTCAACAAAGGTATGTCGCTCAATGTCGTAAGCCGCCTTCTTGGTCATGGAAGTACGGAGATAACTGAACGTGTATATGCGAAGTTCCTTCCGGAGACTCTCGCTTCCGAACTTGACAAACTACAAAATGACTTCAATAAATTCAGCATATAGCATTTTATGAAAGAACAATTTGAAACGATGGCGTTAGATCATCTGAGAGTAGCAGTTGCATTCTGTGCTTTTATTGTTGCGTTATTGGCAATACTCACCGTGGTCAAAAAGCGACAACGAGGCACACTGCAATTTAATGACCGTGGAATCTTCTGGACAGTTGCAATATGTATGTTCGAAATTACCATGCTTTGTATTGCCCTTGGCATTCTTTCTCCATCATTGCATAATTCAACGCAGCTGTTTACCTGTATTCTTGGTTTTGTCATATCTGGAGTTCTTGCCTATTTTGCAGAAAGAATACATAAAAGTACGCAAGCAAAGATCTCGGAGGAAAATCATGACGAGGAATCTGAAGCGGAACCTTCTACAGAATCACCTGCCGACAATGAAAATGCTGTTATAGTAGAAGTACATAAACAAGTTGTCCTTCCTGCACGTCTCAACACTCCCCTTGCAAACAAGATATTTGCCAAGGCAATAAAGGAAGGTTACATCGAAGAGGTCGATGGACATTACAAAAGGAAGAATATGTCCAAGGCTTTGCTGACGTATATGTGTGGAAGAATATATTGTGGTGATAAATCAGAACGTGTTGGCGAGAGTAATAAATACATATGGAAGCAGGGAGAAGGAGTGTTTCCCGAATCCGATCTCAACAAACTGTTTGACGAGAGCGGACTTGCACAAGCAAGATACAATCGAGCAGGAACTGCTGTGCCACAAGGATTTGAATCTATTGATATATTTTTTTGAAAAAAAATAAAGATTTCTTGTTTTTTGAAGAGACTCGTAACTATTTGGTTGCGAGTCTCTTTGCGTATCTATACCTACCATCATCCTACCATAAAACTACCATGAATCTTTCCTGTTTCTAACATGGTGCTAACCTCACCCTAACAACCTAACATTTGCCTTATTGACATCCGTTTCGAAATGTATTAACTTTGTGCTTGCAATTCACGGAATGGTCTTGCACAACCATTCGCGTGTTGCAGGCAACGGTGACGTGTCCCAAAGTGCATACGGATACAAACCAAGTTAACATCATCTTACTAACAACTGTAAAAAGCATGAAAAATAATGCACAAGTTGTTTCAAATGAGGCGAACGCAGAAAACAACATTACTCGCCTCATTGAAAAAGCAGCCAAGAAACTGGCAGCTACAGCCCAGCGTGTCTATGACAACAAGGGCTTGATGGAGTACTTGAACATAGGAGATAAACTCCTGAAGAAACTCCGTGATGAAGGTCTCCTTGGATATTCCCACTATGGAGACAAGTATTGGTACACACAGGCAGATGTGGATAAGTTCTTGTTACGATTCCACTACAACGATTTCTCTTCGTTGTCATCTCTACCTGCAAGCTTTGTGGAAGGAGGTATGCATGGATAGTATCAATTCATCTTCAATGGCATTGTTGAACAGTGCTGTTGACTTCGGCAATTCACTCAAAGGGATTGAGTTCCCACTGAGTGTTTTGCCAAAGAAACTGCAACAGGTGGTCATGGATCTCTATGAGTACAATGCCTTCCCTATCGAGTACACGGCAGCATCAATGGTAAGCCTTCTCGGACTTGCCATAGGTGCTACCTATAAGGTACATCTTATGAAGGGATGGGACGACATGGCTATCACCAACATGGCTCTCGTGGGTGAGCCAGGAACTAACAAGAGCAATCCGCTTAACTTCCTCATTAAACCGTTTCAGGATGCTGATGCAGAGTTCCTGTATCAGTACAATCAGGAACTGAAGGTATACAATGAGCAGATGGCAAATGCGAAGGGTGAGCAGAAACAGCAGAAAGGTAACGCTCCGATGTATAAGTGTTATCTCGTCAGCGATGTAACCACAGAGGCAGTACAGAACATTATCGACTTCAACCGCCGGGGTATATGTCTGCATTCCGATGAACTGATCCGTTGGATAAACAACCTCAACCGCTATCGTTCCGGCAGTGATGTACAGTTCTGGCTCCAACTGTTCGATGGAAGCCGTATCTGTTGTGATCGCAAGACCAACAACGAACGTGTTCAGATTCGAGATCCTTACTGTTCGGTCATCGGCACAATCCAGCCTGGCATACTTGCAGACATGATGAAGGGCGAGCTCTCAAAGAACGGTTTCGTTGAGCGCATTCTCTTCGTCTATCCCAGGATTCAGTCTAAGGCTCTTCCAAGCATGAAGGAGTTGCCAAAGATTGTTGATGACAAATGGCGCGACACCATCAAGACCTTGCTTGACCTGCCATTTGAGAAAAACGCTTATGGTGACGCTATGCCTGCGGTCATAAACTTCACGGATGAAGCAAAGGGCGTGCTACAGGATTGGTTTGTCAAGAACAAGCGCATCAGTGACAACACTTCCAACAGCACCGTCAAGGGAATATGCAGTAAACTTGACAAGTACATCATCCGCTTCTGTCTCATACTCCAGCTTACTCGTTGGGCATGCGGTGAGGCGTCGAAGGATGCTATCGATGATACAACGACCACTTCTGCGACTCTACTGGTGGAGTATTTCCGTGAACAGGCAATCCGCGTTCATGGTTCCGTAAGAAGCAAGGAACTTGACATGAAGCATTTGACGGTTCTGGAGTCATTGCCAGAGGAGTTTGAGACTGCAATGGCATACGAAGAAGGCAAGAAGACAGGTCTGTCAGATAGCACTATCAAGCGTTTTCTTCACGACAGCATGTTCTTCAAGCGTCTTAGTCATGGCAAATACCAGAAGATTGTAACTGTATAACCAATGGACTTTCTGAACTTTTCGGACCTTTCATAGCATAAAAGTTCAAAAAGGTCACAAAGTCCATCATATACAAAGAGAATGGAATACAGATTTCATCTTCAGCGCGGAACGGCAGTGAATAAGAGTAACTGTCCCGCATGTCACTGCAAGCGATGCTTCCGTAAGTATGTTGACGAGGAAGGCAAGATACAGTTTCCTGATGATGTCGGCAGATGTGATCACGAGAACCACTGTGGCTACCACTATACTCCGAAGCAGTTCTTCTCAGACCATCCAGACCTAAAGTCTGAGAACGATTATAATGACTACATATATAATAATGTGTCAGTGCATCAGGCAATACCAGAACCTACACCGCCTTCATTCGTGGATTCGTCCATAAAGCAGAAGACTATGACAGCCTATAATACCAATCCGTTGTTTGTCTTCCTTCGTGACAAGTTCGGGGAGGCAAATACAAAAGAATTGTTCCTTCGCTATAATGTGGGAACGGCAAAACTGTGGGGAGGTTCAACAGTCTTTTGGCAAATGGATGCCCAAGGCAGGGTTCGCACAGGTAAGATCATGCAGTACGATACCAACGGTCATCGTGTCAAGGAGCCTGTAAGCCGTATCAACTGGGCACACAGCATTCTCAAACTTGAAGACTTCCATCTTCAGCAGTGTCTCTTTGGCGAGCACTTGTTGGCATCGGAACCTGATAAGCAGGTTGCAATCGTGGAGAGCGAGAAGACTGCCATCATTGCGTCCTTCTATCTTCCGCAGTATCTTTGGCTGGCTACAGGTGGTAAAGGTACGTGCTGGCACGAAGAGGTACTGAGTGTTCTTCGCAACAGACAAGTGATTCTTTTCCCAGATCTTAAGGGTACGGAGGATTGGAGAGGTAAGATGCAGTTGCTCTCAAAGGTTGGAGCGAGTCCTTTTCTCTATGAGGAACTGGAACGCATTGCTACTCCCGAAGAGCGTGAAGCAGGACTTGACATTGCAGACTTTCTTCTACGCATCAATCCTGCCGAGGGCGTTTGGGAACTGATGAAGAAGAAGCATCCTGCCCTCAGGATTCTTGAAGAGAAGCTTGACCTTGTCCTTGAAGGGTTTGCTCCTGCATGATAGTAACAATATGTTTAACAAACGAACTCGCTGAGGCATGCTTGCATGCTCCTCTCGTCAAAATGTATATTTTGAGGTAGCTTACTATACCAAAATTACACTCCGTGCCGCACCAAGGTACTTAATTTGTGGTAGTAAGCCATTCCATGGAGGGCGAAAGCACAAGGCAGCAAGCAACCTTAGCGCGTTCCAATATACCTTTCTATATTATGGGATACGCAGTATTCACATGCGCCAAGGGCAAAGGTGGCG
>JALFOF010000065.1 GCA_022773825.1 Prevotella sp.
CACAACAGCCCCCTCCCAGCCTCCCCGAGGGGAGGAGCCGCCCCTCCGCCGCCCGTATTAGCAAAGCAGCCCTTGTGTCGCCCGTATTAGCAAAGCAGCCCTTGTGTCGCGGGCGTCAGCCCGTGATACAAACCACCAAACAACAAAACCACCAAACAACCAACCACCATGCTCCACCTCCTCCTCACCCTCCTCCTCTCCCTCTCCATCACCGCCACCGCCCAGCCCACCACCATCCGCGACGACAAACCCTTGCCACAGCAATGGGAAGGCTGGGGCGTCTCCCTCTGCTGGTGGGCCAACATGTGCGGCAGGCACAGCGAGGAGCACCTCGACTCCCTAATACACTGGCTCACCGACCCGGAGGAACTGAACTACAACATCTTCCGCTATAACATCGGCGGAGGCGACGACCCGCTATGGCGCAACTGCGAGCCACACCACATGGGAAAAGGAAAAGGACTGCGGGCAGAGATGGAAGGCTTCCGCGACAGCCCAGAGGAACACTACAACTGGCAGCGCGACAAGGCGCAGCAGCGCGTCACCACCATGATACACCAACGAAGGAAAGACGCCATCTTCGAGGCCTTCTCCAACTCCGCCCCATGGTGGATGACGAAAAGCGGATGCGTGGCAGGACACAAAGACCCACTTGAGGACAACCTCCGCGAAGACTGCTACGACATCTTCGCGCAATACCTCACCGACGTATGCCTCTATTTCAAAAACACCCACGGCATAACCTTCCGCACACTCGAGCCATTCAACGAGGGCATCACCGACTACTGGTACCAGTCAGGCTCGCAGGAGGGATGCCACTTCTCCTCCGAGGCGCAGGTGAGGTTCCTAAAGGTGCTCTACAACACCATGCGCCAGAAAGGCATGGAGACCGTCATAGCGGCATCCGACGAGACCAGCGTGGCACGCTCCGTGGACAACTTCAACTACTACAAACAGCACGACGCACTGAGATACATAGGGCAATGGAACACCCACACCTACCACGGCAACGACAATGACCGCGCGCTACTGCGGCAGCTGACGGCAGAGAGCGGCATAAAGCTGTGGCAGTCGGAGACGGGCGACGGCGGACACGGGCTCCACGGCAACCTGAGGATGGCGCAAAGGCTCATCGACGACATACGCCACCTGCAGCCCTCGGCATGGCTGGATTGGCAGTATGTGGAGGAGAACTACGACCAGTGGAGCCTCGTAAGCTGCGACTCTCTCTGGCGCACCTACCGCCGCCACAAGAACTACTACGTGCGCCAGCACTTCAGCCGTTTCATACCAGCAGGCTACCGCTGGCTGACGGTGGACAGCCACAACGCCACGGCGGCGATAAGCCCCGACGGAGACAGCATGACGGTGGTGCTACTCAATGCCGGTCACAAACCCCTCACCACCACGTTGCACACCACATCCACCACGCCATGGAAGCCAGAGAAGGCATACCGCACCAGCAGCACGGAGGACTGCGCACCCGTCACGCCACCAACAGCGGCGCAGGCCATCACACTGCCGCCACTGAGCATAATGACTATAATAATGAAACGATGCTCCACCTCAACGACATCACGATAGGCTACCACGGCAAAAGCGTGGCGCGACACCTCACCGCGCACCTGCCGCAGGGCACCATGACATGCCTCATAGGCAGCAACGGCAGTGGCAAATCAACGCTGCTACGCACCATCGCCACCTTCCAGCCACCGCTGGCAGGCACCATCACCATCGCCGCCCCGCGGCAGACCGACATCGCCACCCTATCACCACAACAGCGGGCACGCACCATCGGCGTGGTGCTGACAGAACGCGCCAACCTCCACGGCATCACCGTGAGGCAGCTCGTGGCAATGGGCAGGCAGCCATATACAGGCTTCTGGGGACGCCTCTCCGCTGACGACAAGGCGACCATAGACCACGCCCTCGCCCTGACGGGAACGGAACACCTCGCCGACAACGATGCCAGCGCACTCAGCGACGGCGAGCGGCAGAAGGTGATGATAGCCAAAGCACTGGCACAGCAGACGCCTTTCATACTCCTCGACGAGCCCACCGCCTTCCTCGACTACCCCTCTAAAGTGAGCACCATGGAGATGCTGCGCCGCCTGTGCCACGAGCAGGGCAAGACGGTGCTGCTGTCCACCCACGACCTCGACACCGCACTGCGGCTCACCGACCGCCTGTGGCTCATGGCAGACGGCACACTGCTGAGCGGCACTACGGAGACACTGCGCACAGAAGTAAGCGCTTTCATGCATCCCTCCTCCCCCTCCGCCCACGTACCCTTCCGCCCCTCCGCCG
>JALFOF010000105.1 GCA_022773825.1 Prevotella sp.
TACGCTTTTTCTGCTCATCAGCCGCTTCCCCTGCCCCTCCACTTTTTCATGCCTTATTAGGAATGATGGAGAGTAGATTATCTTAATAAAATGATTAACTTTGCAGGTGCGTAAGAATTAAGTATATTCACAACGTCCAACTCGAAGCAATTAACGAATCCAACATGAGATTATATTCAATTTCCCTTCTGCATCGCGCATGTAGTTTGATAGCGGTGCTCCTTCTCTCTTTGAACTTGCAGGCTGCGCCTCTGCTGAAAAGTCCCTCTGGCAATTTAACAGCCGAGGTTTCTCACCTCCTTTATTATCTTCCTTTGTCTGTAACGGATTATCTGGATAAATGACCCCATTTGTTCATTAGCTTTTCACGACCAATTGAGGAAAAAACTGTTTTAAGGCTCACTTGAGTGGCGAGTGAAGCAAGAGTAAAAGTATTCTTGCCTCTCTTGAGTGGCGAGTGACCCAGGAGTAAAAGTATTCTTGCCTCACTCGAGTGGCGAGTAAGACTTTGTGCATATTTATATGGGGTTAATTAAATCACCAATCGGCCATCAGACAGAACTATCTAATGACCGATTGGTGAAAGAGGGGGTGGTTAACACCTTAAATGAGGCGAATGCCCATGCGACGGCATTCTTCACGCATGCTGTCGGGCCACAAACTGGCTTGAACTTCGCCAATGTGGGCTTTGTGAAGGAAGAACATGCACAGACGAGACTGCCCGATACCTCCTCCGATGCTGAGCGGAAGTTCCCCGTTGAGCAACTTTTTGTGAAAGAAGAGTTCCTTGCGAGCCTCCAGACCTGAATCATGGAGTTGTCGGAGTAAAGCTTCCTTGTCAACACGAATACCCATGGAACTTAATTCGAGAGAACGGCCCAAAATGCTGTCCCAAACCAAAAGGTCGCCGTTCAAACCGGGTAAACCGTTCTCGGCAATGGTGGAGTAATCGTCGTAATCAGGTGCGCGAAGGTCGTGGGGCTGTCCGTCGCCGAGGGGACAACCGATACCGATGATGAACACACTGCCTTTTTCACGGGTAATCAAGTCTTCACGTTCTTTGGCCGTTTTGTCGGGCCACAACTGACGCAGTTCCTCGGCGTGGATAAAGAAGATTTCTTCGTTCAGTTGGGGTTGAATCTGGGTATATTGCTCGCAAATGTTGAATTCGGTACGCAACATGGCTGAGTAGATACGCTTTACTACCTTTTTAAGAAAGGCCAAGGTGCGCTCTTTGGGTAGGATCACACGTTCCCAATCCCACTGATCAACATAAAGCGAATGGATGTTGTCGAGTTCTTCATCGGCACGAATGGCGTTCATGTCGGTATAGATGCCGTAACCCGGCTCTATGCCGTATTCTGCCAGCGTGAGCCGTTTCCATTTTGCGAGCGAATGCACCACTTCCGCTTTCTGGTCGCCGAGGTCCTTGATGGGGAACGTCACGGCACGCTCCACGCCGTTGAGGTCGTCGTTGATGCCGAGACCCTGCAACACGAACAGCGGAGCTGTGACACGGCGCAGGCGCAACTCCGTGGAAAGGTTCTGCTGGAAGAACTCTTTTATGAGCTTTATGCCTTGCTCCGTTTGTTTCAGGTCAAGAAGGGCTTTATAGTTCTTTGGTTTGATTAATTTACTCATAATTGCTGTGTCTGTATTCTTATTGCGGATGCAAAGTTACTACTTTTTTATTAATTTGCAAACACAAACGGGTATTTATTTTACACAAAGCAAGTTTTTTAACCATTCTATTGACTATTTGCAAAGAAAAGAGTGACATAGCCTGGTTGCCTCGCATGATTATGGGCCGCAGGTTGCAGGTCTTCCGTAGAAAAGGAAGCGACCTGCGACCTGCGACCCACAACCATGCGGCAGCGCGGCCTAACATCCCTATGTGTCTTTCTATCCCTCTCGCAAGAAGTCGAGGGCCTCTTCCATCTCCTTTACGGTGGCTGTCTGGTTGACGCGTATGTCTCCTATGCCGCCAAGCAGGGTGAAATTGACTACTCCCGCCGTATTCTTCTTGTCGTGCGTCATAAGCTCCAGCAACTCAGGGTAGTCGTCGCACGTTATGGGAAGCACACCATATACCTCACGAACATAGCGCACCGCCTCGCGCATCACGCTCACGGGGAAGCCGGTTTTCATCGTGGCGAGGTATAGTTCCGGTATCAGTCCGTAGGCTACGGCATAGCCATGGAGTATTGGTTGTTGCTTCCTCATGGCCCAAGACTCAAAGGCATGGCCCATGGTATGCCCAAGGTTGAGGGCTTTGCGTATGCCGTTCTCGCGCGGGTCGACCTCCACTATGTGCTCTTTCACTGCCACAGAGTCTGCCACCATGCGCTGAAGCTGACTGAGACAGGGGCGCGTTATGTCGAACGTCACAAGCTCGTCCCACAGCTGGGGCGTGGAGATTAGCCCGTGTTTGAGCATCTCCGCATAGCCGGAACGCAGGTTCGCATCGTCGAGGGTCTTGAGGAAAGCGGTACAAAGAATGACATAACGCGAGTCATTGAACACGCCAATCTCATTTTTCAACCCTCCGAAATTGATGCCTGTCTTGCCTCCCACGCTGGCATCAACCATAGATAGCAACGTTGTCGGTATGTTAATGAAGTTTATTCCGCGTTTGAACGTGCTGGCAGCGAAGCCTCCAAGGTCTGTCACCATGCCGCCGCCAAGGTTCACAAGGAGCGAGTGGCGCGTGGCACCGCCCTGTTGCAGGCACCGCCACACATGGGCAGTGCTCTCCAATGTCTTCTCAACGTCAGTGGAACCGATGGTTATCACGCTGGCATCTCGCAGGCATGGAAAGTCCTTCACTAAGGGCAGACAGAGCGAGTGGGTAGTGGTGTCGGTGAGAACGAATATCTTGTCGTGCTCACAATCTTGTATTGAGGCGGTGAGTTCAGCCTCCAAATCGGTTGAAAGTATTATTCTTTGGTCCATTATAGTTGTTTAGTTGTTTGGGGGGTTGGTGCTTTAGTTGTTTAGTGGTTTAGTCGTTTAGTGGTTTAGTCGTTTAGTTGTTTGGATGGCTTCGTGGTTTTCTGTTGTTTAGGCGGCTTGGTCACTTATCTACATTTAACTAAACAACTAAAAAACTAAACAACTAAACAACCCTCTCACCTGCACATCGCCGCGCAAACCTTGTCTTGAAACGCCTTTGCAACGGCGCTTTTCATCACGCCTTGGTTTATTATAGCGAAGCATAAGTCATGCCCATTGGCGGCGGTGCAGTAGCCCGCGAGGCTGCTTATGCCTGTCAATGTGCCCGTTTTGGCATGCACATTGCCTGCGGCAGCGGTGCGTGCCATTCGCTTTTCCAGCGTTCCGTCAACGGCAGCGACAGGCAATGCCGGCCGAAGGTTGGAGTAAATATCCGTGTTGTTGTAGGCATAGCGCAGGAAAGCTACCTCCATCTCTGCCGAAACATAGTTATATAGCGACAAGCCAGAGCCGTCAGCGAAGCGGTGGGGCTGCTTGTTAAGACCCATTTTGCGCAGCAATGCCTCCATCACCGCTTTCGCCTTACGCGCCGTGGAGGGTCTTCCTTTCGTGAGACCTATCTGATAGAACATCGACTCCGCATAGAGATTGTCGCTGTCTTTCATCATACGGTGCAGTATCTGCTCTATGGTATGCGTCTGAACGCACAGCTCTTTCGCCCCTGACGGGCACGCTTTTTCCAGCAATTCGCCATCAAGATATATGCCAGCATCTGCCAGAACGGAGCCAAATCTCTCCAGCATTTTGTCCTTCCTGCCGTACACCAATGGTGAGAGCACGGGGTTGTCGTCGTCCCAACACCACCCTTCGCCCAGCAAGTCGCTGTCTTTCATTGTTCTGTCGGCATAGACATTGCCACGTATGGTGTCCACCCCCAGTTCCTTAACTGCCATCGCAAACGAGCGCAGGTCATCGCGACCGAGACGCGGGTCCATTCCACCTATTATATATATGTCGCCTTCCAGCGTCTTAACGCTATCTACTACCGTCCCGGTGTGGCAGAGACGCGTCTTGTAGAGGTATGCGCTGCCCAGTTTGTCGAGCGCCGTCACGGCGGTGAGCAGTTTCATAGTGGAGGCAGGACGCAGTGTCTGCTTCTCGCCAAGGGTGTATAACACGGTGTCGTCAGTAAGGTCATAGACCATCAATCCCAGCTGCGATGTGTTCAGGAACGTGCTCTTTGCCACGATGCTGTCTATGTCAGCCCGCAAGGACTGAGGCCATGGCAGGCTGGAGTGCGCGGTTTCTGACAGGGTGTCAACGCAGAGAGTGTCGCCCGACTCGATGCTTTCTTCCGCGCAAATTTCCTGCGTACAGGCTACTACAGTGTCTTGTTCGGAGGTGTAGGCCTGCGCTGTCATCGCCGGTAGCAGTGCCACGAGCACGCTACTGACGACATTCCTCAGCCACGCCTTACATCTTGTCATAAGCATGATGGGGATAATCCGTAGTGAAATGCAGTCCTCGGCACTCCTTGCGCTCTATTGCCCAACGTGTTATGAGGTAGCCCACGTTAATCATATTTCGTAGTTCGCATATATCGCGGCTTGCGTAAACATGCTTGAAGAGCGCCTCCGTCTCCTCGTAAAGCACGTCCAGTCTGCGCCATGCGCGCATCAGTCTGAGGTCGGAGCGCACTATGCCGACGTAGTTAGCCATTATCTGTCCTACCTCATGCACGCTCTGTGTTATGAGCACCTTTTCCTCATTTGACAGCGTGCCCTCATCGTTCCACTCGGGAACCATCGTGTTGAAGTCGTATTCGTCTATGTGTTCCAGCGAGTGTCGCGAAGCTGTCTCGGCGTACACCACGGCCTCTATCAGTGAGTTAGAGGCGAGTCTGTTGCCTCCATGCAGTCCTGTGCAGGAACATTCGCCTAAGGCGTATAGTCTCTTGATGCTTGAACAGCCGTTGAGGTCCACCTTTATGCCGCCGCACATATAATGCGCCGCCGGGCGCACGGGTATGTAGTCCTTCGTTATGTCGATGCCTATGGAGAGGCATTTCTGGTAGATATTCGGGAAATGGTGGCGTGTCTCCTCCGCGTCCTTGTGCGTAACGTCGAGGCACACATGGTCCAGACCGTGTATCTTCATCTCCTTGTCGATGGCACGAGCCACTATATCGCGCGGAGCCAGTGAGAGCCGCTCGTCGTACTTCTCCATGAACGTCTCGCCATTAGGCAGGCGCAGTATGCCGCCGTAGCCGCGCATTGCCTCTGTTATGAGGTATGCCGGGTGCGTTTCGCCTGGGTGGTAGAGTGCCGTAGGGTGGAACTGCACGAACTCCATGTCTGCCACCGTACCCTTGGCACGATACACCATGGCCTCGCCATCGCCCGTAGCGATGATGGGGTTGGTAGTGGTCTGATAGACAGCACCGCAGCCTCCCGTGCACATCAGCGTCACCTTGCTCAGGTAGGTATCCACCTTACCCGTGTCAGGGTTCAGCACGTAGGCTCCGTAACACTCTATGTCGGGTGTGCGTCGTGTCACCTCTATGCCGAGATGGTGCTGCGTTATTATCTCCACGGCGAAGTGATTTTCTTTCACCTCTATGTCGGGGTTGCTTCGCACCGCCTCTATCAGCCCGCGTTGTATCTCCGCCCCCGTGTCGTCGGCATGGTGTAGTATGCGGAACTCTGAGTGCCCGCCCTCACGATGCAAGTCGAACTCGCCGTCCTCCTTGCGGTCGAAGTTAACGCCCCAGTCCACAAGCTCCCGTATCTGCGCCGGTGCCATGCGCACCACCTGTTCCACGGCAGCGCGGTCAGATATATAGTCGCCCGCAATGATGGTGTCCTCGATGTGTTTTTCGAAGTCGTCCACAATGACGTTGGTTACCGAAGCTATGCCTCCCTGCGCAAAGTTTGTGTTGGCTTCTTCCAGCGTAGTCTTGCAAATGAGGCAAATCTTGCCCTTGTGGGCGCGCGCCACCTTCAGGGCATAACTCATACCAGCCACTCCTGAGCCGATGATGAGGAAATCGTATTTGTATATCATAATTCTATATGCCCCACCCTGTCTGCCTTTTAGCAAGGCTCACGGGGCGCATGCTTTGAGGGGTTGTTGTTTGGTTTTGGTCTGTATTGTCGGAATAGTATGATGTGCAAAGTTACACAGTTTTTTCGATAACGCCAAATCTTTAAGCCCTTTTCTTGGTTTGACGAGTTACGGATTGCCACGCAAGCCGCGGGCAATGGTTTCGCAATAGCTATGTGATTGTCTGGTAATCGCTATGCTTTTACCATGCAATAGCTATGCTTTTACTTTGCAATAGCTATGCTTTTGCGACAGGAAGCGATACACCTACGCCCTCATAATGCAGCAACAAGCGCGTTATCAACCACATACACGAGCGTCACCAAGGGAGATTCTCAGCACGGAAGGCTTTGTTTCTCAATACGCCGTATGGCTTTTGTCCTCTAAAGCGTTTTTTATCGCGTCAGCGAGAACTTCATACTCAGTCCGAAGTCCTGCGTCACCGTGGGGTAGCTGCCAGCGGAGAGCAGCGGCGTATTGCTCTGACGGTCGTAGTAGAAACTCATGGTGAGCAGTCGCGAGAGGCTGTAATCCGCCGAGAAGGCGAGCTTGAAGGCATCGTTGCCCGAAGATGCTGATGAGGACATGGAAGCAATGTCGCGCGTAAGTGCCGCCTGCGAGCGTATGCTGATGTCGAGACGCAGGTTGAGGTCGTGCGCGAAGCCTGCCGACTTGGCGGTCGTCTTGCTGCCACTCTTTTTGTTATTGTCATCGGCGGCGTTGCCCTTGGTCTTGTTTCTTGCCGCCTGCAGAGCACGACTCTTGGTGAAGCGGAAGTCGGCTATCTTGTAACCGAGACCGAATACCCAGTCCTTTGATATGGCTTCATTTATCTGCACGCTGGTCATGGAGAGGTTAAGCACACGGGTAGTGCGGTACTCTGCCTTGAAGGTGAGGTTGTTTGGCAGGGTGAAGTCGATGCCGAGCAGTGGTGAGAAGGCTTCGTTGATGCTGACGGTGGATATATTGTACATGGAGTTCGGCACGGGAGCACCGGTGGAGGCATCATTGACAAAGCCTATCATGTCGCCCATCAACTCCTTGTAAGTGGAGTAGGAACTGTATGAACCTATGGCGAAGACACTCTTGTAAGAGTGGTTGACGTTGACACTCTTGAAGTGGTCGCGCACCCATGGCAGCTGCGTCAGTCCGCTGTAGCGCAGCGTCCAGTTAGGCAGCATACGCTTCAGTGTGGGGAAGAGGCTCAGGTCGCTGTTGCCAGTGTAGGCATCGAGGAAGGCAGGCACCATGACATCGGCACTGTATTTGTTCACGCCTCCGTTGGCAGGGTTGAACTTCTGCCCAGCGAGAGAGGTGCCACGGGGGTATATGGTTCCCTCATAGCGGCTCTGCACACGCGCTTGGTAATTGTCGAGCGAGCGACAGAACTTCTCAAAGGAGGCGGAGTAATAGCCGTTGTTGGCATCGCCCATGCCCTCAAAAGCCGACTTTATGCTTATGGTCGTCATGGAGAAGGAACCGCTCTGCGTGGTGGGGCTTCCGGAATACATATAATGTATAGACTTGGCGGTGGTCTTGGTGCGCGACATGTTGAGGTCTATCTTGAGGTTGCGCAGTGGCTCAAGGGTCATCTTCACCTGCAAATCCTGGCTGGAGCTGGTAGTGGCGGGGGTAGCCACGGAGTCGTTCTCGCCGCCGAGAAGCCATCCGTTCGTGCGCGCCTTCTCTATGTAACTGTCGCCGATGAGACCGAAAGCGAAGTCGAGACCGGGGCGCATCAAGCCGCCACCCGTACGCTGTCCGAAGACATCACCTACGTTAGGCATGAAGCCCGGCAGCACCATAGAGTACTGGTTGCGGTAGGTGATGCCGATATTGCGCACCATCATAAGTACCCTCGCAGTGCCCTGCGCCACCTTGTACCACGTCATGTTCTCCAATGGCTCAAGGGCGAGGACGGAAAGTTTCATCGTTACGGCGGAGTCTGCCTTGTTTATAATCTTTATCTTGTTCTCGTCCACCTTGCGATATTTCACCTCTATGGCCTTGCCGTTCTTGTCCTTGGCAGACACAAGGATGCGCTTCGACTTCTTACCGTGGGTGATGACGATGGCAGTATCGGCATTAACGGTTATCTCACGCGTGAAGGTGTTACGTTTTTTCCTCTCTTCCGCCCGCTTTTCTTTTTCCTCCTGCTCTTTCTTCTTTGCCTCCTCGGCTTGCTCCGGCGTCTCCTTGCCGTCCTTGGCGTCCTTGGCTTTCGCCTGTGGCGCTGGCTTTTTCTTAGCCCGGTTTATGACGGGCGTCTTGCTGAACTTGTCGTTTGCCTGCTTTAGGAAAGGCACATGGTTGTAGAGTTTGACAAGGTCGAGCGTGGAATTAATGTTTATGGAGCGGTTGCTGCTGATGGTATTGCCAAACGAGGTGCCGTCTTCCTGCTCCGTACCACGCGCCCACTGGTATGTGGCACTGTAGGTTGCATTGGCCTGCATCCAGTCGAAGATGGGCAGATAACTAAGCGGCAGCTTGTACGAGGCGGTGAAGTTCTGGTTGTAGTCCAAAGGCGTGCCGAGACGCTTTATGCTACTCCACACCGAATCCTTCCACGCCTGATAACGCTCTGGGTAAAGGTCTTTGTTGACCTGGGTGTATGGTTCCTCTATCTCCGCCCTCGTAGAGCTTTGGAAACTCGCGTGAAGGTTGCTCGTAAAGTCCCAACGTATGGAGAACTCCCTATTCCAAAGGAACTGTGAACTGAAGGTGGCAGGGATGCTGTTGGTACTGCCGAGGTCGTCAAGGTCGCGCTCCTGTAACTCGTAATAGCTGCGCGTCATCTCGGAGTTAGCGGAGATATTCTGAGGCAACCAGTTAAAGGCGAACTTCTTGAAGATGTCGTAATACTTTGATTTGGACTTGATGCCCTTGAACGGAGTGAGAGACTTGTAAACGGGAGTCCATGAATAGTTTATCACGCCGCGCCACTGTTCCTCGTTCTCATACACCGTGGTCTGACCGTCAGTGTGCCTGTCGGAACGGCTGTAAGAGAAGGTAAAGTTGGCTGGGTCGTATGGCATGGGGTGACGTTTGGTCGCTATTCCCACCTTCATACCTGACACGGAGAAGTTCTTGCTCACGGTGTTGGTGATGGCAATGCTGCGTATTGAGTCCTTTTCGTGCTCGTTGGCAGCACCCTCCAGGGCGTCATCAAGCAGCATATCCGTATCAAGAGGATTGTATTTCGGCGTTGTCTTCTCGTGCGTTACGCTGTAATACACGGGTATAGAGACCTTTGCCTTGTCGGGGAAGAACTTTCCAAGCTCGGCGTTAGCGGTGACAGTGTATGAGCCGAACTTGTCTGTTGTGCGCTCCATGACCTTCTGTTCCAGTCCGCCATAGCCGTCACTGATGTATTTACCCGATGCCGCCACGCTGCCAAAGTCTGACAATTGCACGTTAAGATTGGCGGCGGCAGCCCATCCTCCGTCACTCTCCGGCTCCAGAAGTCGCATCTCGTTGACCCACACCTCGCCGTCCTTGACCTCGTTGGAGTTGTTTCTCACGCCTATCATCATAGTCTTTACCTCGCCAAGCGACGGGTTTCCCACGATAGACATCTTGTTACTCTGGTTGTCCGGGTCATACTCTGAATACACAACATTAAGCGACGCAAGGCCAACAGCCTTCTTCTTGTTGCGCTCTTTCTTCAAAGTAGTGAGCTTCTTCAGGCCTATGTCAAGCATATTAGCTTCCGGCCACACCGCCCGACAGTCAGCTACAGAGTAGGTACTATAGTTACCCGGCGCGGTAAGTTGCAGCGGAATCTCGTACTCATAGTAGTTATTGTTATAGTCAGAGCCAAGGCGTACGAAGAGAGCGAGCTGCCCATTCTGCAGATTTGTGGTGTTTTGCTCCAGCGCATTGGCATGAACGAACATCTGCAAGCGCTTGTAATAGCGCATATCATAGGTGGTATTTTTGTAAACAGCCACAGCGTCACCGTGCGACATGCTATTGATATCAAAGCGCATAGCTTGCTCATTGTTCTCCGTAAGCTGCGGCTGCGAAGGGTCAACGACACGTGATATGCCCGGTGGCAATACGTAATTGACTGGCACCTTATCGTTATTCTCCTCTATATTGACCGAAGAGGTGGTAAATCGCGCCGTCGGGTTGGGCGAAGCGCCTTTTATTTGCTGTTCATACACACGCCAATCACCCCTCACAAGGTCAAGACTTGCCAAGCGTAACACTGTTGGTTCCTCGAAGCCCGTCATGTACATACGCATGAAACGAATAGATGATATGTCGTTAATACCACCCACTGGCGTACCTTGGTTTATGGGAACGCGGAACTGATACCACGTGACTGTCTCCTTCTTGCCATTGCGCAGCGAGACGGTTGCCTCGCGTTTGTCCACGATATAATTGCTGCCTACCGCCATTTCTGATGGCGATATGTCCACGCTGTATTCGTAAAACTTCTCGTATTCGCCCAGTGTGTAGTCCTGATTAATATCCTCCACGTCGGGTGTTGTCTTGTAAGAGGTGTCGTATGCCTCTGTCCTTGAATCAGAATCGGGTGAGTTTCCCTGCGGATTGTTAATGTATTTGTAACGCTCAAGTATAGGGGATTTGCGGCTATCCCAATAGTCTCCGCGGAAATAGCGATAGTCATCGTTGGCAGGGTCCTGCACTATCTCGCGTATAACGGAATCGTTCTTCACCACGCCCGTTCCGTCAAAGCCCGCACCAACGGCAGTGGTCAGGAAGTCCTTGTATGGTTCCCACGAGCGTTCCTCTTCGTTTGTAAGCCCGTTGAAGCCCACATCTTGCTTGGCACGTGCCCCTGCTGTGGTGGCGAAAGCGTAGTTTATAGTGTTCTGCACAGGCACTTTTCCCCACTGAGTGGTAGCAACTGAGTCGTTGTTATTTATGGGCATACCGCTCTCGTAGAACTTCTTTCCGTCGAGTAAGATATCCTCTGACACCTCGCCAAGGTTGAAAACCAGCTTGCCGGAGTGCTTTGCTGCCGTTCCATCAGTGCGAGTATATACAAAGGGGTCAAGCATCCAGAACTCTATATACTCTATGTTCGCCTCCTGAAAGTCATTCACATCCAGCTTACGCATCATGCCTCCCCACGACTGCTTCGGCGTGAGTAAGTGGCCATTTTCATCAATGGCTGGGTTAAAGTTGTAGGGACCACGCTCCTGAGGATAATAGGCGAGGTTCATTATGCTAAGAGTTGACGTCGCTCCGGCGTATGTGTTCACGTCGCGATTGGGGTACAGTTCCGACACGTACACCTCGCGAACATAATGGTTGGACAGCTGGTCCATATCCTCTTTTATATGTCCTGGCGTGAGCGTTGAAGAGCGACGGGTGAACAATGGGTCTATGGTGTACCACGCAAGCCGCGCGCGTCGATAGCCAGAGGTAAGGTCACTCTTGCTGTACGATACGCCCTCAAGGTTCTTTGGCACACTTGACAGCGTCCAAGATGTTGGCGTCAGCATATTGATACCCATGGTTGTTGACTCAAAGTCGTCGATGTACGATGCGTTGTCCTGCGTTCCGCTCGCCATACTGCTGAACAATTTGGCGAACTCCGCGTTGAATTGTATGTTCGATGGCTGCGTGACGTGCAGGAAAGGCACCTTGTTTAGCATATTTGTAAGCCACTGACTGTCCTTCTTCCAGTTAATGTTGAAGCCCACCAACGTATTGCTAACAGGCTCCGACCCCATGGTTACCTTTGAGGTAAGGCTTTGCTCTGAGAGGTGTTGCAACGTGCCACTAATCTGAAAATCCTTAGAGAAGTCGTACTCCCAGTTCACTCCGAACATCGTCTTACGTTCCATTCCGTATTCAGATTCGCTCTCCAGCGACACGTTGACGTTAGTGCCTGCGTCGATAATGCTTTGGTTAAGTATTGTGACCACTCCCGCAGCGTAGTCCACGGAGTAGTCCGAGCCCTCTACAAGCGTCACTCCTCCTGCCGTCACCACTACTGACCCCTGCGGCACATTGTACGCTCCGAGCGATATTTCGTTTGCTGATGTGCCCTTGTACTGGCCTGTTATCTGGAAGCGGTTCTTCTCCGCTATCTGCTTGGCGTAGGTGCGTGTGGAGTCGTAGAGAGCCTGATAGCGGTATTTTTCCGCCAAATCCACCTTGCCAGTGGCGGCAAACACGGCATCGCGCAGTCCCGTTCCGAACGGTTCGGCCTTAGGCAGGAACACACGTCCGTTGCTTACTGTGTAGCCGTCCACGAAGTCAAAGTAACCGTTACTGTGCACACGGTTGTTGTTATCGAGGCGGTCTGCCCCGATGAGTTTTATGATTGGCGTCTGCTTCAGTTTCTCTTCCGGCAGGTAGTTAACATACACTCCCGCCGTATCGCTTTGGTATTTTATGTCGAGGCGGAACTTTTCCTTCTGCACTGACGATGCGAGATAGTACACATTGCGCATCATCATCTTCCAGTTAGGATGGCTTGGGGTGCAGCTTGTGTTTCTCAACGCCTTCACAAAGAGTGCCTGGTTCACGTCAGTATGGTCCGAGGAGAACTCTCCCACCTGATAGGTCACGCCGCCAGCGGTATATTCGTAAGCCACCGCCAGCACCTGGTCGCTCTGCAAGGTTGTCTTCAGCGAGATGTAGCCCATGGCCTTGTTCACAGTGTATTCAGACGAGTTGAGCAGGCGTGCCTTCTCTATCTTCTCATAATCCACGCCGCCCGCCATCTCCATGTCGAGCACCGAGCTGGCCTGATTCACGTCGCGCGCCGCGGCATACGAGTTCACCATCATGCTGTATTCGCTGTTCGCGCCGTTAGAGGGAAGCGCCACCATCCCCGTACCGCCCCACTTCGTGTTCTTCGGAGTGCTCTCGGCAAGGTCAGAGAGGGCTATGATGTTTCGTGTGTTGGAGGACTGTCCCGTCTTGTTCGTCACCCACACCTCCACACGGTTTATGGTGATGCCCGTGGTGATGTTAGGAAGCGACTGCATCCACTTGTCGTAATTGGAGCGGAAGTACAGACCGAGGAAGAAGTGCCTGTTCTCCTCATAGTCTGCCACGTTTAGCTCAAACGGCGTGAGTTGCACACCGCCTTTGGACGAAACGCTTGACGATGAGGACTTCTTCTGCGACAAAACCGTCTGCAACTTCAACTTGCCGAACTGCATATCCGTCCTTATTCCGAAGAGTGACGAAGCGCCCTGCACCAGCGATGAGTTGCTCGGGAAGCTCACATTTCCCGCCTCCACCAGCTTTATTATCTCGTCTTCCTTGCCGTCATACTTCAGCTTCATGTTCTGCGCGTCATAGTCAAAGGTGGCGTCAGTGTTGTAGTTGATGTTCATATTCATCTTGTCGCCCACCTTTCCCGTGACGTTTATATTTATCTTCTCGTCGAAGTCTATGGTAGTAGTTTTGCGGTTTCGTATTGGCAGAGAGGGGTTGTCGATGCTCTTCAACGTAGCGCCGAGCTTCAGTTCCGCCGTTCCTTGCGTTTTCACGCGTATGCCTCCAGGACCGAATATCTTCTCCGCCGGACCGAGGTCGAAGTGCATATCCGTGAAGTCAAACTTCTCCTTGCCTTTCTTCTCGAATATCTCTGAGTTCTTGCTACGGAAGTAATTGGCGAAAAGGTTCTTCTCGCTCCACTTCTGATACTCCGTAAGGCTCATCATTATCGGTGCCGCCACCCACGTCTTACCCATGCGTGTGCCTATGACATACCTGTCGAGCGTGTCGTTATACTCCACCTCCTGCTTTATGTTGTCAGGCCTTTTGAGGTCTGCCGGCCCTTGTTTCAGGTCGTCATACGTCACGGGCACCGTCTTCTGTATCTTCCATCTGGGGTTGAGCAGGCTGTCGGGAATGGTGTCCTGCTGCAGCTTCAGCCTTGCCTGCCGCTCGCGATACTTCTCGAGCGACGACTTATTCAGCTTTTTCCGTATCTCTTCCTTCGTCGCCGCGGCCTTCTCCTCCTGCCGTGTCTCACCGCCCGTCTTGGCATCCTCGCCATCTGGAGCCACGGCGACACGTATCATAGCGGAGCCGGCAAGGGCAGAAAGCAGGAGCGCAGCCGCCACCAAAACGGCACGTCCCCTTCCTCTGTTGCAGAGGGGGGACATCTTGTCATATATGCGTTCTAATATCTTTTCCAGACCGTTTGCCATGCTTTCTTTTTACCTTATCATCTTTAGTGCCTGCTTGATAACCTGCTCCACAGGCATCGCGGGCGAGCCTTGCAATATCTCCGTCACCACTTTAGCGCTCTGTGCCGGGGCGAAACCGAGCATCGTCAATGCTCCTACAGCCTCCTCGTGCACCTCTGAAGCCGCCGCTGGTACGGGCGTCGCGGTGCTGGTAAGACCGGTGTCGGCGATAATTCCGCTGGCAGACATCTTGTCGCGCAAGTCCACTATTATTCTCTGCGCTGTCTTCAGCCCTATGCCCTTGACACCCTTCAGAGCCTTTTCGTTGCCCGACGCTATCACGTTCACCAGCTCTGCCGGCGCCAGCGCGCTGAGAATCATACGCGCCGTGTTACTTCCCACGCCGCTGACGGTCACCAGCATACGGTAAATCTCACGCTCCCGCTTGTCGTAAAAGCCATAGAGCGTGTACGAATCGTCCCTGCCTCCCGTCATAATAGCCTCGTGCACATACAATTTCACATCCCTCTTACCCTGTATGGCTGTGTAAGTATTGAGTGATATGTTTAGCATATACCCCACTCCATGCGCCTCCACCACCGCCTGTGTCGGTGTGGCCTCGGTCAGCTCACCTTTTATATATTCTATCATTGCCTGTCTTTTCTTCTTAAATATCCCTGCGGTGCGTTATGCCCGCCATTCCCGCGCACGCGCCATGCGGGCATATTTCCACACTCTATAATAACGAGAATACTACGATAATATTGCACGCGCCACCGCTTTTTAACATAGCGCGTCTTTTCTACGCTGTGCTAATGTCCCCACCTCTCTGACAACGAGAAAATGGTAAATTGCAGAAACTCGGTGAAAGCATAGAGACCGCGCCGTAAAAACGCTGCTTTCGCGATGCTATCTCTATGCTTTTACGATGTAATATCAATGCTATTACACCGTAATCTGAACGGTATTGTTTTGCTATAACGTAAAACCCTGATTACCAACACCATCCTATCAGCAATACACAGGATGGCGGAAATGGTAAATTTCACCACGAAGCGCACGAGGCGTGGCGCATTATTCCCAGTCTGCAAGGTCTGCCTTGGCTTCCACCTCACGCTCCACTTCGTCGGGAAGGGCGGAGAAGAAGTCGAGCCCCGTGAGGCGCTCCACGTCGTCAACGGTGTTGACATACGACGACATCGTCTTGTTGTTGGCCTCGTTGCGGTATATGAAGCCGATGGCTTTGGGCTCGCCCTCCATGCACAGCACCACCTTAAAGAAGGCTTCGGGCACCACCACCTTGTTCTTGCCTATCGTCTTATGCTTCTTGTTGAGCAGCAACGGACCGCTGACGATATACACGCCACCGTACTGCTGCGCCCACTTACGGCACTTTCCCTCCAGCTCGTTCCAGTCGCCGGCGTTGAGGTTGTGCAACTGCGGGCAGCAGTTGGTGTAGAGGAAGGACTGTAGCTGTGCCTCCTCGCTCCACTTGTTGTCGCCAGAGGGGCAGATGTGCCCACGGTCGTAGCCGCTGTTAATGTAGTCCATGTTGGTTGCCCGCGGCACAGGCACGTCCTCGTCTTCCGCGAACTTTATGCCTTTGCGGCTGTAGGGGCCGTCGGTATGTTCTGCTGTGAGGTGCCACGCCACCCATACAGGCAGACGTGTGGCGGGGTTATAAGACAGTCGGTAGGCGGCACGCTCCAACGGTATGAAGCCGGAGGAGGCGGCACTGAGGGCGGAGCCTGGCTGCACGGTGGTGACGAGGAGGTCGCCGTGCAACTGCGTCTGCGCTGTGACTTTTCTTTGCGAAAAAGGGTCGAGCGGTGCGGAGACAGGCTCTTCGCTGACGGAAGGCTGGCGCGCGATGACATTACCCACGGCGAGTGCCACGGCGGTGAACAGTGTTCCGAAGAAAATTTTTGTTGCTTTGTTCATGGGGAGTTGTTTAGTGGTTTAGTGGTTTGGTGGTTTAGTTGAGTGGTTGTTTAGTGGTTTAGTGGTTTGGTATATTGGTTGAGTGGTTGTTTGGTTGTTTAGTGGTTTGGTTGTTTGGGTATTTGGTGGTTTAGCTGTTTGGTGGTTTGTTTTAGCGGTTTTACATTTAACCAAACAACCAAATAACTAAACCACCAAACCACTCGCTCGACCTTTGGTCGCTTTGCTTGCAAAGAAACCACTAAACCACCAAATAACTAAACGACTAAACGACCAAACCACCAAATAGCCTGCTGTGCCGCGCCGCGCATGAAGAGATAGGCGCAGAAAGCGAGCCAGAGGGCGTGGTTGCCGAGGGAGTGACAGAGAGCGAAGTACACGCCGAAGAAGGCTGTAGCACCGCAGAAAGTGCCCCACAGCATGCCCTTGGTGTTGGTGATGCCAACGAAAACGCCGTCCCATACGAAGGCTGCCACACCGCAAAAGGGTATGGCTACCGCCCAAGGCAGATAGTCCATGGCGGCATGGCGTATCACAGTGTCGTCGGTAAGCAGACGCAGGAACGCCTCGCCGCCTACGGCATACGCCACCGTGTAGCAGGCGGTGAGGGCGAGCCCCCAGCGCCACACGCCACGGAGGGCGAGGCGGAAACGGGCACCATCGCCTGCACCGTAGTAGCGGCCGCACAGTGCCTCGGCGGCGAAGGCGAAGCCGTCCATGACGTATGTGTAGAGTATGAAGAGCTGCATGAGCACCGAGTTGACGGCGAGGATGACGGCACCTCCCTTGGCTCCCGCCACGATGAGGTAGAGGTTGACCGCCACAAGGAAGAGGGTGCGGTAGAAGAGTATGCGGTTTACGGAGAAAAAACGCTTCATCTGCTCCATCCTCACGGCCCCCTTCAGGCGCACTCCACGCCACAGCGTGCCGTAACCGCGGCGCAGCATGGCGACAGCCATCAGGACACCGCACCACTGCGCCACGAGGGTGCCAAGGGCAACGCCTTCTATCTTCATGCCGAAGGCATAGACGAAAAGGCAGGAGAGGCAGATGTTGACAATGTTCTGCGTGATGGATATGACCATGGGCAGCGTTGTGTTCTGCATACCCACGAACCATCCCGTGACGGCATAGAGCGCCAACGAGGGCAGAGTGCCCCATATACATATATTATAATAGGTGTGTATGGCGGGAAGCAGGCGCGCCTCCGGCTCAATGAACCACACGGCAAGGCGGTAGAGGGGCTGCTGAAGAAGGAGCAACAGCGCCGCCATGGCAAAGCCAGTGAGCAGCGCGCGCAGCAATATGTGACAGCACTCCTGACTGCCTCGCGCCCCCGTGGCGGTTGACTCGCCGTAGCTCTGCGCCGTAAGACCGCCCGTACCGAAGCGCAGGAAGGCGAAAAGCCAGTAGATTATGTTGAATATCATGGAGCCGACAGCGATGGCTGCCATATAGAGGGCATCGCCCATGTGCCCCGTAATGGCAACATCCACCAAGCCAAGAAGCGGCACGGTGATGTTGGAAACTATGGAAGGCAGGGCCAAATGGAGGATTTTCTTGTTCATAACCGGATGGTTAAGTGGTTTAGTTGTATGGTGGTTTAGTTGTTTAGTTAAATGTTGCATAACAGTCAAACAACCAGATAACTAAACTGTCAGACTTGTTCTCTGGTCCTAAGCTGTTCCTTAATTGCCAAGCCAAACAACCAAACAACTAAACAACTAAACAACCAAACAACGTGGTTTCTACTCTTTTTCACCTGCAAAGGTAAGGCTTTTTAATGAAAAAAAAGCCCTAAACTGGTTTTTTCCCTAAATTATTTTGCCTATATAAAATCTTTTACGTACTTTTGTACGCAAAAACAACATGAAGAAGTCAAAACAGTGACTTCGCTTAAAGCCCCCAAAGGGTGGGTGACCGAACATCGATTCATTAACAACAACAACAATGATGGACTCTCAAGAGATGGCGCAGCAGCCGCAGGAAGTGGCTCAGGAGAAGCGCCTTTACACCTCCAAGGAGGAAGTAATCGCACGTTTGAAGGAGCTTTCAAACGGCGAAGAAGAACCTACGAAAACTGAATTAGAACATCTCAAGACCGCTTTCTACCACCTGCTGAACAATGAACGCGAAGCAGCACAGAAGGCATACCTTGACGCAGGCGGAGACCCTATGCAGTACGCAGTGCTGCCTGACCCGCTGGAAGAGGAGTTCAAGGCGGAGATGAACATTATAAAGGAACGCCGACAGCAGGCTATACAGAAGCTGGAAGAAGAGAAGCAACGCAACCTGAAGCGCAAAAAAGAGATACTGGAGCGCATAAAGGAACTGACGACAACGCCAGAAGAAGCTGCTAACGCCTTTCAGGAAGTGAAGCAACTGCAACAGGAATGGCGTGAGATAAAGACGGTACCAGCGGAGAATGTCACAGAGCTGTGGAACACATACAAGCTCGTGCAGGAACAGTTCTATGACCTCCTGAAGATGAATTTCGAAGCTCGCGAATACGATTTCAAGAAAAATCTTGAGATGAAGACGGCACTGTGCGAAGCCGCGGAGAAGCTGGCTGAGGAGGAAGACGTGATAAGTGCCTTCCACCAGTTGCAGGAACTGCACAACCAATACCGTGAGATAGGACCCGTGGCGAAAGAGCTTCGCGAGGAGATATGGACGCGCTTCAAGCAGGCAAGCACCGCGGTGAACCGCAAACACGCGGCACACTACGAGGCAATACGCACACAACAGGAAGAGAACCTCGCAAAGAAAACCGAGCTGTGCGAAAAGGTTGAGATGGTATCAACGGACGATTGCAAGACGGCAGCAGACTGGGAGGCGAAGAGTAAGGAGATAATCGCGATACAAGCGGAGTGGAAAGCCATCGGCTTCGCACCGAAAGCGATGAACGTTAAGATATTTGAACGCTTCCGCACAGCGTGCGACCAGTTCTTCACAGCTAAGAACGAGTACTTCTCCGAACTGCGGACAAGATTCCAAGAGAACATAAAGAAGAAGGAGGAACTGGTGCGTCAGGCACAGGCTTTGCAAGACAGCACGGACTGGAGACAGACCTCCGAGAAGCTGGTGCAACTGCAAAAGGACTGGAAGACCATAGGCATGGTGCCGAAAAAAGTCGGCGACACGCTATGGAAAGACTTCCTTTCCGCTTGCGATAAGTTCTTCGAAGCACGCAATGCAGCCAACGCCGGCGAGCGAAACGAACAGCAAGAGAACCTCAAGAAGAAGCTGGACGTGGTGGAAAGGATGAAGGCACTCATCGAAGAAGAGGCTGACGACCTGCGCCAGAAGATACAGGCTCTGACGGAAGAATACAACTCCATCGGCCACGTACCGTTCAAAGAGAAAGACAAAGTGTACGCCGCATACCGCGAAGCACTTGATGCTCTCTACAAGAAACTGAACAAGACACGCGCCGACCGCCGCCTCAACGCCTTCAAACAGGGAATGAAAGAAGTGGCAAAACGTGGCGAAAACGCCGTAGAAACAGAGCGTATGCGTATGCAACGCCGCTTTGAGGCGATGAAAGAAGAGCTTGCCAACTACGAGACGAACCTCAGCTTCCTCTCCGCAAGCAGCAAAAAAGGCAACTCACTGATAGACGAAATGAACCGAAAGGCTGAGAAGCTCCGCGACGAACTGGAGCTGATGAAGCAGAAAATAAAGGTTATCAAAGAATAAACACAGCGAAGGCTGGTTCCTATATGGAGCCAGCCTTCGCGTGTTTTTAGAGGTTTTAGGTTAGTAGGGGGGAGGTTTGGGGTTGGAGGTTGGAGGTTTTGGGTCTTTAGGTTTGTGCAAATCGACCTACAACCTTCAACCTACAACCAAGCGAAGCGCAACCTAAAGACCTACAACCTCAAACCTAAAACCTCCCAACCTAAAACCTCCAACCTACTAACCTCCTACTCGTAAATCGCCGCCAACGTATCGCTGAGGGAAGCATCGCGCAGATTTACCGCCACGATGGTGCCGTTTTCATCGCACAGGAAGTTCCAAGGGATGTACTGAACGCCATACAATGCCACCGCAGGACTGTCGAACCCCTGAAGGTCGCAGAGCTGGTTCCAAGCGTAACCATTATTCGTTACCGCCATATTCCACGCCAAAGGGTCGCCGTCAAGCGACACTCCGACCACGTCAAAGCCCTTGGAACGGTATTTCTCCCAATTCCTTTTCACGTTCGGCATCTCCATCATGCACGGGCGGCACCAACTCGCCCAGAAGTCCACCAGCACGTATTTCTTCTTGCCTTTGACAGCCTTTCCGCCGATATAGTCACTCAAACGGTGCTTCAAGCCGTCCATACCTGTCATGCTGAAGTCCTTGAATTTAGTGCCAACGAGTGCCTGATAAGGGTCAGAAGGGTCGGGATTAGCCGCCTTTGCCACACTCTCCGCACTGCTTTTCTGCGCTGCCGGCTGCGCCTTCTTGCGCTGACCGCAGGCTGTAAGGCACATCATGGCGATAAGAACAAAAACAATTTTCCTTTTCATATCTCTGTTTCTTTTGGTTATCAATAATGCTATACCGTTATCTCCGCCGAGCCATAGCAACGGTGGTGGCACTCGTCGTAGATGACGCAGAACTGCCCTGGCGCCACGCCGTGTATGGGTTCGCGGGCATGGACTATATATCTTCCCCCTTCGTCGAGCTCCAATGTCGCTGGCAGATACTCGGGTGTGTGGCGTATTTTTATGCACACCTCCACGCTATCGCCCTGCTCCAGCAGCTGTTTCCCTGCCACAGGCTGCCGTCCCTCCTCCGCCTTCCACGGGTTGCAGGTAAGGAAGTGCATATCGTGCACGGGGAAATGCTGGCGGTATGCGGTCTTGGGGTCGTAGCCGTTTGAGACGAAGAGTATGTTCTTCTTTATGTTCTTCTTCACCGCAAACCACGGTCCGCCACCGAAACCGAGGCCGTGCCGCTGCCCTATGGTGTGAAACCACAGCCCTTTGTGCATACCAATCTTCTTGCCAGTGGCTATGTCTATCACCAGTCCGGGGTTCTCTCCGAGGTAGCGTCGCAGGTAATCGTTGTAGTTAACTTTACCCAAGAAGCATATTCCCTGCGAGTCCTTACGCCGCGCATTGACAAGGTGCTCGCGCTCGGCGATGGCCCTCACCTCCCCTTTCTGATGGTGACCGATGGGGAAAAAGCTCTTTTTCAGTTGCCAATCGTACAGCTGCGCAAGGAAATCCGTTTGGTCTTTCACCGGGTCAGGTGATGTAACGAGCCATTTTCTGCCCTCGCTGTCTATCTCCGTCTGTGCGTAATGCCCCGTGGCAATGATGTCATACTCGTGTCCTCGCTTCTCGTGGAACGCGCCAAACTTTATCATTCTGTTGCACATCACGTCAGGATTGGGCGTGAACCCGCTCCTCACCTTGTCCATAGTGTAGCGCGTCACGTTGTCCCAGTACTCCCTGTGGCAGTCCACCACCTCCAGTTTCAACCCAAAACGGTGCGCCACGGCGGTAGCCATCTCAAGGTCTTCCTCCGAGGTGCAGTCCCATTCCTCTTCCTCCTCCGGTCCTATCTTGATGTAGAAGCAGTCCGGTTTCAGTCCCATGGCGCACAGTTCGTACACTGCCACCGATGAGTCCACGCCACCAGAGAGCAGCAGGGCAATCTTCTTGTCTGTCAGTTCTTCGGTCATTGGGGGTTGGTTGGTTGTTTAGTTGTTTAGTTGTTTGGTTGTTTGGTCGTTTGGTTCTTGCCTTGGGCAGGAAGCGTCACTGCGTGTCGAGCGGTTTGGCTGTTATGCAACATTTAACCAAACAACTAAACAACCAAATATACCTTATCAGAATTCCACCTTTCCGCCTCTCTTCTTACGTTCGTACAGGTCTGCTGTAGCGGTGAACATAGCGTCTCCGCTGGAGTTAAGAGCCGTCTCCACAGAGTCCTGTATCACGCCGATGATGAAGCCTACGGCCACCACCTGCATAGCGACATCGTTGCTTATGCCGAACAATGCGCACGCCATCGGTATGAGAAGCAGCGAGCCTCCTGCCACTCCTGACGCTCCGCAAGCTCCGAGTGTTGCCATAAGGCTAAGCACGAGTGCGCTGCCCAGTGACACATCGATGCCCATGGTGTGGCAAGTTGCCAGCGTCATCACGGTTATTGTGATAGCGGCACCGTCCATATTGATTGTGCATCCCAGCGGTATGCTGACGGAATAGAAGTCCTCGTCCAGTCCCATACTCTTGCACAACGTCATGTTCACCGGTATGTTGGCGGCGGAAGAGCGCGTGAAGAATGCGCTGACAGCACTGCCCTTGAGGCATTTCCACACCAAAGGATAGGGGTTTCTGCGCAGCATTATGCCCGAGATGAGCGGGTTTATGCCGAGGGAAACGGTCAACATACAGCCTACGAGCAACACGATGAGCTTGCCGTAGGTAGTGAATATCTCCAGACCGCTCTCGCCTACGGAGGTATATACCAGTCCTAATATACCGAATGGTGCGCACTGTATAATCCAGTACACCACGAGCGTTATGGCATCTGCCGTCTCGTGCACTATCCTCATGCCGCTATCAGACGCCTTCTTCTTAAATGCTATACCTATTATAATAGCCCAGAAGAGTATGCTGAGGTAGCTTGCCGAGCCAACGGCGGTGAGAGGGTTGCTCATAAGGTCACGGGCGAGGTTGTTGAACACGTCCGCCAACTCTCCCGGCGCAGCGTTTTCCGCGCCCCCTACCCCGGCAAGTGTGAGCTTGAGGGGGAAGAGTTGGCTTGCCATAACTGCCACCACGGCGGCGAGCAGGGTGCTCGCCATATAGAGTATGATAACGGTGCGGAAGCGGCTGCCAAGCCCTTCACGAGCTTTCGCCACGGACGACACCACGAGTACCGCCACGAGCACGGGGGCTATGGCCTTCAGCGCGCCCACGAAGAGCGTGCCGAGGATGGAGATGGCATTGATGCCAGGGCAAGTGAGGGCAAGGATGGAACCGATGATAATGGCGAAGAAGATGCGCGCCATGAGGTGAACGTCACGCCATGCCCTCGCTACAGTCTTTAGGATTTCAGTCATTTGTAAAGTAGTTTATTTTGGTTAATAAAGATTTGTCATACGTCTACCGCCGCAATCGCCATGCTTTTGCAACGTGCCACGGATGCTGCCCTTGCGCGGACAACAGGCATCAGGCGGCAGAACAAGCAGTTTCCCGCTTATTGTTTCGTCAGCCTCATGCCCACCTTCATGCCGTCCATGGACTTCAGGAGCGACGTTACGGTAGCGAGTTGAGACACGTTGGAGCCAATACCCTCGAAGAAAGTCTTCAGCTTCGTAACGTCCATCACCACCACCAGCGTACCGTTGTCCAGCTGAGGGGTCATCTTGCAAGGGGTCTTCCTGCCCTTGAAGGTGAGCGTCACCTCCCTGTTGGCTATGGTATATGTGCCCGTTGCCACCTTCTTGCCAGCGCGTAACACGTAGAATGTCTTGTCAGCCTCAAACGTGATGGACATCTTTCCTTTATTGATGCCCACCTTGGTGAGGTACGTCTGCAACTTTGTCTCTATCTGCTTTGACACCACCGAGCTTGTCGCACTCTTGAGAGCGTTGCTGCTTGTGAACATCACCGCAGGCTCTTTGTACGCCCATGTCCCCACTATCTGGGTGGAGGTAGGTATGAGTTTGCTTGAAATGACGTTGGTGATGGTTGACAGCACGCCTCCATCACCGCTATTAGTGACGGCCTGCACCTTGGATGCCACGTCGCCGAGGATGTTACTTAACTGTGCATTTGCATTGCCCGCCATGGCGGTAAGTGCCATGACGAACATGGCTTTTAATAGATTCTTTTTCATTTTATGTGTTGGATCGTATATATTTCATTCTTTCTCCCCCCTATTATCGCAGCTTATCCCGACTCACAGCACCTCCGCCACCATGTTGGTAAGCTGCACGAACTCCTCGTGAGTGAGCTGCTCGGGGCGTTTGGTGAGGAAGTCCTGCTGGAAGAACTCGGGCGTCACGCTGCTGCTATCGGTGAACATCTGCTTCAGACTCACGCGGAGCATCTTGCGCCGTTGGTTGAAGACCGTCTTCACGATGCGGCGGAACAGCTGCCAGTCGCAGCCGAGGTCGGTGCGCTGGTTGCGCGTCATTCTGATGACGGCGGACTTCACTTTCGGCGGTGGATTGAAGACATCTTCATCTACCGTGAACAGGTATTCGGTGTCATACCACGCTTGTATCAGCACCGAGAGGATGCCGTAGGCCTTTGTTCCGGGCTGGGAGGCGATGCGCAGAGCCACCTCTCGCTGTATCATGCCAGTGCAACAGGGTATCAAATCCTTGTTGTCGAGCATCTTGAAGAATATCTGCGAGGATATGTCGTAGGGGTAATTACCCGTCAACACGAACTGCCTTCCGCCGAAAACGGTGCCGAGGTCCATGCGCAGGAAGTCGTCGCCGATGATGCCGTCGCGCAGCTTTGGGTATGTTTCTTGCAGGTATGCCACTGACTCTCGGTCTATTTCCACGCACTTGAACTCCCTGTCCTTGGGGTAAAGGTACTGCGTCATCACTCCCATGCCGGGGCCTATCTCCAGCACGGGGATGCCGGGGCAGGCATCAACGGTGTCTGCTATGCGCCTTGCTATGCCGAGGTCAGTGAGGAAATGCTGCCCGAGGTTTTTCTTTGGACGTACTTGTTTCATTCTCGTTGTTTAGTTGTTTAGTTGTTTGGTTGTTTAGTTATTTAGTTGTTTGGTTATTGCCGTTGGCCGTTCGCACGTTGTTACGCTTCTTGTTAAGGCAAGCGACCATAGGTCGAGCGGCCCTGGGCAAGAAGCGGCACAGCCGAGTGGTTTGATTGTTTGGTAGTTAGTGGTCTCCGCAATCAACCAAACAACTAAACAACCAAACAACTAAACAACCAAACTCCCCCCAAACTGTCAACAAAGGTACAACTTATTTATGAAAAAACACCATAGTTTTGGAAAAAAACAACGCTTTGTTTGGTTATTTCGACTAATTACTGTAATTTTGCGCTGCATTTGCAATCATTTTCCACACTCTGACACATAAAAATGAAACGTCATATCCGCAAAATCCTCAACGTACTGCTGTCCATCTTCCTGGGCGGCGCGATACTGTACTGGATGTACCGCGGCTTTGACATCGACACGATGAAGAGCGTGCTGGAGCGCGACGTGAACTGGTGGTGGATGATTGCCTCTTTCCCTTTCGGCATACTGGCACAGATGTTCAGGGGCTGGCGTTGGAAGCAGGCATTGGAGCCTCTTGGCGAGCAGCCCCGCACGAGTACGTGCATCAATGCCATCTTCATCTCCTACGCTGCATCACTCATTGTGCCGCGCATAGGCGAGTTCACACGCTGCGGGGTGCTGGCGAAGAAGGAGGGAACGAGCTTCCCCAAGGCTTTGGGCACGGTGGTGACAGAGCGCGCGGTGGACTCGCTCATCATTCTGCTGATAACCATTGCGGTGCTGCTATTGCAGATGCCAATGTTCCTGTCCTTCTTTTCCAAGACGGGAACACGGCTCGACGACCTGACGCTACTGCTGGGCACATTCTCCAAGGCGGGCTACATAGTGACGGCGGTATGCGGCATCGCCACGCTGGTATGCTTCTACATCTTCCGTAAGAAGTTAGCGTTCTACGACCGGATGAAGGCCACCGCCCGCGGACTGCGTGACGGAGTGCTGTCGCTGAGAAACGTGCGCAACGTGCCATTGTTCCTGTTTTACAGCATAGCAATATGGGTGGCATACTTCCTCCACTACTACCTCACCTTCTTCTGCTTCGAGGCCACGTCGGGAATGAGCGTGACCTGCGCCTTGGTGACGTTCATAGTAGGCTCCATAGCCGTGCTGGTGCCCACGCCAAACGGTGCCGGCTCATGGCACTTCGCCGTGAAAACAATGCTGATACTGTACGGTGTGGCGGAGACACCGGCACTGTATTTCGTGCTCGTGGTACACAGCGTGCAGACGCTCCTCGTGGCTCTGCTCGGCATATACGGCTGGCTCATGGTGGCATTGGGAACGGAACGCTCCGTAAAAGCATAGCGATTACACAGTAAAAGCATAGCGATTGCGCGGTAAAAGCATAGCGATTACAATGTAAAAGGATAGCGATTACTTCAGAACCACACGTTCATACTTATGCTCAAGCTAATTATCACATCACTCATAGTACCCCTTTCGGTCCGCGCCCTCGCACAGACTGACACGGCAGCAGTCTCCTCGCACCTTGAGGAGGTGGAGATAGTGTCGCACCGTACCTTCTCAGATGTGATACCCTCGCAGAGCCTTGGCGGCAAGGAGCTGGAGCGGCTGAACTCGCTGAACATAGCCGACGCGCTGCGATACTTCTCTGGGTTGCAGGTAAAGGACTACGGAGGCGTGGGGGGAATAAAGACGGTGAACATACGCTCCATGGGTTCGCAGCATCTCGGGGTGTACTATGACGGCATAGAACTGGGCAACGCGCAAAACGGGCAGATAGACCTCGGGCAGTTCTCGCTCGACAACATAGAGGAGGTGACGCTCTATAACGGGCAGAAAAGCTCGCTGATGCAGACCGCCTCCGACTACGGCAACGCTGGCAGCGTGTACCTGCGCACCCGCCAGCCGCGCTTCAAAGGCGGCGAGACGCACCACCTGAAGGGGAAAGTGAAATACGGGCTGAGCAATATGCTCTGCCTCTCCATGCTCTACGAGCAACGTTTCTCCGACAACGTGAACGGCTCTTTCTCGCTCGGCACCGTCACCTCCGACGGCAAGTACCAGTTCCGCTATATGCGGAAGAACAGCGACGGCACCACAGCCTACGACACAACGGCGGTGAGGCAGAACGGCGACATACAGTCGCTGCGCCTTGAAGGCAACGTGAACGGCACGATAGAGCGCGGCGCATGGAACGTGAAGGCATACACATACCTGTCTAACCGCGGCATACCCGGGGCGATAGTCAACAACGTATGGCGCAGGGAGGAGAGGCAGGCAGACGCCAACACCTTCTTCCAAGGCTCGTGGCAGAAGGACGCCACGGACGCTTACAGCCTGCGCGTGATGGCGAAATACGCCAACTACCACACGCACTACCAGAACCGCGACACCACGACCATGACGGTGGACAACCGCTACCGCCAGCAGGAGGCATACCTCAGTTCCTCACACGCCGTGCGGCTGCTGCCGTGGCTGAGCGCATCCATGGCATACGACGTGCGCTACTCCACCCTTACCGCCGACACCTACACCTGTCCCGAGCCGCGGAGATGGGAGCACCTCGTGAGCCTTGCCACGGCAGTGGCGCTGAAACAGCTGTCGGCTCAGGCATCAATGCTCTACACATACGCTAAGGACAGCGGCAAGGAGGCTGCCAACGGAACCACGCCAGTGGGCGCAGGCATGAAGGTGTCACGCCTCACTCCTGCACTGTTCTTCAGCTATTACCCCCTGAACACACGCTGCCTGTCGCTGCGCGGCTACGTGAAGCACAGCTTCAGGATGCCTACCTTCAACGACCTTTACTACACATCGATGGGCAACTCCAACCTCGCGCCGGAGAAAGCACTGCAATATGACCTCGGCATACAATATGACAAGCAGTGTCAGGGCATTCTCAGCAGCCTGCACCTGCAGGTGGATGGCTACTACAACTCGGTGAAAGACAAAATCATTGCCTACCCCAAAGGGCAGCAATTCCGTTGGACCATGCTCAACCTCGGTAAGGTGCACATCACGGGAATAGATGCGGAAGCAGCGGCAAGGGTACGCCTCGGCAGGGCGGAAGCAGGGCTAAGGGTGCAATACACCTATCAGAAAGCCATCGACGTGACCAGCTCTGGCGACTCTTACTACCATCACCAGATACCCTATATCCCCCTGCACAGCGGGTCGGTGATACTCGATGCCGCATGGAGAGGGCTGACATTCACCTACTCCTTCATCTACACGGGCGAACGATATTCACAGCAAGAGAACATTGCCTATAACCGATTGCAGCCGTGGTACACCTCGGATGCGTCGCTGTCGTACCGCGCCACCGTAGGGAAAACGGCGCTACGCACCACCCTTGAGGTAAATAACCTGTTCTCACAGGACTACGACGTGATACTGAACTACCCCATGCCGCAGCGTAACTTCGCCGTGAGCGTGGATGTGGAGATATAGAATATTCCTGTTGTTTAGTTGTTTAGTGGTTTGGTTGTTTAGTGGTTTAGTTGTTTAGTTAAATGTAGAGAAGTGACTAAACCAATATGCACCAAACAACTATCCACCAAACCACTAAACAACTAACTAAACAACTAAACAACCAAATAACAAAACAACTAAACAACTAAACAACCAAAATGTCCACACCACAACTCCTTCCTCCCCTGCCCCGCCTCAGAACGGGCTGGATATTGGGGCTTATAATCCTGTTATTCGCCTCCTGCCGCGGCGACGAGGCCGTCATAAGCATGGAGGACAGCACCATAAACACCGACGAACCGCAGAAAGGCAGCGCACGGGGGATGTACCTGTTGTGCGAAGGGAACATGGGTTCCAACAAGGCGACGATAGACTATCTCGACCTCTCCGCTGCCGACGGACTGGTGCATTACCAGCGAAACATCTTCGCGTCGCGCAACCCTTCCGCCGTGAAAGAGCTGGGCGACGTTGGCAACGACATACAAATCTACGGCTCAAAGCTGTGGATTGTGCTCAACTGCTCCAACAAAGTGGAGGTGTGCAGCGCCGACTCCTGCAAGCGCATAGGGCAGGTCAACATACCGAACTGCCGCTATGTGGCGTTCGATGGCGACTATGCCTACGTGTCATCATACGCCGGACCCGTGCAGCTCGGCAACTCACAGCTCGGCAGGGTATATAAGGTTGACACGCTGACGCTACAGAAAGTGGACTCCGTCACCGTGGGACGACAGCCGGAGGAGATGGTAATAATGGGCGGAAAGCTCTATGTCGCCAACTCCGGCGGATACACCCCCGAGAACTACGACCGCACCGTCAGCGTGGTGTCGCTCGCCACCATGACCGAGGAACGCAAGATAGACGTTGCCCCAAACCTACACCGCCTGCGCCAAGACCACCTCGGGCAGCTGTGGGTGACGAGCCGCGGAGACTACGACGGCGTGGGGGCGGAGCTGTATTATCTCTCCACCGACGCGGACGGAAAGATGCAACTACGCGGCAAAGTGCCCGTGGCGGTGAGCGAGATGTGCATCGTGGGCGACACATTGTATTATATTGGAGCCTCATACAGAAACGCCACACAGTCTAACACCATCAGCATGGGGCTGGTCAACGTGTCCACCCACCAGCCGATGAGCACCTCTCTCTTCTCCTCCGCCGAGGCGAAATCGGTACAGTTGCCATACGGCATCATCGTGAACCCCGAGACAAGATACTTCTACCTCATGGATGCCAAGAACTATGTGTCCTCCGGCGAACTGCTATGCTTCCGTCCCGACGGCTCCTTCGCATGGCGACAGTCCACTGGCGACATACCATCGAAGGCGGTGTTCTGTGGCTTTAGCACCATCACCGACACGCCCCCCACGCCGCCCACGCCACTGACGAGCGCATGGATAGCCGCCGTTGACGAATATGTGCCAGCGCCGGGGCAGTTCGTGAACACCCTGCCACTGTACGAAGCAGGTGACGATGCCACCACCATGGCACGCAAATGCACCGGGCAGATAGGCGGCGAGACCATGGGGACGGTGAGCCTCGGAGGCTTCGGGGGATACATAACATTCCACTTTGACCACCCCGTGCGAAACGTACCCGGCGAATACGACCTTATGATTTATGGCAATGCGCACAGCGGAGGCAGCGAGCCCGGCATAGTGATGGTGGCACACGACGATAATAACAACGGCATACCCGATGACGAATGGTACGAGCTCTCTGGCTCCGCCGACATCGACAGCATCGGAAAAGTCAGCTACGGCTACGAGGTGACATACACCTACCGCCCCATGTCCGCCACGCCTTGGACCGACAACCGTGGCGGCAGCGGCGTCATCAGTCGCAACAACTTCCACACGCAGGAGTATTTCCCCCTGTGGCTCGCACCCACTGAGGGCGCAACCCTCACCCTGCACGGCACACTACTGCCCCCTAACGCCACCGACAAGTCAGGAAACGGCACGCTATGGGTGCTCAATGCCCTTCGCCACGGGTATGTTGACAACCTGCCAAACACTGACACCGAGGGCTGTTCTTTTGACATCAGCACCGCCGTACACCCCCTGACACGTCAGTCTGTAGCCCTGCCCGCCATCACCTTCGTGCGTGTTTACAGCGCGATGAACCAGCAATGCGGATGGATTGGCGAGACATCCACGGAGATAACGGCAGCGAAAGACCTGCACTGGTAAAGGACTGGGAATGCAAAAACATCAAGATTACGAGAGGAAAGAGGATATGTCAGGATAGGCACATCCTCTTTTCTCATATTGGCGGCAGTATATAAATGCCCACAAAACATATATCGCGTTTTGGCATCATCGTTTTTCTATGGTGTTTCTAAAATCTACAAGGGAAATAAAAAAATAATCCTCTGATGCAATGTATTTCTTTCTACCTGCGTATATATAGATAGAAAGCAAACAAAATGACTGAGACAAAGATACAAATCATAGAGGGACTGAGACAGAGAAGTCCCAAATCGCAACGGGAAGCCTTTGAACTGTTTGGCAGCAATGTCTGGGCTCAGGTGGTGAGAATAGTATCTCGCCAGGAGGATGCGGAAGAGATATATCAGGATGTCTTTGTCAAGGCTTTTAACAATATTGACAGGTATGACGGAGAGAAAGCGTCTTTCAATACATGGCTCCTGCGAATAGCCTACAACGAAGCAGTATCATTTCTCCGGAAGGGCAAGGCGAAGACAGTATATCTAAACGACTACGGCAACATTATAGACAATATCTCAGAGGAGGAGACGGAGAGGATTATCGGCAAACCCGACCAAGAGACAATACAGATGATACGCTCTGCCATCCGACATCTTACGCCAGAGGAACAGGCACTCATCACAATGTTCTATTATGACGAAATGAGTCTGCAGGATATTGCATATATCACAGAAACAATACCATCGACAGTGGCATCCAGACTATGTAGGACGAGAAAGAAACTATGCACTATAATAAAAAAAATACAGTCATGAGAAAAGAATACGACATAAGGAATAATCTCCATGAGGCGATAAGGCTGGAGGAGGATATGCGCCCTCCTATGCCGGCAGACCTTAATGCCAGACTGGCGCGACGCTTGGAAGAGGAGACGGACAGTAATCATAAACCGAAACGACTCTATAGGCTTCTGCCATGGATTGCGGCGGCTTGCGCGGCGGCTTGCTTCACAATCCCTCTTGTGCCGCTTAACAACGGTAAAACGAATGATTCTCCCGTGGCGAACAAGTGGGCAGAGAAGAAACTGGAGAAACAGGCGGAAGTGACAGGGAAAACTGCTTTTGAACCTTTACTCTCCGCTGCCAACACACCCGCCCCAAAGCCAAAAGGGGAAACAAGAACCGCGGAAAAGCCTTGCTTACAGGAAACTGTTTGCAAGGACATGAGGGAAGAAAGGGAAACAGAGGATAAGACACGTACGCAGGATATTCTCACAACGGAATGTCAGGAAAGTGTGGAGTGCGACTTGTCAGCAGTCGCAGAGGAACCCGCAACCACAGCTGACACGCAGAAACCGAGAATACTCACAGAGCGAGACATACCTGTCACACGGCCGGAAAACCTGAAATATACGAAGGAGGAAATAGCCCTCTTGCAGAAACAGGCTAACGAGGCTTACATAAAATGGATGGAACTGGAACTTGAGATAGCGAAATACCAATTGGAACAAACCGCAAACAATATAAGATAGTTATGAGAAGAATCCTTACATTGCTTGTCATTGCCACCATGGCAGTCACAACAGGAAATGCACAGTCATCTTCCAAACGACAGGCTAACAGGCCTGTCAATGTCATAAAACAATTCGAACGTATCATCAACCTCTACGCAGTAAAGAACGGGGAGACGTACTCTATGAAGAAACATCCCGACACAAATATCATAGAGTTGAGCGAACGCGTCACCAACTTCTCCATAAGCGACGCAAATGACAACTTGAACGTCGTGCGCAAGGCATTCCAGACAGATGAGCCGACGTGTTACCAGAACACACATATACAGCCAGGATCCAACGACCTCATTAGTCTCACGGTGATATCAGAGAACGACAAAACCTCAAAGACAGTCCGTATCAGAAGAAATCGTCAGGAGGAAATGCTGATGATGTGCTGCAAAAATGCCGAGAACCCACGGATGAGGGATGCCTATGCCATAGTATGGGAGCATCACGGGGATACTATCAACGGCACCATCTTCCAGATTACATCCTTACGCCCCGACCTTGTCGGCAACATGATAGATGCTTTGCGCAGCACTTTCAGGATAGAAGGACGCGTGGATGAGAATATCAAGGACTCGCTGTATAATATTTATATCGCTGACTCCTATGAGGAACTGAACCGTGTGGCGGATGATGACTATGTGGCTTGCGTGCCTGTTGTCAACAAAAGGTTTGAATATAGCGTGGAACTGGACAAGCCAAAGGTGGGGCGCCTGCGTTGCATATTCCCTGACGGCTCTCTCTGCTCGGCAGGGATAGACCTTGACTTTGTGCCTGGCGAGACTTATCACATCACAGTACACAACGGATACTATGACGATGACTTTGACTATGAGAGACGTGTGGGACGTAACTCCGGTAAAAGTCTGATAACTCCTTACCGCAATAGAATACGCGATACAGGTGCGGATGATGTTGTAATCACCGATACGGCAGATGTTATTCCTCCTGAAAGAAAAGGCCCTTCCATCATCTGGTTTGAAAGTCTCCCCGCCGCAAAGAGGGTTGAACTGGAAGCTATATCGGAACAGATAGAGGCTAGCATGAAAATTATCGAGCAGTACAAGAAGAAAATAGGCGAGATAATGATGCCAGAACACATTGGTACAGCAGACACGAAAAAGAAAGAAGCGGACAAATGGTTCATACAGATATACAATCTGCACAGCAATCAGGACAAGAAGATAAAGAAATTTATCCGCTTCCTGGCAGACACCGCTTGCCCAACTCAGGACCGTTTCAACATGATTAAAAGTTATATCGAATACCTTAACAAGGAGGCAAAAGAACTAAACGCTTTCAATTTAAGCGAGCACTCCCTCAAGAATTCAATAAAATGCGGCAAGCTGCTCACGAAGCTATCTGGGGAATACCTCAAAATCGCAAGTCAATGGAAGTAGTCCGAGACGAGAGAAAGCCATGAGTCGATGCCTTGCACATACGAGAACAGCCCCCATGGACTGAGTATAGTCCTATGGGGGCTGTCTTTTATATGCTGTCGCCGATACTTATTTCAGCCTTGCCTTAATCCATTCCATGTGCTGTCGCTCCATTGTCTCGGAGGTCCAGTGCTCGTTTATTGGTGTTATGAAAGGCTCTTTCGGGCATGTCAGCACGTTCCATGCGGCGTAACTGGTTGTTGGCGGACAGGTGCTGTCGTTGTACCCCCACGTCATACGCACGGGACAGGTAATCTGCCGGCAGAAGTTCACCACGTCATAGTATTGCAGTGTCCCGATAACCCGCGGGGTGAGTATGCCTGCTGGATTACGATTAAAGTGCGGATAGCCACCAGTGCGTCCCTTTTCACTATATGCTGCCATGTCGGTTAACGCGGGATGGTTGGCTACGCAGAGGGTGACACGCGGGTCAATGGCCGCGGTTACCAGTGCTAATGCGCCGCCCTGCGAGCCGCCCTGCACCGCCACGTTGCGGCCGTCCCACTCGGGCAGCGAGGTGAGGAAGTCTATGCAGCGCACCATGCCTGCATAGACGTGGCGCATATAGTAACGCTCGCGGCTCTCGATACCGTTGACAAGGTAACCGTTGTCTTTGCTACCAAAGGCGCTGGAGATGGCTTTGAAGTCGCTGTTAGACCAGCGTGGGTCAAGTCCGTGTATCTCTATCTCGAAGCGTATCATGCCGTTTTCAGCATAATAGCTGTGGCGCAGCGGCTCCTTGATGGTCTTTATGCCTGCGCCGGGAGGGCAGAATACTACGGGATGGCTGCCCGCGCGCGCTCCCTTTGGCATGGTGAGGTAGCCGTACATATAGTGTTCACGGTCTATCTTCACCTTTATGAGCCAGCAGTCTATCTTGTCCGTGCAGTATTCTGGTGCCACCTCACGTGTGAAGGAGACTGGTGTCTTGCGTGCCTCGGCTATGGTCTGCTGCCAGAACTGCGTGAAGTCGGCTGGCATCTTGGTGAAAGGCTGTATGTCTTGCACGCTGTAACCTACCTTGACGTGGTGTGATGTCTTCATGCCGCCTACGGTTGCGGTGAGGCGGAGGTCAAGGAAGCCGGGTGTCTTGCGTGTGCCTACGGGTATGGTTGCCTTGCCCTGCTTCAGCGTTACGCTGCCCTTGGAGGTTGGTTCGAGCATATCGGGGGCTATCTCGTAGCTCACTTCCGCGTCTGCCGCCACGCCATACTTGTATAGCTGCACGCTGACGGTGGCTTTCTCGCCCGTCTTGTAGAGCCAATCAGCAGGGTCGGGGGTGGTGACCCACAGGAAATCGCTGCGGTAGGGGTAATTCTCTGCTGAGAGACAGGCTGGCGACAGGAACAGGATAAGGAGGAGCAACAAGCCCGAAAGGTTCTGTATAGCTTTCATTTATTGGATTAGTGGTTTAGTTGGTTAGTGATTTAGTGGTTTAGTTGTTTGGTGGTTTGGTGGTTAGTGGTTAGTGGTTTAGTTAGTTAGTTGTTTAGTTATTTGGTTGTTTAGTTATTTGGTTGTTTGGTGCATATTGCTTTAGTCACTTCTCTACATTTAACTAAACAACCAAACAACTAAACAACCAAATAACCAAACCACCAAACAACCAAACCACCAAACAACCAAACCACTAATCAACTCTTTATCTTCTCTTTATATAGAACGTGAACGTGCGGTTCTTGGCATCAACGCGGTATGGTCGCAGTGCCTCAGCGTTGCCACTCCATGAGTCCACGCCACCAACGCCCGCCATTTGCTGGTCAATGTAGAGGCAAGTGTGGGCAGAACGCTTCACATCCTGCGGGTGACGCTGCTGCTTGTGCTGCCCCTCGTCGAGGTCGCGGACCTCATAATGCAGTGCCGCGGCGGAGAAGCAAGTATCGGAGAGTATCTCTATGTCGCCCTGCCGCCACCAGCGTATGTCGCATTTGCTGCCCGTTTCCTGCGGACGGACGTATGGGAAGAACTGCTCATCGGCGGTGAGGGAGTAGATACCAATGTTCTGCGACATCTTGCGGTCTGCGTAATTCTCCACTGGTCCGCGTCCGTAGAACTCGCTCTTGTCCATGTCGTAGGGCAGGAGCATTACCACTCCGAAGCGTGGCATGCCTGGTATGTCCTTCGCGTCAGCATCGAACACAATGCTTTCCGTTACCTTTGTCAGCTTGTCGGTCATGGTTTCATAGGTCATTGTCAGCGTTGCCTTGGTGGCATTGATGCGGTATGTCTCCGTTACCACGTTGCCTTCGCTCTTGCGTGAGGTGCAGATTACCTCGGGATTGTTCCACGCACGGTATCTGTTGTGTATCTTCGCGCCCATGTCATTGTCGGTCACGGCGCGCCAGAAGCTGGGCCTCATGGTGTAAGGCAGCGGCAATGGTGCTGTCTGAGGCTTGCCATCGGCGATTGCGTCCGCCACGAACATTCCGTAAGGGTAGTCTGACAGCGCGAGTTGCTGGTGCGCTATGCTGTGTCCCGCCTTGAGAAGCGGTTCGTCTTTCTTCAGTTCGTAGCTCACGGTGAGCAGCAGTTCCACGTCCTTGTCGTAGAGGGTGTATGGCACTTTCACCTCTGCCGTCTGCTGCGGGGCTATGTTTAGATTGTCGATATATCCGTCCTGCGCCTTCACACCGTTGGCTGTCAGTGTCCAATGTAGTCGCACATAGTCCAGCGGGCGGAAGAAGTTCTCGTTCTTCACACGTATGATTCCCTTGTCGAGGTCAACGGCTTCTGTCCACACGTTCTGGTAATAGTATGCGTATTCGTATGCCTGCGGCGTGAGTTTGCGGTCTGCTGTGACGAAGCCATTGCAGTTGAAGTTATTGTCTGAAGCATCGTAGTCGTTGTAGTCACCACCATACAGGAACTTAGTCTTGTCCTTCTTGTCGCGCATACCTTGGTCCACGAAGTCCCAGATGAAGCCACCTTGGAACTTAGGATACTTGCGCACGAGGTCCCAGTACTCCTTGAAGCCACCGCCGGAGTTACCCATGGCGTGCGCATACTCGCACTGTATGAGTGGCTTTTTGCTCGTCTCCTTGCGTGCATAGTCCTCGCAGTGCCACTGCGAAGCGTACATCGGGCAGTATATGTCAGTGCCTTCTCCACCGTGTGCCTGCTCATACTGCACGGGGCGGCTGAGGTCTTGCGTCTTTATCCACTTGTACGCATCGAGGAAGTTCTGCGACATACAGGTCTCATTGCCGAGCGACCAGAAGATGATTGACGGGTGGTTGAACTTTGTTTGCACGTGGCGCTGGTTGCGCTGCATTATCTGTGTGTGGAAGAGTGGTGCCACACGCTTGCCCTCGTCGCCGTATCCGAAGCCGTGACTTTCCTGGTTTGCCTCGGCGCAGACATAGATGCCGTACTCGTCGCACAGGTCGTACCACACTGGGTCGTCAGGATAATGGCAGGTGCGCACGGCGTTGACGTTGAGTTGCTTCATCAGCTTTATGTCCTCAATCATGCGCTCGCGGCTTACCACATAGCCCTTGTCGGGGTCGAGTTCGTGGCGGTTAGCACCCTTTATGAGCACCGGCTGCCCGTTGACGAGCGCCTGCGAGTTCTTTATCTCCACCTTGCGGAAGCCCACCTTCACTGGTATCTCATCGCCTCCGGGCTGCTTCACCGTCAGGGTATAGAGGTAAGGAGACTCCGCAGACCACTTCTTTGGTGCCTTGACATCAAACGTTGCCTTTGCCCCGGCAGTCTTTTCAAACACCACATTGCCTGCAGCATCCTTCAGAGTATAGAGCAGTTTCGCCGTGCCCTTCACCTTGGCGTCCACCGTGAGCGTGCCGTCGGCGTAGTTGTTTACGAGGTCTGGCGTTATGCGCAGGTCGGTAATCTGCGTCTTGGCGTTCTTGGTGTAAAGGTAGCAAGAGCGTGCCACGCCAGAGAGGCGCCAGAAGTCCTGGTCCTCATCGTAAGAGCCGTCGCACCAGCGGAAGCACTGGAAGGCTATGAGGTTATCGCCGGGCTTGACGAACTTCGTTATGTCGAACTCGGCAGCTATCTTTGAATCCTCGGAGTAGCCCACGAATTTGCCGTTTACCCAAAGGTACATATTGCTCGTCACGCTACCGAAATGTGCTATCACCTGCTGCCCTTTCCAGTCTTTCGGAATGGTGACGGTGCGGCGATATGAGCCTACGTGATTGTCCTTGACGGGCACCTCGGGCGGATTGTTCCAGAAATGTCCGCGCCATACGAAGCCGGTGTTCACGTAAACGGGGTCTCCGTAGCCGTTGAGCTCCCACATACCGGGCACAGGCATGGTGCCCCATGCGGAGTCATCGTAGCCGAGCTTGAAGAAGTCCGTGGGGCGTTCGTCGGCGTTTTCCACCCACTTGAACTTCCACTGCCCTTCGAGTGACAACGTCTTCGCCGTGGAAGACATCACCTCCGTGTGCGCCGGATAGCGGTTAACCTCATTCACTTCAAGGTCATGCCATTCGGTAAAAGTCTGCGCACTGGCAGCCGTAACGGTAGCCAATGCCACGGCGACTGCCATCAGCCTGCCGTGTAGTTGCTTTCTCTGTGTCATAATCATTCTTGTTTATTTAGTAGATTTCAATATAGTTGCAAGTCATTTATGTGCCTATATGCAGGGGGTCGCCACCAGGGGGATGCCCACCTGCCCTGCAATAGCATAGCGATTACTGTGTAAAAGCATAGAGATTGGTTAGTGAAAGCATAGCGATTACTGTGTAAAAGCATAGCGATTGGTTTGACGGGTTAGTGGTTTGGTTATGCGGTTGTGTATTGTCTGTTTACATTAACGCAACGAGCAAGCCACTACGCCTCCCCACCACCAGGTCAATAAACGACCCGGCACATTGCCGTCACTTTGCCGTCTCTTTCTTTTGCGCCTTCTCCCTCGCTTCCTTCATGTAGTCCTTCCACTTTTTCATGCCTTCAAAGATGCTGGGAGCCTTCTTGTGTTTCAACAGTCGGGGCTTGAACTTGAGGTCCTGCACGGAGTCTGTCTGCGTGTACCAGAACATCACTGATATGTCAAACAGTTTCTTCGGCATGAACACCTCGCCCTCCGCCGTGGCACCGTCGCTGTGCACCATCGCCGTTATGCCGCTGAAGTTCATCCGCTTGAAGCGCACGCTGTCCACCTGAGCCTTGAGCCATCCTATGGGCAGCCTGCCGTTATGCTTTACCGGTCGCATGCGTTTTGACGCCACGCTGAAGCTGTACGTTGCGCTGGCATTGACATATCCCAGCCCCTTCACGTTCATCACGGTGCCAAGTTCCAAGGAGTCAGTGGCTATGTTGCCCGTCATCAGCTTCGTGTTGCCGTCTATGGTGAAGGCGAAATCAGCCTTGCCGTACTTGGTGAACAGCGTGCCAGAGAAGTCCTCGCGGCGGAAGTACACCGCCATCTGTCCGCGATAGCTTATATCGCCCAGCCTCCTCATCTGCCTGACCATCTTCATACGCACCTTCTTCGCAAAGTGCCCCACGATGGTTTCCTTTATCCCCTTGCGCGCGTTGAGGCTGATGTCGCTGAAACGCAGGCGCAGTTCGCGCCCTTTCAGCACGTCCAACATATTGCCTTGCGCAGTAAGGCGCAGGCGTTTGTCGCGGGTCGATATGTTGATATTACTGAAAGCCATCCTATTGAGCGTGCCACCGATGGTGACACTGAGGTGCAGCGGCGTGATGAAGTCGCTCAACACGGGTGCGAAAGGCCTGGCTATATCATGCAGAGTGACCCTCGCCGTCACAGGACAGTCACTCAACAGCACGTCCGTGAAGCGTCCGTCAGTGCCGCGCAGCAGTACGCCATCCACCTTATTTATATGTATGGCAGTGTGCTGGAGTGCTATGTCGGCATCCGACAACGTCAGTGTGTCGCGCCGTTTCGCAATCTGTGCGGTGGCATCCATGACATACAGCCCCGAAGCGCGGTCATAAGCGGAGAGCCGTCGCACCTCAGCCTTCACGCTGTCCGTGGTGGCGCACGTCACCGTGGCTTTCATGTTTAGCACTGCGTTGATATGCCCGGGGTCGAAATATCCGCGGTGTGGCCTGCCCGTCCGCTTGTGGGGGCGACCGTTGTCACGACGGTATGTCATGGTGTCCACACTTATTTCCATTGCCTTCGCCAGCGAGGGCTGCCAGCCTTCCTGCGTGGCGGTGAGCCTTGCGAAGCCCGACTGCCAGTCGCGGTAGCCGAACTTTGCCTGCTCCAGCACCGCTGTCCATCCTCCACGGCGTGTGGCATCATAGCTTGCCGCACCCAGTTCCATCGCCATTCCCGTCTTCTTCTCCCTCGCCGCCAAGCCTTCTAACAACACGGTGAGGCTGTCAGCCTCCTTTCTTATGCCACAACTCCGCAGTCCTACGTTGTCCAAACATAGGTGGTTGGCATCGAGGGTGTCGCCGCCGCGCATGGGTTCGGAGAGCACGTCCCATCGCAGGCATCCCCTGCTTAATGCCGCTGACAGCAGTTTCACGGTTATGCCGTGGGGTTCTCCCTGCCCTGCCGCATCGTCATCCTGCCGCTTTGCTGTCTTGAAGGCATCGAGGGCGAACTGGTAATTCGCCGCCGTGTCGCGCCGCACCTTATACATCACCGCACGCACGCCGTGCAGTCTCACCTCGCTTACCACCACCTCCGAGCGCAACAGCGGCAACAGTTCCACCCTTGCGCTAAGCGTGTCCACGGCAAGCATCTCCACCCCTCGGCGGTCATCCACCCCCACTCCGTAGAGCACCACCCGCCTCTTTGCGAGGTTCACGCTGGCACTGTCGAGTCGCACCGCCGTGCCTAACTTCCCTGCGAGCATCTCCACGCCTCTGCCGCACAGCCAGTCACGCAGGTAGCGTGCGGCGAACACGCCGCCGATGACCACCGCGAGGAGGGTCACAGCAACCACGAGGAGCGGTATTATGTATGGTCTGCGGTGCGACATAGGGGTGTTTGGTGGTTTAGTTATTTTGGTGGTTTAGTTGTTTGGTGGTTTGGTTGTTTAGTTGTTTGAAAGCATCACTGCGTGCCGAGCGGTTTAGTTATTCGCAAGCGAATCGGCAAAGCCGAGCGATTTGTAAGTGACTGAATTGCTACATATAACCAAACAACTAAACAACTAAACAACCAAACAACTATTCTGCCCTCACAGGGAAGACGTAGAACTGCCGTTCCTTGCGAAAATCTATCATCCATTGGTCCATGATGATATGGTCATCAAGGGCTGTTACGGTGATGGTGTGACCGCCTTGGGTAAGCTCCACGTCGAGAGTGCGCAGTGCCTGCCCCCTGAGCACGTTGGTCTTCCATCGCTCGGAGCGGTAAGGCTCTTTCAGAGAGTACACCGTCGGCGCACCGCCGTCTATGCTTACGGCATAGCGTATGTCGCCCCTGTCATTAGCCTGGGTGGGTATCATCGCCGTGCGCAGCACCGCCTTGCCCACCCGCTCCGTATAGAAGTCGAAGCGAAGCGATGCGCCTTTGGCTATGCTCACAGCCTTCATGCTGTGACCGAGCATCTCCACTGGCCGCACATTGCCCGTGCTGCTGTCGTAGGTGCAGGCGTTTCGCACTATACAACCATCGAGGGCAGCCTTCGTAAGCGGTCTGCTCTTGCAGCGACGCAGTATCGTGCTGTCAGTGGTGGCATAGTCGGCAAAGACTGGAAGCCCACGCGGCGCGGCACTCATCAATCCCTTCCACTTGCCACCGCCGAGGCTGTTGTAGCGTGAGGTGAGGCGTTTTATCTCCTCTTGGTATGCCATCGCCGTCACGGTGTCGCCCAACTGCGCCTCCAGATGCTTGTGCGCCATGGCAGCGGCGCAGTGCACGGGATACGTGACGTGCGCGAAGTATGCGTCGTCCTCACGCCCCTCGCTGTCCACTATGGCACAGATGCTGTCGTAATCTTCAAGGTATCGTTCCAGTTCCCCGCCGAACTCCGTCTCCGAGAACTCTGTGTCTTTAGGCAGGGAGTTGCCGCGCGGATATTTCTTCTTGTCCAGTTCCGTCTGCGTCCAGCCCATAAACTCGGGCTTCCTCATGCCGCAGAGCTGGTAGTAACGCTCCATCGCCGGCGCAATCCTGCTGGCGGTGCGCTGCCCGAACTGCTGTGCGAGCCAGGAGCGGAGGTGGCTTCGCAGCGTGGTGGACGTGACACTGTTGATGTCCCAAGCCATGTCCATGGCGAGGGATAGCTGGTATGCCGCCACCTTAGGGTCGTGTACGTTTATTATCCACATCTTTTTCGCACCCATATCGTAAGCCAGTCGCAGCTCGTTATACACCAGCCCCGGCTGCGTTGTGGTGAGCCATAGGTAGTCGTGAGGACGCCCCCAGTAGCTGAGGTGGTAGTACACGCCTGCCCCTCCGCTTCTCTTCTGCTGCTCCGCGTCGCTCAGCCGCGTCATGTAGCCATAGTTGTCGTCACACCACATCAGCGTCACGTCATCAGGCACACGCAGCCCGCTCTCGTAGATTTGCAGCACCTCCTTGTACGGTATGAACACCTGCGGCACATTGTCCACGTCCTTTGAGTAGTACTTCGCTATCAGTTCCCGCTGGCTGTCAATGACGCTTTGCAGTCCGCGGAGCTTCTCGTCCGCCGTCTTCACGCCCTCCATGGAGCCGTCGTGTATGCCCCTCATGCCTATGGTGAACAGTGCTTCCTGCCCTTTCACCTCCACAAGGCGTTCTTTCCAGTAGTCGAGCACCGCGGAACGGTTGGTGATGAAGTTGTATGCGCCGCGCTTTTTCTTGTCCCATTCGCCTGTGTTGCTGCGCAGGATAGGCTCGCAGTGGGATGAACCTATCACTATTCCGCACGAGTCTGCCATCTCCCTGTTTCCCTTTATGGTGAAAAACGGCTTGGTCACCTCGTGCATCGCCGGCCACAGGGCATTAGCTCTAAGCCTCAGCAGCAACTGGAATATGCGCTTGTATGTCTTCGGTCCTATCGCCCCCTTGGGCAGTTCGGGTTCCACTGTCTTGTTAGCCCATTGCAGGGTGCTCCAGTCTTCGTCGTTGATGAATATGCCCCTGTACTCCACGGAGGGGCTTTGCAGGGTCTCGTCCTCACTGCCGAAGGTCAGCGAGCCTTTCTTCTCCGGCACCACGTCGCCCCACCACACCCACGGTGACACGCCCGCCTTGCGCGAAAGTTCAAGTATTCCGTATGCCGTACCCCTGCCATTGTTGCCCACGACGATGATTTTGCCGTCACGTTCTCCAAGGAAAAAGGCGTCCTTGGTGTCCATAAGGCGCGGTGTGAGCACGTTCATCTTGCTGAGAGCCTTCAGCGTCTTGGCGTTAGCCTCGTCCAGCTGGTATATCTCTATCTTCGCCTTGTGGCGGCTGTGCGCCTCCATGCCCGTGACAGCCTCCATGTCGCCGCGGAACATTTGCAGGGCTATATCGACCACTGGCGATGCCTTTCCCACGACGTTGTAGCCCACGGGGTGCTGCCCGTCATACCACTGCACGGCGGAGAACGCTGGCAGTGAGAGGAAGAAGGCAAGGAGGAAGCAGAGCAGTCCGCCAGTCAGTCCGCCCAAGAACTCCTTTACATTATCCACCGCCATGCGCGTGAGCCTCTGACGGGCAGCCAGCGTAGCCCACGCTATATGGGGCGTTATGCAGCAGTTACGCGCCCCTATCAGCGGCGACCCATCCCGCGGCGGCTCTTCTTCCAGCACGTCAAGTCCCGCCGCCGCTATCCTGCCGCTGTTCAGCGCAGCGGCGAGTGCCTGCTCGTCCACCAGCGGCCCGCGGCCGGTGTTTATCAGAACCGCCGTGGGTTTCATCATGGACAAGGTCTTTTCATTGATGATATGCCTCGTGGCATCGGTCAGCGGGCAGTGCAGGCTCACGATGTCAGCACTGCCGAAAAAGTCATCCATCGTGTCAGCCTGCGCCACATAATCCGGCACGTCCGGGCGCGCCGCCGCGCCATCCCTCAGCGAGGGTGCCACCAGCACTCCCATTCCGAAGGCGCAGGCTATGGAAGCCACCGCCCTGCCCGTGTTGCCGAAGCCCACTATGCCGAGCGTCTGTCCTGCCAGCTCCACCTGCGGCGACACCGTATAGGTGAAGTCGGGACACCTGCCCCACTCGCCTTCGCTGACAGAACGCCCGTGGAGCGCCACGCCGTTGGCGATGTTGAGGATGTGGGCGAAGGTGAGCTGCGCCACCGAGGCGGTGCTGTATGCCGGCACGTTCCTAACAACTATGCCGCGCCTGCGTGCCGCCTCCATGTCAATCACGTTGCACCCCGTGGCAAGCACACCGATATACTTGAGCTTTGGCAGCCGCGCCATCACCCCGTCGGTCATCAACACCTTGTTGGTGATGACGATATCAGCCTCCGCCGCGCGCTCCACCACCAGCTCCGGCGGCGTGCGTTCATACGTGGTGAAGGAGCAGTATCCGCCGCCCGGGGCGGGTATCGTCTGCCACTGCCGCAGGTTTATGTCGCCAGGGTTGGCGGCATAGCCGTCAAGTTGTACTATGTTCATATTTGCTAAAGGTCAGTATGTTAATATTGTTGCTGATTGCAAAGGTAATCAAAACATTTGACACAAACAAACTTTTGGCTGTATTTTTACGGGGAAGTGGCGGCGGTGTGCTGTATTCCACCGTGCATTGGTTTCGTTTCAAGATGTAAGCAAATAGGCTTTTTCCGTGACATATTGATTTTGAAAAATGCTTGCCGGAAAATGCGAACCAGAGAATTACAGGTGGGGCGTGCGGTGTTTTTATCGATACATATTACCTTTACGAGAGTCAACAATACGGTTTTGCGACATTTTCGCATATTCATTGCGCTGCGATAGCAGTGGTTTGGCGGTGTAATGGCTATGCTTTTGCATCCTTAAAGCATAGCTTTTGCATTGTAATCGCTATGCTTTTACAACGCTTGCGACTCCAAAACGAAGCCACAAAAGTATAACACACTAAAGCACAAAGGTTTAACTATTCTGTCCGAGATTTGCGTATTTCAAGGCGGATTGCGGTTTCGTGGATTTCACGGGCTTATTTTGGGGGACGTAAACGAGCAGAGTGTCACGTTTTGTGGTGGAAAGATGACAATATGAAAAACAAGCTGGAGCAGTGCCGCAGATATTCCGTTAGTCCTTAAAAGTGTCCTCTTTTGTCAACAGAATACAAAAGGGACACTTTTAAGGACTTTCTGTTTCCATGCCTAAGCGTTTTAGAAGGAATACCGATAGTGCTGGTGAGCAATTTTTACGGGAACCTCAACACGGTGCTACGAGAGTTCCCTCTCGACGTTTTCTTCTCTTTAGTTGTTTAGTTGTTTGGTTGTTTGGTTGTTTAGTTGTTTAGTTGTTGGTCTTTCGGTTTGGAGCGAAGTGACCTCCAAACCTCCCACCCACAACCTCCAAACCTTCAACTATATCTTCATCTTCAAGCCCAGGGAGAGGCTGAGGATGTCTTTTAGGGGGATGGAGCCGTTTACGAATTTGCTGACCACGTAGAGGTCGCAGGTGGATAGTTCCCATACGAAACTACATTCCTTGGCGAGGAAACGTTTTTCTTTTGGTATATGGATAGTATAGCGCTGACCGACGAAGAGGTGGAAACGTATCTTCGATGAGAACCTGTAATAGTCTCTATCGGGATAACGCTCTGGTTCTTTCGTCCAATAGTCTTTACTCAGCACGGAGTTGAGGAACAATCCGCAAGAAAGTGGTTGCCACGTGAACCAATGTCTGCCGCCGTCACGTTCATGGGTGCGATACAAGCCCTTGGTCCACGGCACGTAAGTCTGGCGCAGGGTGAAGGTCACGAAAGCATCGTCCTTGTCGTATTTCGGCACAAAGCCGAACATCAAGTCTGTCTCCCACTGCCTATGCTTGCCATACTCCCAACCCACACCGAGGTTAACAAGTCCTATGCTGCCAGCATACTGGAGGCGATAGAAGCTGGGCAACAGTGCCATCCACACTCTGTGGCTGCGCGCTATGCGCTTTTCATATTGTTCTATCCTGCGGTTCAGCTTCGCTACGGTGTCTTGTTCCATTGTGTCAGCGATGACAATAGTGTCTTGTTTCATAGTGTCAGCGATGACTACGGTGTCTGCCTGCTCCTGCGAGAATGTGGCAAGAGGCAGGAGTGTGAGCAGACTAATAATCAACTGTTTCATAGCTATACCCTTTCTCGTTTACGGTGAATACATAGTACTGTCTGTCTTTGGCGCAGGTTATCTGGTAATACATCATGCCATCGCCGAAAGGCTCGTGCGCTTCGGTGGCGTGACCATGACCGTGTATGCAGCAAAGTGGATTTTTAAGGGCGAGTATCTCATATTCGAAGGCCTTCGCTACGTTGTTGTTGAACTCGTCGCTGAACGGTCCCACGTGCATCACCATGATGGTGTTGGTGCTGAAGGTGTCGTCCCTGAAGCTCTCGATATACTGCAAGTCTGGCACAGGCAACGAGAAGTCGAACTCCAGTGCGTTGGTGTCAAGGCATATAAAACGTGTAGGACCAGCCACGAATGAGAAGTTTTCTTTGCCGAACATTGTGCGGAAGACGTCTTTGCCGCTGCCTATGCAGTCGTGATTGCCAATGAGCACGACGTATGGCACGGTGAGTTTATTGAGGATTCTCTGCTGCCATTCAAACTCTTTCGTCACTCCAAAGTCGGTAAGGTCTCCGCCATGTATCACGAAGTCTATGTCCTTGCGGGCGTTGATGTGCGCCACCTCGTCTTCCGTTTCATCGTACCACCGCTGCGTATCGCTGATAAAGGCGAAGCGTATCTCCGTCTTTCCTTTGGTGTTCTGCTCTATTCTCGCCATGTTGCGGGCGTTGATATCAGTGTCGCCATCAATGTTCCCGTCGTAGGGATGGATGTCTATGAGGTCGCAGGAGGCGCATAGTAACAATGCGGAAATGCCTGTTCCTGCTGTTCTTAGGATGTTGTGTATCATATTGCTTAGGGGTTGGTAATGGTCTTGGTTGGGGTTCTTCCCGTTTAGGGGGAGTGATAGCCAGACGGAAGAATCCGCCGGGCACGAGGAGGAAGGGTGATTTCCTGGTGCAAATTTACGAATAAAAAAGGCGCAAGAGAAATTTCCTGCGCCTTTTTATTGTTCTTTTTTGCATTTTTTCAGTCTGCTTTCTCTTGTTTTGAGTAATAGTCCTCCCAGTCCTTCATTGCTTTCTGCCAGTCGGCGGCTTCGTCGTGGGTTCCTTCCGCCATTTCCTCGCTGCGTTTCTGCTCCGCGTCACGTTGCTTGTCGCGCTCACGTTTCGCCTTCATATCGGCGATAGTGGCATCGTCGAGTATCACGATGGCGTGGCGTTCTATTGCCGCATATAGCTCATCGAGTCCGAAGTTCTTACCCGGAACGTTGAAATCAGAGATGCTGAACTCGTAGTCAACGCGCAGTACGTGGCGTATTGCCTTTTGCTTCAACCGGTTTGCCTTCTCTTTCATCTTGAGCAGCTTGGCTATCTCAAGTATCTCTTTCTGTGAAAATTTATTTCTTCCCATGTGGTTGGTGGTTTGGTGGTTTAGTGTTTGGTGGTTTAGTTCTTGCCTGCGGCAAGCGGCAGAGCCGAGCGATTTAGTGGTTTAGCGCTCGTTACCATTAACCAAACAACTAAACCACCAAACCACTAAACAACTCCTTTAATATAATAGCAGCAGTCCGGCGAAGGCTGCGTACACTATCATGCGTATAGGGTTTATCTTTACCATCTTCACGCCGATGAAGGTGGCGATGAACAGTGCCACGGAAACCCAGAAATGCCATGGCGACTGCGCTGTAGAGTTGAAGTTCTCTGTGTTACACAGCAGCAGCGTAGCGGCGGCGAGCAGTCCCACTACCGCAGGCCTCAGCCCGATGAAGATGCTCCGCACGGGCTGGGAGTCCATGTATTTTAGGAACATTTTGCTTATCAGCAGCATCAATATGAACGATGGCAACACCAGCGCGGCGGTGGCGGTGACACTGCCGAGCACCGCGAGCGGCACGTTGCCGGTGGCGTGGAGCACTGCGGTATAGCCGCAATAGGTGGCGCTGTTGATGCCGATAGGCCCTGGTGTCATCTGCGATATTGCCACGATATTTGTGAACTCGGCTGATGTCATCCAGTGATGTGCCACCACTACCTCGTGTTGTATGAGCGACAACATACCGTACCCTCCGCCGAAACCGAACATCCCGATGAGGAAGAAAGTGTAAAAAAGTTTAAGGAAGAGGAGCATTTGAGTTGTTTAGTTGTTTAGTTGCTTAGTTGTTTAGTTGTTTGGTGGGTGGGTTGTTTGGTTGGTTAGTAGGGTGGTGGGTTGTAAATTGACGGAATTGCTACATATAACTAAACCACTAAACAACTAAACCACCAAACAACTAAACAACTACTCACTCGGCTTGAGGAACTGTCCGTATAGGTAGCCCCCCACGCCTGCGGCGAGGATTATGTATATAGGGTTCACTCCGAGCAGCCATATCAGCATGGCGGAGGCGATGGGTATCCAGCAGTTCATGAGGTTTATGCCTGCTCCCTTCGCCATATTCCATGTGGGAATGGCTATCAATGCCACCACGGCGGGGCGTATGCCGGCAAAGACTGCCGCCACCCACGGCACGTCCTGGAAGCTCTGGAAGAACATGGCTATGGCGAGAATGATGAGCAATGACGGCATCGCCGTACCCAGCGTGGTCATCGCCGCCCCCTTTATACCCTGCAACCTGTAGCCTATGAAGACCGACAGGTTGATGGCAAAGACGCCAGGGCATGACTGCGCCACGGCTATCAGGTCCAAGAACATCGTCTTGTCTATCCACTTGCGCCTGTCCACCACCTCGGCTTCTATGAGGGGTATCATGGCGTATCCGCCGCCGAGGGTGAATAGTCCTATGCGGAAGAAGGTAAGGAAAAGGTCTTTTATCATAGGCATTGCCACCTGTTTTAGGAATTACGAAGTAAAAGTTAAGAATTAAACCCAAATCGGTCATTAGACCACAAAAGTTCAAAACTTCTTGTTTTTGTGTTGTTTCCTAACAGATTTTATTTTCTTGTCGGCATCTTGCCTGTCTTTGTGACTTGACGTAGCCCGCTATGCCTGCGTTACAAAGATAGCCAATCTGCTCGACAATAAAACAAAATCTGTTTAGGCTCTAATGACCGATTTGGGTTAAAAATTATGATTACGAAACGGAATGTTCATGATATCCTTTTGCGATGTCGATAAAACCGCGCAACGCAATCATAATTTTTATTCTTAACTTCCAATCCTTAATTACTGCTTCTCTATCCACTTGCGTGCGTTAACAAACGCCTCGTGCCATGGTGTCACCTCGTCTGTGAGGCGGCGCTGCTCCGGATAGTAGCCGCACTGCCATGGGAACTGCGTGCGCTCAGGGTGCGGCATTATAGCGAGATGCCTGCCGTCTTTTGATGCGAGGGCTGCCACGTCGTAGCAAGAGCCGTTAGGATTTGCGGGATACTCGCTGTGGTTATACTTGGCAGCGATGTTATATTCCGCCTCTGGCAGTGGCAGGTTGAACTTGCCCTCGCCGTGTGCCACCCACACGCCTATCTTCTCGCCGCTCAGCGAGCCGAGCATCACGGTGTCGTTCTCGGGTATCGCCAGCGTCACGAAGGTCGATTCAAACTTGTGGGAGTCGTTATGCAGCATCTCCGCGTAGTCCTTTGCGTTGTTCACCGCATGGTCGTTGTTCAGCAGTCCCAGTTCCACCATCAGCTGGCAGCCGTTGCATACGCCGAAGGACAGTGTGTCCTTGCGTGCATAGAACCTGTCGAGGGCTTCCTTTGCCTTGGGGTTGTAGAGGAAAGCGCCTGCCCATCCCTTCGCCGAACCAAGCACATCGGAGTTGGAGAAGCCGCCGCAGAACGCCACGAGGTTCACCTCTTCCAGCGTCTCCCTGCCCGTTATGAGGTCAGTCATCGTGACATCCTTCACGTCGAAGCCTGCCATATAGAAGGAATATGCCATCTCACGCTCGGAGTTGGTGCCCTTCTCGCGTATTATAGCCGCCACGGGCCGCTTGCCCTCGGGGCGCGGTGTTCTCTTCAATGGCGCGCCGCTGAGTGTCCACTCCACTGGTATCTCTTTGTAGCTGGCGTAGCGTTCCGCAGCCTTGCCGTTGAAACTCTGGCGGCGGTCAAGCAGGAATGAGGTCTTATACCATGCGTCGCGCATCTCGTCGATGTCAAACTCCAGCGTCAGCTCACGGTTGGCAATCTCGGCGTTAGGCACTGACTGGTTGCTCTGATGGCGCTTAATGGTGAGCTTACGCTCTGCCTGCGGCTTGCCAATCTTGGCATATCCCACGCCCGCGTCTTCCAGTATCTTCTTCACGCGCGGCGCGTCGGCATCGCTTACCTGTATCACTATGCCCGGGTTCTCGGCGAAGAGCACCTTCACTATGTCGTCACCCTTTATCTTGTCGAGGTCGAGTGCCAGTCCTCCCTTGGTGTTGGCGAAGGTCATTTCGAGCAGGGTCGTGATGAGACCGCCTGCTGATATGTCGTGACCAGCGAGAATCAGTCCTTCGCTAACGAGCCTCTGCACCGCCATGAAGGCGTCGCGGAAGTACTCGGCGTTCTTCACCGTGGGCACGTCGGAACCCACCTTGCCCTGCGTCTGTGCAAAGGCTGAGCCGCCAAGCTGCAGTTCGTCGAAGGAGAAGTCTATGTGGTAGAGGCGTGATGCCGGCACATCTTTTATTACGGGCGACACCACCTTGCGCACGTCAGACACCTCGCCGCCCGCGCTTACTATCACCGTTCCCGGTGCTATAATCTTCTTGCCGTCGGGGTATTTCTGTGTCATAGACAGAGAGTCCTTACCCGTAGGCACGTTAATTTGCAGTTCGCAGCAGAAGTCTGACAGCGCTTTCACGGCAGTGTAGAGGCGTGCGTCCTCGCCCTCCTGCGCGCGGCAGGGCCACATCCAGTTAGCGCTGAGCGAGATACTGTCCATTCCGTCAGCCATCGGTGCCCACACAAGGTTTGTCAATGCCTCTGCCACTGAGAGCACACTGCCTGCCGCTGGGTCTGCCAGTGCCGCCTGCGGGGCGTGTCCGAGCGAGGTGGCAATGCCCTTGCGGCCGTTGTAGTCGAGTGCCACCGCGCCGCAGTCCGACAGCGGCAGCTGCAACTCGCCCTGACACTGCTGGCGCGCCACGCGTCCCGTCACGGAGCGGTCCACCTTGTTGGTGAGCCAGTCCTTGCAGGCAACTGCCTCCAGCTGCAGCACGTTCTTCAGGTATGCGGCGAGTGTTTCGTTGAGCGTAGTGCTGGAGGAGAGGCCGGAAAGGTCGTAGGTAGCCACGTCGTAGTCGCGCCTTACGGTCTTGTCCACCATGTAAGTCTTTGGCGAAGAGCCGAACATCTGCTCCACGGCGAGGTCGAAGGGGCGCACTCCGTCAGCCTGCTCGAAGGCGAAACGGTGGTCGCCCGTGGTCTCACCGACGGTGTACATCGGCGCGCGCTCGCGGTCGGCAATCTGCTGCACGTGCTCTATGGCCCCCTCATCGATGAGCAATCCCATGCGCTCTTGTGACTCGTTGGCTATTATCTCCTTTGCCGACAGCGTCTTGTCGCCCACGGGGAGCTTGTCTATATGTATCAGTCCGCCGCACTCCTCCACGAGTTCCGATAGGCAGTTCACGTGACCCGCGCTGCCGTGGTCGTGTATGGAGACGATGGGGTTGCTGTCCTCCTCGCCCAAGGCGCGGATTACGTTGTATGTTCTTTTCTGCATCTCGGGGTTGGCACGCTGTACGGCGTTCAGCTCTATGCCGCTGGAATAGCGTCCTGTCTCCACTGATGACACGGAGCCGCCACCGAGACCGATGCGGTAGTTCTCGCCACCCATCACCACAACCTTGTTGCCCGGCTGTGGCTCACCTTTCAGGCAGTCGCGCTGTATGCCGTAGCCCACGCCGCCTGCCAGCATTATCACCTTGTCGTAAGCGTACTGCTCCTCCTTCTCTTGATGCTCGAAGGTGAGCACGGAGCCGCAGATGAGGGGCTGTCCGAATTTGTTGCCGAAGTCTGATGCGCCGTTTGATGCCTTTATGAGTATCTGCTCAGGCGTCTGATACAGCCACTGGCGCACGGGCAGTATTTTCTCCCATGCCTGGCAGTCCTTGTCGTTACTCCATGCCGGCGTGTTAGCGGGGTGTCCCTGCACTGGTGTGTCCTCTTCGTTCTTACGTGGGTAGGAGGTCATGTAAACCGCCGTACCTGCTATTGGCCATGAGCCTACGCCACCGCCCATACGGTCGCGTATCTCACCACCTGTGCCTGTGGCGGCACCGTTGAACGGCTCCACCGTGGTGGGGAAGTTGTGCGTCTCGGCCTTCAGCGAGATGACACTCTTTACCGTCTTCGTGGTGTAGAAGTCGGGTTTGGTGTGGTCTGCCGGCGCGAACTGCTCTATCTCAGGACCTTCCGAGAAGGCGACGTTGTCCTTGTAGGCAGAGAGTATCTTGTTGGGGTTCTCCTGCGTTGTCTTCTTTATCATCTGGAAGAGGCTTGACTCTTTCTCCTCGCCGTCAATGACGAATGTGCCGCCGAAGATTTTGTGGCGGCAGTGCTCGGAGTTTATCTGTGCGAAGCCGAAGATTTCAGAGTCGGTGAGCGGCCTTCCCAGCTGCCCCTCCACCTTGTGCAGGTAGTCTATCTCCTCCTTTGACAAGGCGAGACCCTCCTGCTCGTTGTACTCCTCAAGGTTTTCAACATGCTTTATAGGCTCTGGCTTGATGTTGACGGTGAATATTTCCTGTCCTAAACCGTTGTACATACGCTGCAACATCGGGTCGTGGTCAGCGTCAACGGAGCTTACGGGAAAATACTCCTCTATGCGCGAGATGCCTTTCAGCGACATATTCTGCGTTATCTCCACGGCGTTGGTGCTCCACGGCGTAATCATCTCACGGCGCGGGCCAACAAAGAAGCCGTCTATACTCTGTGCGTCAAGCTGTGTGGCATTGCCATAAAGCCAGCACAATTCCTGTGTCTCCTGCTCACTGGGCTGATGGTCTATCTCAGTCGCAATGATGTGGTCTGAAGGTGTCTTGAAGAAAAGAACCATGTTATCTTGTCGTTATTTATTGTTTATATTCTCCTGTGATATGCTTATTTCTTGCAAAGGTAAGGATATTTTCTGAATAAAACAAAAAATATTGCTTTTTTTGTGCATTTTGGTTGCCACGAACCAGAAAACGCTTTCTGCCGCCCCTCTATCGCACTTGTCTTGCCGCCCCACCGCAATCGCTATGCTTTTACTCGGTAATCACTACGCTTTTGCATTGTAATCACTATGCTTTTGCATTGTAATAGCTATGCTTTTACATTGCAATAGCTATGCTTTCGTATTGTGAGCCCCTTACAGGGGCGTGGTGAATGGTGCGGCTATCAGACAGGGGCGAGCCCCCGCCCTGTAATATGTGTCCACCTTCGGGGGCGTTGGGTTGTCCCTTTACCGCACAACCGTTATGCCTTTGATTACCATCGCCAATGTATTCATTCCGCATCGTGCTTGTCCGCTCACTGCACGGCAAGGATGCCGTGCCTACATCTCTTCGCAAATCTTTTTCCGCCGACCATCGGTAGGCACGGCATCCCTGCCGTGCAACCGCCACATCGTGTGGGTTAACCATCGATGATGGGAATGGTTCCTTTCGCCCCTATACAGGGCTTTCCCTATATATGCGCACCGTCCACGCCGTAATCGCTATGCTTTTGCGGCGGCACGGGGGAGTCATAGCGGGCGGAGGGCGGAGGAAAGCGGCTGTCAGCGAGGGGCTGGAAACGGAGGGGACGCACGCCGCCGCTATACAGCCTCCGCCCCCTCCGGCCGCAATCTACGTCAACTTTTTCCGCACATAGCACAAGAAAATCAACAAAAGCCTTGGAGGTATGACAGAAAATGCGTACATTTGCATTCGTATTTATTATTTAACAAAATGCAGGATATTAGAAACATCGCAATCATCGCGCACGTGGACCACGGAAAGACCACGCTCGTAGATAAGATGATGCTCGCTGGTAAGCTCTTCCGTGAGGGTCAGAACAACTCTGACCAAGTACTTGACGCTAACGACCTTGAGCGAGAACGAGGGATAACAATACTTTCCAAAAACGTTTCCATCAACTGGAAAGGGACGAAAATCAACATTATAGACACCCCGGGGCACTCTGACTTCGGCGGAGAAGTGGAGCGTGTGCTCAATATGGCGGACGGTTGCATACTGCTCGTCGATGCTTTCGAGGGACCTATGCCGCAGACGCGCTTCGTGTTGCAGAAGGCTCTGCAACTGGGACTGAAGCCCATAGTGGTGGTGAACAAGGTGGACAAGCCGAACTGTAGGCCTGAGGAGGTGTACGAAATGGTGTTCGACCTCATGTTCTCGCTTAACGCAACGGAGGACCAACTGGACTTCCCCGTTGTCTATGGCTCGGCAAAGAACGGTTGGATGGCAGAGGACTACAGCTGTCCGACGGACAACATTGACTACCTGCTCGACAAGATTGTGGAGGTGATACCGCAGCCGCAGGTGCTGAAGGGCACACCGCAGATGCTGATAACATCGCTCGACTACTCTAACTACACTGGGCGTATTGCCGTGGGGCGCGTACACAGAGGCACGCTGAAGGAGGGAATGAACGTTACCATCTCACACCGCAACGGCTCTATGGAGAAGACAAAGATAAAGGAGGTGCACGTGTTTGACGGCATGGGCCACGCAAAGGTGGAGGAAGCGCAGAGCGGTGACATCTGCGCCATCATCGGACTGGAGAAGTTTGAGATAGGTGACACCATCTGCGACTTTGAGAACCCGGAGCCGTTGCCGCCGATTGCCATTGACGAGCCTACGATGTCGATGCTCTTTACCATTAACGACTCGCCATTCTTCGGCAAGGAAGGAAAATTTGTCACCTCGCGCCACATCAACGACAGGCTGCAAAAGGAGCTGGAGAAGAACCTTGCGCTGCGCGTAACGCCCTTTGAGGACAGCACCGACAAGTGGATAGTGTCGGGAAGGGGCGTGCTGCACCTCTCCGTGCTCATAGAGACAATGCGCCGAGAGGGGTACGAACTGCAAGTGGGACAGCCGCAGGTAATATACAAGGAGATAGACGGCACGAGGTGTGAGCCTGTGGAGGAGCTGACTATCAACGTGCCCGAGGAGTTCGCTTCGAAGATGATTGACATGGTGACACGCCGCAAAGGCGAGATGACATCAATGGAAAATCAGGGAGAACGCGTGAACATAGAGTTCGACATACCATCGCGCGGCATCATAGGACTGCGCACCAACGTGCTGACGGCAAGTCAGGGAGAGGCGATAATGGCTCACCGTTTCAAGGAGTATCAGCCTTTCAAGGGCGAGATAGTGCGCCGCATGAACGGCTCTATGATAGCCATGGAGACGGGAAACGCTTTCGCTTACTCCATAGACAAGCTGCAAGACCGTGGTAAGTTCTTCATTGACCCGGGCGAGGACGTGTACGCCGGTGAGGTGGTTGGAGAGCACATACACGATAACGACCTCGTGATAAACGTGACAAAAGCTAAGCAGCTCACCAACACACGTGCCTCCGGATCCGACGACAAGGCGCGCATAGTGCCGAGGACAGTGCTCTCCTTGGAGGAAGCACTGGAGTATATAAAGGCTGACGAGCTGGTGGAAGTGACGCCAAAGTCAATGAGAATGCGTAAGATAATACTCGACCACCTTGAGCGCAAGCGCGCCAACAAGGAATAGAATCTGCCTCACCGTCCCCCAAGGGCAGTGCCCGGACAGGGTGACGGTGAGGCAACGACAAACCGGACAGAATGGCAACACCGCGCCGGCGACGCCAAGCCGTACTACGAAATCTACCAACTACCCTTACGACAATGCCATGAAAAAGAAGAAATATGTATTGTTTTCGTGCCTGATTGCCATGGGCGCAACGCAGGCACAGGCACAAAGTACGACCGTATCCAAGCCACAAGACAAAGGCGAAGAGACCGTGACTAACGTAGAAATAGACAACATCACGGTGACAGCGCCGCGCGGCATAGCGCGAAAGACGCCCATAGCCATGAGCAACGTGGACGCCATACAGGTGGACGAGAAGCTGGGCGGACAGGAGTTCCCAGAGGTATTAAACCAGACACCGGGCGTTTATGCCACGAAATTCAGCGGCGGACGAGGAGACTCTAAACTGAATGTGCGAGGCTTCCAGAACTACAACGTGGCGGTAATGATGAATGGCGTGCCCGTGAACGACATGGAATGGGGCGGCATATACTGGAGCAACTGGGCGGGATTGAGCGAAGTTGTGCGCTACGTGCAGGTGCAACGAGGACTCGGAGCAAGCAAGATAGCGGCGCCATCGGTAGGCGGAACGGTGAACATCGTGACCAAGACGACAGACTCAAAGAAAGGGGGCAGCGTGCTATACGGCATGGGTAACGATGGCTACAACACCTATTCGTTGGCTCTTTCCACTGGCTTGCTGCCAACAGGGTGGAACATGTCGGTGATGTTCACAAGGACATGGGGCAACGGATACATACAGGGAACGGAGTTCTCTGACTACACTTACTTCTTCTCCGTCAGCAAAAGGATTAACGACAGCCACCAACTGTCGGTGACAGGATTTGCCAGTCCGCAGTCGCACTACCAGCGTTCACAGTACGACGGGCTAAGTGTGGCTGGATGGCAGAAGGCAAAAAACTTCATGAACGGCAAGAGCCAGTACAGGTATAACCCCACATACGGATTTGGAAAGAACGGCGAACGGAAGACGTCCGCATACAACTACTACCACAAACCCCAGTTCTCCATGAACCACCAGTGGCAGATTAACGACAAGTCTTCGCTCAGTTCAGCGCTCTATCTCTCCATAGGACACGGCTACGGCAACAGCGGTCAAGGCGTGAACTCAAGCTACGCAAACAACTGGTACGGCGCGAGCAACGGCGTACTGAACGAGGATTTCCACCACAGCGACGGCACATACGCCTACGATAAGGTGCAAGAGATAAACGAACAGAGCACCTCTGGCTCCAAGATGGTAATGGGACAGAGCTATAATAACCACGTGTGGTACGGACTGTTATCTACATATACCCGCAAGATAAACAAGGCCTTAAACCTCTATGCCGGAATAGACGTGAGGTCATATAAAGGCACCCACACAACAGAGATATCCGATTTGTACAACGGTGAGTACTACACCGACCTACGATACCGTAGCACCGTGAACCCAGAGCTTAACGCTAAGGCGGCGGACCCAGCGTGGCAATACGAGAAACTCGGCGTGGGAGACATCGTAAACCGTGACTATGACAGCCATATAGCACAGCAAGGTGTGTTCGCTCAGATGGAATACAGCAAGAACGACAAGCTCTCTGCCTTCGTCTCTGGTACGCTGTCGAACTCCACTTACTGGCGATATGACCGCTTTTATTATGACGCTGACCATGCGGAATCAGACAAGGCGAGCTTCATAAGCGGCAGCATCAAGGGCGGAGCGAACTACAATATCGACAAGAACCATAACGTTTACGCCAACGTTGGCTTCGTGAGCCGCGCGCCGATATTTGCTGGTGGCGTGTTCCTCATGTCGCAATCAAGCAACGTTATCAACAAAGACGCTGTCAACGAGAAGACGATTTCAGCGGAAATAGGCTACGGTTACCACAACAACTGGCTGTCAGCGAACGTCAATGCCTACTATACGCTGTGGAAAGACAAGACAACCTCCAAGTCAGGATATACGAATAACAACACAGACCTGTTCACAATGTACCTCGAAGGCGTGGATGCGAGGCACATAGGAATAGAGTTTGACGCTGTGGCAAAGCCGATGTCATGGGTCACCCTCAGAGGTATGTTGTCCTTAGGCAGCTGGAAATGGGTGAGCGACGCTAACGCCTACTTCTACAATTCCGCCAACCAGCCGCTGGCAAACCTCACCACTGGCGAGGTGGCAAGTGGCGTAGGAGCACCTGACCACTTGCTGTTCACACTGAAACAGAATGGCAACCACGTTGGCGGGTCGGCGCAAACGACGATGGCTTTGGGCTCTGATTTCAACATAACGAAGAACTTTACCATCGGCGCCACATACACCTACTACGCCCGTAACTATGCGGACTTCGCCATGCCAACAAGTGGTACGGGCACGGAACTGACGCTATCAGAGCCTTGGAAGATACCCGGAGCGGGGCAACTGGACCTCAATGCGCGCTATAACTTCATGCTTGGCACGTGCAAGGCTTCGCTATACGCCAACGTACAGAACCTCCTCGACTACGAATACATAAAGGATGCCTACTACGACGGTACGCACAACGGCTGGGAAGACGCCTATCGCATATTCTATTCTTACGGCCGCACCTTCACCATGAAGTTGCGAGTGGAGTTCTGATACTACCCTATCTAAAACCCAACACTACATTATTATGAGACATACACATTATATATATATAGGGCTGGCGACGCTGGCGATGGCTTCTTGCGGCGACTTTAACGACAAACTGGACGGCTATTGCGAGGACGACTATAAGCCAAAGGACGTCAAAAGCATAAAATACGAGCTGACAAGCAGCGACTATGCCATGCTCTCCACGCTGTCCGGCGACAACAATATCAAGGCTAACCAGTACTTTTCAAGTGCCGATGACGCTCACACCTACATCCCCCAGTGGCTGGCTTACACCTACCCGACGGCTGATGACGGCTCCAGCGTGACGGTAACATACTGGCAAAAGGGCGGCGCAAGCCACTATCTGGCACCGTTGGGCAAGGCTACGACATACACAATGGTGGCTGGTGACGACGCAAGCGACATGGACGCGCTGCTGAAAAGGGTGAAACCCGAGGCTGCGAAAGACGACATTGTGCTGGTAAGCCCTGGCGGCGACGGTACCATGGCAGCATACCAGTACAGCGGAAGCGCATGGAGGACGTTCACAAACACCACGACTGACATAACAGTCCTGCCGCAATCGGTGTATAATTCGCTGGGCAGCACTTTCGTAGAGGATGCCGGCAGCGTGATACCCACGTTCTTGAAGACTACCTATCCCTATGCTTCCAACGACGACACGAAGACGGTGATATACTATTATAATAAGTATAAGGACATCGGCGCACGCCAATACACACTGGAAGGCGGTGAGTGGACACTCACGACACTGTCGGAAAAGGTGGTGACGGAGAAGACATCCGCCCCCTTTGTCCTTACCAACGGCGCGTGGACTTACGACCCGAGCGTGACAATCACACTGCCTTACGTAAAGCAAGACCCCACGAGCAAGGTGTTCTACCAAGCTGCCACTGACTGGGTGTGGGACAATATCGACACTCCAGCTGGCGTAGCGAAGGGACAGGGCTACGTGAGCAAATGGGGCAACAACGACTATTACACCGGCAGCAGTGCGTACAACAGTTGCGTTGACTGGACTCCGAAGAACGCGAAGGCACAGAATGCCGCGGCTTTCGAGGGCAAGGCAGACGAGGAAATCATTGCGTTCATGCAGCAGAACCTCACCAAGGTGTGGGCGGAGGTGCTCAAGACGCAGTACCCCGACGCACGGCCGGTGGACGGAATAGAGGTAATCTACACCGTGAACTTCACCGCAACGATGCCTAACACCGTAGCCTACACCATACAATACAAGGTGACGGGCAACGCGGAGTTCACGTATGTGGAAGGCTCCATGAAACAGAAATAAAACGTAAGACACCACTATGCCACCGCCGCCAGCACCCCGCGCCCGAAACAGACGCGAGGAATGACGGCACTAACAGACTTATTCATCCCATCAATACGCATTTATTGATATGCCAAGAATAAAATGGTTGCTTACCGTGATGCTCGTTGCATGGACAGCACTCGTACACGGCAAGACAGCGGAAGCGAAGACGGCGGAAGACAATTCCGTGGTTATCGTCTCCTCATACAACCCGGACGTGAAGAGCATCAACGAGAACGTGGCGGCATTCTACGAAGAGTGCACAAGGCGGAAACTGCCCAACACGGTCGCTCTGGAAGACATACACGCCCAGAACCTGCCTGACTGCTTCAACTGGAAACACCGTATGTGGGGCGTACTGAAGAAGTATTACGAGAACGGCAAGAAGCCCGCGGTGATAGTATTGTTAGGCAACGAGGCCAACACCGCCTTCTTCTCACTGGACAGACCGGAGCTGAAAGCAACGCCGGTGGTGACGGGTATGGGCAGTGCGACGCTCATAAAACTGCCCGACAACGACACCATCGACCTGAAACAATGGAATCCTAAGGCCTACGACATCACCAAAGACCTCAAGGACTACAACATAGTCGGCGGCAGACTGTACCGCTACGACATCAAGAAGAACCTCGAACTGATAAGATACTTCTACCCCAAGCGCGACACGCTGGTATTCATCTCGGACAATACCCTCGGCGGACTGGCCATGAGGGCCACCTTCGCGGCGCAGGCAGAAGGCAACACCAAGTTCCACATCAAGTACATCGACGGGCGCGCCTTCACCTTCCTCGACATCAACGACTACCTCGCAAACCTCGGGGACGGCTCGTTGCTGCTGGTCGGCACGTGGCGCATAGACAGCTCCAACCGCTTCCTCGTGCGCAACACCACCTACACCCTCGGCGCAAACAACCCGCAACTGCCGGCATTCACGCTATCTGACGTGGGCATGGGGCACTGGACCGTGGGCGGATACTCACCGAAATACCACACCATGGGCAAGTATCTCGCCGATGACGTGGCAGACTTCCTAAAGACGGGGAGTAAGAAAATGCCCACCATTGTGCCCAACAAATACATCTTCGACCACGACAGACTGGAGATGCTCGGGCTGTCACTCAACGGCTTCATGCAAGAATACAAGATGGTGAACGAACCCGTTTCGCCGCTGGAAGAGTACAAAATGACCATCCTCGGCGTGCTGGGACTCATCGTAATACTGACCTGCAGCCTGCTGACCTCGCTCACCTTCCTGAAGAAAAGCAAGAAACTGCAAAAAGAACTGATAGTACACGGCAAGGAACTGGAGCAGATGAAGGAGACGGCGGAGGAGGCAATGCTCGCCGCCGAAGAGGCAAACATGATGAAGTCGCGCTTCATAGCCGACATGAGCCATGAGATACGCACGCCACTGAACGCCGTGATAGGCTTCGCGCAAGTGCTGACAAGCACGGCGATAGAAACCAGCGACGCGGAGAAAGCGGAGTTCGGGAAACTCATAATGCTCAACAGCGAACTGCTGCTGAAGCTCGTCAACGACATACTCGACATCTCCAAAATCGACACAGGCAGGCTACAACTCGAAATAAAGAAGGTGGACATAGTGCAACTATGCAACCAAGCCGCCGTGTCAGCCTCCGCAATCCCCAAGCCAGGCGTGGAGATACGCACGGAGACAAGCCTCGACAGCCTACTCATCGACACCGACAAGAACCGCCTGCTGCAAGTGATGTCGAACCTGTTGAACAACGCCAAGAAATGCACAGAGAAAGGTTCCATCACCATAAGGTTGGAACTGTCGGACGAAGAGGACGCGGTGATAGTAAGCGTGACCGACACTGGCTGCGGCATACCAAAGGAAAAGGCGGAGGCGGTGTTTGAACGCTTCAAGAAGCTCGACGCCTTCAAGCAGGGAACAGGACTCGGCCTCGCCATATCGCGCTCCATAATAGAGCAACTCGACGGCAGGATATGGGTGGACACCACCTACACCGGCGGCGCAAGGTTCATCTTCTCCCACCCCATACACACCCCGGAAGCCAAATAAAAGCAAGCCTGGCAACACGGAGGCACGACCGAAAACGAACAGTAACATAACACATAAGCGCGCCACCCACATACCCACGGCAGACACGCCAAATGTTGACAAGTGAATTAGTATAAACAATCAAAAACTGTCAAGCGATTTTAGGAAAAGACAATAGCATAGCGATTACACTGCAATAGCATAGCGATTACAACACAATCGCATAGCGTTTACAGTGTAATCGCTATGCTTTTATCGCTGCACCACATACCGTCCGCAAAACAGACGGCACTCCAACCCAAAACTGACTGTACCCAAATCCAAAGCTGACCGCACCCAATTACAAAGCTGATTGCACTCAATTACAAAGCTGATTGCACCCAATTACAAAGCTGACAGCACCCAATTCCAAAGCTGATTGTACCTCACACTAAAGCAGACAGCACTCTATCGAAGAGCCGTAACACTCTATCGAAGAGCCCAGAATGGGCGACATAATACAGCACAGGGTGTAAACCCTGTGTATCGTGAGCCCCCCACCCCCTCTTCCCTTGCCATGCACCGACGGTGCATGGCAAGGGAAGAAGAAAAGAATAGTTGATTTGCGACAACCATCGCAGTTAAAAAAACATAAAAACAGCCCCTCGCCATATCAAACCCATCCGTATATCAATAATTATGAGTAACTTTGCGGACCGATTATTGCAGGGGTACACTTAGAGCCCCACGGGTGATGGTGTTAATAGCCGTGCGTCTGGCCGCGCCGGTGGTTAGTGAATCCACTCCCGAAACAATGTTTTTTAGTAGTAATAAAATTATTAAAGTTAAGAATGAACACTTTAAGTTACAAGACAGTCTCCATCAACAAGGAGAATGCAAAGAAGGAGTGGGTCGTTATTGATGCCTCAGATCAGGTAGTAGGCCGTCTCGCTTCAAAAGTGGCAAAGTTGCTTCGCGGTAAGTACAAGCCAACCTTCACTCCAAACGCTGATTGTGGCGACAACGTTATCATCATCAACGCAGCCAAGATTGTTTTCACGGGCAAGAAGGAAACAGAAAAGGTTTACACACGTTACACTGGCTACCCGGGCGGTCAGCGCTTCAACACACCCGCACAGCTCCGCAAGAGGAACGACGGCGGCGAGAGAATACTGCGCCACGCCGTGAAGGGTATGCTGCCAAAAGGACCCCTCGGCCGCTCACTCATGAACAACCTCTACATCTACGAGGGTACGGAGCACAAGCAGGAGGCACAGCAGCCCAAGGCAATCGACATCAACCAGTACAAATAAAATAGATATACATCAACATGGAAGTAATAAACGCAATCGGTCGTCGCAAGAGCGCTGTCGCTCGTGTATATCTCTCAGAGGGCACCGGCAAGATAACTATCAACAAGGTAGATTTCACACAATATTTCCCATCTGCCATACTCCAGTACGTAGTAAAGCAGCCACTGGAGCTGCTCGAAGTCGCTGAGAAGTACGACATCAAGGCAAACCTCGACGGTGGTGGCTTCACGGGTCAGAGCCAGGCACTGCGCCTCGCTATAGCACGCGCACTCGTAAAAATCAACGCCGAAGACAAAAAGACCCTCAAGACACAGGGCTTACTCACACGCGACTCACGTGAGGTAGAGCGTAAGAAGCCAGGTCGTCCAAAGGCTCGCCGCCGCTTCCAGTTCTCTAAGCGTTAAACCACGGGAACAGGAACACAAACGTTTAGCATCTAAACCTGCCAGACTCTGCACTCCTTATTATATATACAAGGCGCAGGCTACTTGCAGGCTGATTCTAACAAAAAGAATTAAAAAGAAAGTAAACACATTAAAAAGAAACAAAAGACAATGTCAAGAACCAATTTTGATCAGTTACTCCAAGCTGGTTGCCACTTCGGCCACCTCCGTCGTAAATGGAACCCTGCCATGGCTCCCTACATCTTCATGGAGCGCAACGGCATCCACATCATCGACCTCCACAAGACCGTAGCCAAGGTTGACGAGGCCGCTGAGGCACTGAAGAACATAGCAAAGCAGGGCAAGAAGATACTGTTCGTCGCTACTAAAAAACAAGCTAAGGACGTAATAGCCGAGAAGGCACAGAGCGTCAATATGCCTTACATCAACGAGCGCTGGGCTGGTGGTATGCTCACCAACTTCCAGACCATACGTAAGGCAATCAAAAAAATGGCGAACATCGACAAACTGACCGCTGACGGAACATACAGCAACCTCTCAAAGCGTGAGCTCCTGCAGATTTCACGCCAGCGTGCTAAGCTGGAGAAGAACCTCGGTTCCATTGCCGACCTTACACGCCTGCCATCAGCTATCTTCGTCGTTGACGTAGAAAAAGAGCACATCGCAGTGAAGGAGGCTCACCGCCTCGGCATACCTGTCTTCGGTATCGTTGATACAAACGCTGACCCCAACAAAGTAGACTTCGCCATACCCGCGAACGATGACGCAAAGGATTCAGTGGATGTGATACTCGCCGCTTGCTGCGAAGCTATCAACGAAGGACTCCAGGAGCGCAAGGTAGAGAAGGCAGACGAGAAAGCTGCCGCTCAGCAGGAGGACCAGCCCAAGACAGCTGAATAAGTCTTAACAGAACAACCGCATAGTCGCTTGGCTGCCAATGCCACAATAAGGCACCCTGACAACCAGGCGACTAAACGGAAATAAAACACTTAACCACAAACATTTTTCACACAATGGCTATAACAATGGAAAGCATCAAGACCCTCCGCGCTATGACTGGCGCAGGTCTTGCTGACGTAAAGAAGGCTCTGACAGAGGCTGACGGCGACATGGACCGCGCGAAGGAGATACTCCGCGAGCGTGGACAAGCTATCGCAGCAAAGCGCAGCGACCGCGAGACATCTAACGGTTGCGTGCTCGTAAAGGCCGTTGACGGCTTCGCGGCAATGATTGCTCTGAAGTGCGAAACGGACTTCGTAGCCAACGGAGCAGACTATATCGCACTGACACAGGAGATACTCGACGCCGCAGTAGCAGCTAAGGCGAAAGACATCGAGACTGTGAAAGAGCTCACACTTGCAAACGGACAGGCTGTATCCGCAGCCGTAACAGAGCGCTCAGGCGTAACGGGCGAGAAGATGGAGCTTGACGGCTACCTCTTCATCGAAGGCGACAACGTGTCTGTTTACAACCACATGAACAAGAACGTGCTCTGCACCATGGTACAGACAAACAAGCCCGCCGAGGAGCAGGCACACGCCGTGGCAATGCAGGTGGCAGCAATGAAGCCAGTAGCACTCAACCAGGAGTCCGTACCACAGTCTGTAATAGACGAGGAAATCAAGGTGGCTGTGGAGAAGACAAAGCAGGAGCAGGTGCAGAAGGCAGTGGACAACGCACTGAAGAAGGCTGGCATCAACCCCGCGCACGTTGACTCAGAAGACCACATGAAGTCAAATCAGGACAAGGGATGGATAACAGCAGAGGACGTTGCCAAAGCAAAAGAAATCATAGCTACCGTATCTGCGGAGAAGGCAGCTAACCTCCCGGAGGCCATGATACAGAACATTGCAAAGGGACGCCTTAACAAGTTCTTCAAGGAGTCTTGCCTGCTGAACCAGGAGTTCATACAGGACAGCAAGCTGTCTGTAGCTGATTACCTCAAGGCAGCTGACAAGGAGCTGACTGTAATCGACTTCAAGCGTTTCTCTCTGCAGGCTGATTAAAAAGCCAAAGGGCAACAGCAACGCGGAAAGCACGACGCTACCGCGCCGCTGGCAGCACACGGAGAAAAAACAAAAGAAACAGTATAACAATAGAGCGTCAGCGCCTTAAAGGCACTGACGCTCTTCTTTTTTTCAAGAAATGAAGATATTTGCAGTGGGCATGAACTATGCCCAGCACAATAAAGAGATAAAAACTGCGTTATTACAACAGGGCATCGGCTCTGCTGACGACGACAGACAACGCGACCCGGTGATATTCACCAAGGCGGATTCGTCACTGCTAAAGGACGGCAAACCATTCTTCGTGCCCGACCACCTCGGAAGGATAGACTACGAGACCGAGGTGGTAGTGCGCATATCACGCCTCGGCAAGAGCATCCCGGAACAGTTCGCACACCGCTACTACGATGCCGTGACGGTGGGAATAGACTTCACCGCCCGCGACTTACAAAAGCGTCTGCGAGAAGAGGGGCAACCGTGGGAGATAGCAAAAGGCTTCGACGGCGCCGCCGTGATAGGCGAATGGACGGACAAGAACTTGTATCAAAGCATGCAGGGACTACGCTTCGCTCTCGACATCAACGGCGAACGACGGCAAGAAGGCTGCACCTGCGATATGCTGACAAGCATAGACCGCCTCATAGCCTATATATCAACGTTCTTCACTCTCAAAACGGGCGACCTGCTATACACTGGCACTCCCGTCGGCGTAGGACCGGTAAAGATAGGCGACCACTTAGAGGGCTACCTCGAAGGGCGCAAGGTTCTCGACTTCTGGTGTCGCTGAACGCCAACCCACCGCAAGCCACAACCAGCAAACAAAGCACGTAACGACAATGCGAAAGAAGCTCATAATGACAAGCATGGCAATCCTGCCGCTGATGAACACTACGGCATCAGCGCAGGATTTCGTTGACCTCGCATCCTCACAGATGCGGATTGACACGGTATTGCCAAAGGTTTCACACTTCATAGCATTACCAGAAGGCTTCCAAGACTCCACATATTCCGTCAAACTGCAATACCCGGAATACACTCCGCTGAACCGGAAACAGCGGCGAAAGTACCGCAAACTGACTGGTAGCACACTGGCTCCAAAGGCACCGCAGCTAACAGTCGCCACCTTCAAGGAACGTAAAAGCGGCACGCTCGCAGTGGAATTCACGCCGATAGTGGAGCAAGACGGCCGCCTTTGCTACGTCAACTCCTTTCAACCAGTGCTTCTTTCAGCCGCCAATGCAACCGCCAACACCCGTGCGGCGGCAGCGGAGACAACGCAGGTGTATGCCGATAACTCCGTGTTACGCGAGGGTTCATGGGCAAAGATACGCGTGGCAGAGACGGGAATACACAGGCTCACCGCTGACGTAATACGCCAGGCAGGCTTCTCAGACCTATCGAAAGTGAAGGTGTACGGCTACGGTGGCGCGCTGATACCAGACAAACTGACGCAGGACTATCTGCGTGAGCACGACGACCTCAAAGAGATTGCCACCTGCACGGTAAACGGTGCCAAGTATTTCTATGCGCAAGGGCCCGTGTCGTGGGCATCAAACACGGCAGAAAAACGCAGCCGTAACTTCTACTCCGACTACGGATACTACTTCATTACCGAAGCATCCGACACGCCGTTGGCATGCTCCGAGGAAGAATTGTTGCAGCAGACAGCCAGCGCTCCCGGCGCATTTCATTACCTATACGAGAACGATAAGTTCGCCTGGGCGGAGATAGGACGCAACCTTTTCGACGGCAAAGAGATAAAACAAGGGCAGCCTCTCACCGTGAACATACCCATACCAGCAGGCAACACCAGCGCAAACATACAGGTATTAGTGTCCGCCGGCAGTGCGGCGACATACAAAATCACCTGTGGTTCGCAAGCCACAAACGGGGGAATAAGCCTCGCCGAATACTACAAAGCCAACATAGCGACGAAGAACTTCATCGTCTCCGACCTCGAATCTTACCCCCAAGATGCCAGCGGGGCAAGGCTCGTACCCGTCACAATCGAGGCTATCAGCAGCTCGTCCGTGCTCAGGCTCGACTACATCTCTGCCTCTTTCTCCACGCCCGCCACACCTTCGCCGCTCGCATCAGGCAGCTATCCCACGGCAGAGTATTACTGTAACATCACCAACCAGAACCACCACGCCGACAATCCCGCAGACCTCATCATCATAATACCCACCTCTCAGAAGCTGAGGGAGCAGGCGGAACGGCTGGCGGAGTGCCATCGCAAGTACGATGGACTTAGTGTTCGCGTCATACCAGCAGACGAACTGTACAACGAGTTCTCCAGCGGCACGCCGGATATGTCGGCATATCGCCGCTACCTCAAGATGTTCTACGACAAGTCAAGCGGCGACAACGACATACCAAAGCACGTGCTCCTCTTCGGTGACGCTATGTGGGACAATCGCATGAAGACCCTCTCCGCAGCAGCATACTCACCCGATGACTACCTGCTATGCTACGAAACGGAGAACTCTTACTACACCGTCAGCAGCACAGCGATAGACGATTACATCACTGTTTTGCAAGACAACAAGACCGTTCACGCCGATGACAACGCCGGAAGGGACGCTACCCTGCAGTTCGACGTATCCGTTGGCCGCATACCCGTGGTGCAAAGCAGCGACGCGAAGAACGTGGTTGACAAGATAATAAGCTACATTACCTCCTCGCCCTCTGGCTCCTGGCAGAACGAAATCATGTTCATGGCTGACGATGGCGACAACAACAGCCACATGATAAACATCAATGCCAACGCCGACGACGTGATACAACGCTCACCGGGCTATCATATAAAGAAGGTTATGCTCGACGCTTACGAGAGGAAGAGCGGTGCGTCGGGCGACACTTACCCCGATGCCACGGCGGCAGTGAAGAAGCAACAGAACGACGGCGCGCTGATAATGAACTACGGTGGCCATGCCTCATGGACGCTGCTGTCGCACGAAAAGCTCCTCGTCCTGTCCGATTTCACCAACTTCAAAGGCACGAACTACTCGTTATGGTTCACCGCTGCCTGCGAGACAGTGCCCTTTGACGGCATCACTACCACACTCGGCGAGACGGCGTTGCTAAACCCTGCCGGCGGCGCCATAGCGTTCATAGGCACCGTAAGGACAGTGCTTGAAGACCTTAACACCAAGATTGACAAGGCATTCATGAGCCACGTGCTCGACTATGACAGCCAAGGCAACCCCTTGAGCATAGGCGAAGCCATGCGAATGGCAAAGAACGACCTCGTGAAAGGCAACACGAGCGTGGGCACAGACATGTCCGTCAACAAGCACCACTACACCCTTATAGGCGACCCCGCCATGCGTCTTGCGCTGCCAAGGCATACCGCCGTGGTGGATTACATCAACGAAACGAGCACCACCGACACACAAACGCTGAATGGCAACAGCACCGTGAACGTGCGGGGGCATATCGCCAACCGCAACGGCGAGCCCGTCTCCGACTTCAATGGCACCGCCAACATCCTCATAAGGGACAGCAAGCAGACCGTGACCTGCCGCGGCAACGCCGACGACAGCCCCACAATATTCTCCTATACCGACCGCACCAGCACGCTGTACAAAGGCACTTGCAGCGTCACCAATGGCCAGTTCGCCTTCACTTTCAAGATGCCGCGCGACATATACGATGACGGTGGGACGGGACTTATCACCATCTATGCCATCGACACCAACAACCGCACGGCGGCAAACGGCGAGTGCGACAGTTTCAGGGCCATGGGATGGGAGGATGTCAACAACGACCTCACCGGTCCGTCGATATACGCCTACCTCAACAGCCCGTCGTTCTCCAACGGCGGTGCCGTGGGGCGCACACCGTTCTTTGTAGCGGAGATAGCCGATAAGGACGGCATCAACACCACAAGCTCGTCCTTGGGGCACAACATGGAGCTCGTGGTTGACGGGGAAACGTCCATGACCTACGACCTCAACGACAACTTCCTCTTCGACAGCGACAGCTACACCAGCGGCCAGACCTACTACGTACTGCCCGCACTCGCGCCCGGCAACCACAGCCTCGCGTTCAAGGCGTGGGACCTTCTCGGCAACTCCAGCTCCGTATCGCTCAACTTCCGTGTAGTGAAAGGTATGCAACCACAGCTGTCTGACGTGTCCGTGGCCCCCAATCCCGTCACCGATGCCGCCACCTTCTACGTCACACACGACATGCAAGGCAGCGCCGCCACCATCTGCATTGACATCATTGACCCCTCAGGCAGGGTCGTGGAGATACTGCAATGGGAAGACACCTTCTCAGCAAACAGTCCAACCACCACCTACAGATGGACGCCAAGCGGCATCTCTCGCGGACTTTACCTCTACCGTGTACGTGTCTCTTGCGACGGCAGCGACTTCGTGTCACAGACAAAGAAACTCATCATAGCACAATAAAAACATACAATAATGAAAAGACTACTGACAGCAACACTTGCCTTTTGCTTCAACATTCTGGCAGCAACAGCAGACGATGGCAGGTACGACAGCTTCAACCCAGTGCACACAGCCATCGTCTCACAGACCATAACACCTGATGCCCGCGCCGGAGGCATGGGCGAAGTAGGTGCCGCAACAGACCCCGACGTAGCGTCACAGTACTGGAACCCCGCCAAATACCCCTTCTGCATATCACGCTCAGGCGTAACGATGGGCTACACACCGTGGCTCCGCCAGCTGGTGAACGACATGAACATAGCCAACCTCACAGGCTATTACCGCATCGGAGACTACAGCGCCGTGTCAGCGTCACTGCACTATTTCTCCCT
>JALFOF010000049.1 GCA_022773825.1 Prevotella sp.
GTATTGTTATACACCGATGGTGATGTGAGAGGCTATTATACTCGCAAGACGCAATAGTGGCAACAGAAATATAATTTGATATTGAAATAAATACTGGACAGCCCATTGTTTATGTGGCCTGTCCAGTATCTGTTATGTATCACTATGTAGGTCGGTGCTAATTACTGCGCATCTCCTGTGATAGCCTTTGCGTTGGCTTTCTCCGGATCTATCTGCATGAGTTTGGCTGCATACAGCTTTGCTCGTTTGGTGCGCGATACGTAAACGATGGTGGGACAGTCGTTTCCGGCTATCAGCGAACGGAGTTGCGTGTATTTCTCCTCGTCGGTATCTTTTCTTGTGAAAACTTATATGGCATGATGTGCTTATTTTGCCTCCGGCTTTGGCACTTGGTCCATGTCGGCAGGCGCGGGGTAGAGCTCCGTAAGGAACTGCACAAAGAACTGCAATGCCTTTGATGTGGCGTTGCGCAGGTTCTCCTCGCGCCCTTCGTCGCCTTCTATCTTCAGCGTGCGTATGTCGTCAGCAGTGCCGCAGGCAATCCATATCGTGCCCACGGGGATGCCAGCGTCCGCGCCGGGACCTGCGAAACCTGTCGTGGCAATGGCGAAGTCGGTGCCGAGGAGGTTAAGGACTCCCTTCACCATCTCACGTGCCACCTCCTCACTCACGGCGTTTTTCTCCGCTATGAGCTCCGCGTCGATGCCGAGGACCTTGGTCTTTGCCTCGTCAGAATAGCAGATAGTGCCGCCCTTGTAGTAGGCGGAAGCTCCAGGAACTGATGTTATCACTTCGCCAATGCGCCCGCTGGTGCATGACTCCGCGGTAGCAATGGTCTTGCCAGTCTCATATAGTTTGTAAAGAATTTCTTTACTTAAAACCTTGCTTTCTAATTCCATTGTTGTTGGTTTTTATGTTGTTTTGTCGTTTGTCAGTCTGAATTTCCTGCCCGTTAGCGGAACGTCACCTTCGAGAAGGCAGGGGCGTCGATGGGGCAGAAGTCCTCGTCGCGCAGCTTGAAGCTGCCCACGCAACCTATCATGGCGGCGTTGTCGGTGGTGTAAGAGAACTTGGGTATGTAGATAGTCCATCCGAAACGCCGCGCATAGTCGTGGAAGGCGTTGCGCAGTCCGTTGTTGGCAGACACGCCACCAGCCACCGCCACGTGCTTTATGCCCGTCTGCTTCACCGCCATCTTCAGTTTCTTCATCAGTATATCGACTATCGTCCATTCGAGGCTCGCCGCGATGTCCTCCTTGTGATGCTCTATGAAGTCGGGGTCTTCCTTCACCCATTTCTGCATACTGTAGAGGAAAGAGGTCTTCAAACCCGAGAAGCTGTAGTCCAAACCGGGTATATGTGGCTCAGAGAACTGGTAGGCCTTGGGGTTGCCCTGCCGTGCGAGTTTGTCGATGATGGGCCCTCCGGGGTATCCCAGCCCCATCACCTTGGAGCATTTGTCGATAGCCTCACCCGCGGCATCGTCTATCGTCTGCCCCAGCACCTCCATGTCGTTGTAGGCGTTTACCTTCACTATCTGCGAGTTTCCGCCGCTCACGAGGAGGCAGAGGAATGGCAGTGGCGGCTCGTGGTGGTCGTCGTCGCTGTCTTTTATGAAGTGCGCCATCACGTGACCTTGCAGGTGGTTCACGTCAATGAGCGGTATGTTCAGCGCACGTGCCATGCCCTTGGCGAAGCTGACGCCAACGAGTAGCGAGCCCATCAGCCCCGGACCGCGCGTGAAGGCAATGGCAGACAGTTGCTCTTTCGTTATGCCGGCGCGCTTTATGGCTTGGTCCACCACTGGCACCACGTTCTGTTGGTGAGCGCGTGAGGCGAGTTCGGGCACCACTCCGCCGTAGGCGCGGTGCACATCCTGCGATGCCGTGACGTTACTCAGCAGCGTTCTGCCCCTGAGCACCGCCGCCGAGGTGTCATCGCACGAGCTTTCTATTGCAAGAATATATTTCTCTTCCATCAGTAAGTAAGTATCTCCACGCCGTGGTCAGTCATCAGCAGCGTGTGTTCCCACTGCGCGGAAGGCAGTTCGTCGTCAGTGATTACCTCCCAGCCGTATTCGTCTTCTTCATCTATAAAGACCTTCCATGAGCCCATATTCACCATTGGCTCGATGGTAAAGACCATTCCCGGCACGAGCAACATACCCGTGCCACGATGCCCGAAGTGGCACACCTCGGGATCTTCGTGGAACTTCAGCCCCACGCCATGACCGCAAAGGTCGCGCACTACACCGTAGTGATACTTCTTGCAGTGCTTCTCTATGGCGTGACCTATGTCGCCAACGAAGCTGAATGGCTTTGCTGCCTCCATGCCAATCTCAAGACATTCCTTCGCCACCCTTACGAGCTGTTCCTTCTCCGGCGTTGTCTTTCCGCCTATGATGAACATCCTCGACGCGTCGGCGTAGTAGCCATCCTTGATTGTAGTGAAGTCAACGTTCACGATGTCGCCCTCCCGCAGCACGTCGGTCACCTTGGGTATGCCGTGGCACACCACCTCGTTGATGCTGGTGCAGACGCTCTTCGGGAAGCCTTCGTAGCCAAGGCAGGCTGGTATGGCATCGTGTTTCTTGCACTCTGCCATGCAGATGTCGTCTATTTCCTGCGTGTTCATGCCTGGGTGTATGGCGGCGGCCACGGCATCGAGCACCGCTGTGTTGATGACACCGGCGCGTCTGATGCCTTCTATCTGCTCGGGAGTCTTTATAAGGTCGCGCGTTGGCACGAGCTTACCCTTGCTCTCCCAGTACATTACCTTTTTGTCAAGGTCTGTTGGCTCCTGACCACTGAGGCAATGCCAACGTCTTTTCTTTTGCATAGTTGTATTTGGCGGTTTCGTTTTTTAGCGGTTTAGTGGTTTGGTTGTCAGGTGGTCAAACGGCGATTATCGATGATGACGTTTCATACATAGTCCGCCGCCCGAGGCGCTTTGCCTCGCCTTTATCCCCACAAACAACTAAACAACCAAACCACTAAAAAAACTAAACAACTAAACTTCTACCACGCGAAGAGCGGATAGTCTTTCATTGTTTCGTTCACCTCGCCGCGCACCTTAGCTATCACAGCCTCGTCTTCCGGCGCGTTCAGCACCTCTTCTATCCATGCCGCTATCCTCACCATAAGGTCTTCCTTAGCGCCGCGCGTTGTTATGGCAGGCGTGCCGAGGCGGAATCCTGATGTCTGGAAGGCTGAGCGTGTGTCGAATGGCACCATGTTCTTGTTTATTGTGATGTCGGCAGCCACGAGAGCGTTCTCCGCTACCTTACCCGTGAGGTCGGGATACTTGGAGCGCAGGTCAACAAGCATGGAGTGATTGTCCGTGCCTCCTGAGACGATGGTGAAGCCGCGCTTCACGAGTTCTTCCGCCAGCACGGCGGCGTTTTTCTTCACCTGCAGCGCATAGTCTTTGAACTCTGGCTTCAATGCCTCGCCGAATGCTACTGCCTTTGCTGCTATGACGTGCTCCAGCGGTCCGCCCTGCTGTCCCGGGAAGACGGCGGAGTTGAGCAGCTGCGACATTTTCTTCACCACGCCCTTAGGTGTCTTGTAGCCCCATGGGTTGTCGAAGTCCTTGCCGAGCAGTATGAGACCGCCGCGAGGGCCACGCAGTGTCTTGTGGGTGGTGGTCGTCACGATGTGCGCATACTTGACAGGGTTCTCCAGCAGGCCTGCGGCGATGAGTCCGGCAGGGTGCGCCATGTCTATCATCAGCAGTGCTCCGACCTCGTCGGCGATAGCCCTCATGCGTGCGTAGTCCCACTCACGACTGTAAGCGGAGCCGCCGCCGATGATGAGCTTTGGCTTGTGCTCCTTTGCGAGCTGCTCCATCTCGTCGTAATCTACGCGCCCTGTCTCGCGGTTGAGGTTGTAGCCAACGGGGCGGTAGAGGATGCCCGAGGTGTTAACGAGTGAACCGTGTGAGAGGTGACCGCCGTGGTCGAGGTTCAAGCCCATGAAGCAGTCGCCGGGCTTCAGCACCGCCAGCAGCACGGCAGCATTGGCCTGCGCGCCGGAGTGTGGCTGCACGTTGGCGTACTCCGCGCCGAAGAGCTGGCAAGCACGGTCTATGGCGAGCTGCTCTATCTGGTCAACCACCTGGCAACCGCCGTAGTAACGGTGGCCGGGATAGCCCTCGGCATACTTGTTAGTGCAGTAGGAGCCCATTGCCTCCATTACCTGCTCACTGACAAAGTTCTCTGACGCGATAAGCTCAATGCCCTTGAGCTGGCGCTGGTGTTCGTTTTCGATAAGGTCGAAAATCTTCTGATCTCTTTCCATTGTATTGTTTTAGTATATTTATTTTTTTATTTTTCCTTTCCGTTGCGCCATTGTCGCAATAGCCTGACTGCCAGACCACTACCCTACTCCATAGCTACCCGTTGCGAATAGCTATGCTTTTATGTGGCAATCGCTATGCTTTTACGTGGTGATGGCTATGTTATTACAAAGTAATCGCTATGTTTTTACTCCGTGGCGGCGCAAATACAAATACGGCACAAAGTTACAAAAAAATAATCAAACGACCAAAAGAGGGCAATGAAAAAGTCTCCATGGAGCGTTTTTCAGTGCCCTTCTCCTGTTTATCGCACTGTTTGCGCACCACGGAGGCGTGTTTCGTACGGCATGGAGGCGGCAGGGTTACCCGTCGAAGGCGGTGTAAGGGCACAAAAAAACATCGTCCCGTTAGTGGTTTGTGCCACTGCTGGGACGATGCTCACTTAATGTACGAAACTTATTATGAAAAGATTTTATCTTTGTTTACTTTCCCTTATTCGGATGTGGACGGTTCTTATTGCCTCCGCGACCGTACACGAGGCGATCCATTACCTTATGCTTGAACCTTTCTTCCGCCCTTAAACACTGCTTGACCTTCATGGCAGGGATGGCACGGCAGAACTTGTTGTGGTACAGGTTGCGCAGCTTTGCCATCTGCATCTCCACGTCGTCCATCTCAGCTATCTGCTTCGCTGCCTCCTTGTCGCTGCACGGCCGCTCCCTTTCCAACTTCCTCTGCTGGGCGAAGAGCGCTCGCTGCTTGCCCTGAAGCTCGCGGAACAGCGGGAAGAAGGCTGCCGCCTCCTGCGGCGTCAGCTTGGCTTCTTTGGTTATGAACGCCTCTTGGTCGCGCCTGAACTGCTGGGGGTCAAACTTCTTTTCCTCCTGCTCGGCGCTGGCAGCGAGTGCCATTACTGCCATAAGTATTATGCAAAGTATCTTCTTCATCATAGTGTTTCGGGTTGGAGGGGTTGTTTTTTGCTATTGCTGTTCTGCGAGATAGGTATATATGTCGTTATCGTCCACCATGGCATAGTCCATACATTCCTTCACGTAGTCGTCGGTTATGACATCGTTTTGCGCCTCGCTGGCGGCGAGTGCCGCCGTGCCGGCATCGTTGCCGTTATGTATAAAGAACGCTCCGAAGCCCACTATGAGCCCTGCCATGCAGGCTGCGGCGGCGTAGCGGAAACGCAGTCTGAGAGTAATGTGCCTGCCCTTGCGTTGCTTTTGCTCCTCGGGCAGGGCGTCCATGATGCGCTTGTTCAGAGTGCTGAAATACCCTTCTGGCACTCGGTATGCGCCATTGTCGCGGTAAGGCTTGTCAAGTATTTCATTCATTCTTGTCATTTCTTTCTTGCTTTTGGTTGTAATGTTTCTACTGTTTTGACGCTTTTGGAGCTTGATGGTTTAACGGGCAGAGCGGGAAAACTATGTTTTTCTTGTGATAAAGCGTTTTATTTTCTCCACGGCATGATGGTAATTGGCTTTTAGTCCGCCCTCCGTGGTGCCGAGAATTTCGCTTATTTCCTTGTATTGCTTGTTGTCATAATACTTCAGCGCGAAGACGGCACGCTGCGCCTCGGGCAGTGTCTCGATGGCATCGCGCAGCAGTTGCTCCGCTTCATCGCCGTCAAAGTATTCATCTGAGAAGATATGACGCGCCTCGCTGGCATCAATGTCGGTACCAGCGAATTTCTTTTCGCGCCTTAAAAAGTCGAGGGCTTCGTTCACTGCGATGCGGTGCAGCCAAGTACTGAGCCGCGCATCGCCCCTGAACTCGTCAAGTTTGTTCCATATTTTGATAAAAGTGTTCTGCAAGGCATCATCGGCATCCTCGTGCCTGCCTACTATATGGCGTATAGTCCAGTACAGTTTCTCGCTGTACTGCTCCACCAAGGCGGCGAAAGCTTTTCGCCTTGTAGCCTCGTTCTTCAGCTGCTTGAGGAGTGCCTGCTCATCCATCTACGCGTGGTACGGCATTATCTTCTGCTTATATGCACCTTCTTTGACACGTTGCCTACCTTCACCGGATATATGCCTTTACCGAGATTGCTGAGGTCTATCTTCTTCTCTGCCGCGTCAACGGGTACTGACATTACTTTCACGCCTATGAGGTTGTACACATATACGGTCTTGCCAGCGGCGCCGTAGATGACTACAGAGTTGCCTACCTGCTCTATCTTGATTTGCTGCACCTCTATCTCGCTCAGCTCAATGCGTGCTGACGCCGTGGTCTGCAGGGCGGGCATGAAACACATTGTGGTGATGATTGCCAATATTATGAGTATTCTTCTTGTCATAGGCCGTAGTGTTTAGGGGGTTATGACATGGTCGCCATAACTGGTTTACATTATTTCTGCAAAGATACGAAAAAGTTTTGGCATGGTGACTGATGCTCAATGTATTTATTGTGAAGTTAAGAAAAATTAACTTCTACGACGAAATTCCGCGCATATTATGGCTGTCGCGATGGAGACATTGAGGCTTTCGGCGGTGCTGCTGCCATGGGGATAGGGTGGTATGAGCAGGCGATGGGTGAGCTGTCGCGCCACCTCATCGCTAATGCCGCTGCCCTCGTTGCCCATCACCACCACGCCGCTTCGCGACAATGGCGTGGCATAGAGGTCTTCGCCATCGAGCATTGTGCCGTAGATGGGTGTGTCAGCGGGTAGCGATTGCAGCCAGCCGGGCAGGTTGGTGTAGCACACTCGCACTCTGGCAATGCTGCCCATGGTGGCTTGTACCACCTTGGGGTTGTAGGCATCGGCTGTCGATGGGCTGCAAATGATGTGGCTGATGCCGAACCAGTCCGCCGTCCTTATGATGGTGCCGAGGTTTCCCGGGTCTTGCACTCCGTCGAGGCAGAGGCACAGTTGCTCCCGTATCGTGCTGACAGGGGGTGGTGTGTCGTGTGAGGGGATGGTGAAAACGCCGAGCACTTGCTGCGGATGTAGCAGCAGACTTGCCTTGCGCAGCTCCTCGGCGGTGACGGTTATGCGCTCCGTTTCCGAGCCCAGTGCCACGGGACTCCGCCATTCTTCCGTGGCAATGATGAGCCTTGCGGTGCATCCAGCCTGCAACAAGTCGCCCACGCTCTTATGCCCTTCCGCCACAAAAGCGTTCTCCTGCCGCCGGATTTTCTTCTGTTCCAGGGAGTGAATGTATTTTATTTTCGCTTTGGAGAGCGGCATTATTGAGGTTGTAGGTTATAGGTTATAAGGTGTTTGGTCGCTGATTGCAGGTTAAAGGTTATTAGATTGCGGCGTAAAGCGTGAGAAAAACGCTCCGACCAACAACCTAAAACCCCAAACCTACAACCTTGGAATTACGCCATTATCGCGTCAGCGAGGGCTTCGAGAGCTGGTATGTCGCTGTCTTTCATACGTCCGCGGAGCGTTACCAGTTCGCCTTTTATGTTCACATCCTTCATCTCGCAGACCATTTCCGTCATCACTCGTCCTGCTGATGGGGCCCAAGAGCCGTTCTCTATCAATGCCACGTCGCGGCTCTGCCATGCCTTTATCTGCAGATGGTGCAGGAAGTCGTACATCGGAGGGAACAGCCCAGCGTCGTAACTTGACGCTGCCAGCACCACCTTGCCGTACTTAAAGGCGTCTTCTATGGCCTCCGCCATATCGTCACGGCTGAGGTCTGTCACGGCAACCTTCTTGCAACCCTTCTCTTTCAGTATCTCCACCAGCTTCTCAACAGCCTGTTTCGTGCACCCGTGTATTGAGGCGTAAGCCACGAATACGCCCTCCGCCTCAACCTTGTAGCTGCTCCATATAGTATATAGGCGCAGGGCCTCAGCCAGTGCTTCGCCCTTCAGTATGGGGCCATGGAGTGGAAGTATCTGCTCAATGTCGAGCGTAGCGGCCTTGCGGAGCAGCGTGCTCACGGGAGCACCGTACTTGCCACAGATGTTGAAGTAGTACCTGCGAGCCTCGCAAGCCCAGTCGTCGGGGTCGGCATCGATAACGCCGAACTTTCCGAAACCGTCGGCGGAGAAGAGCACTTTGTCCTCCGCGTCGTAGCTAACCATCACCTCCGGCCAGTGTACCATCGGTGCCATGAAGAAGGTAAGGGTATGCTTTCCCAGTTCGAGGGTGTCCTTCTCCTTCACTGTCATCACCTTTCCGGCGAGGTCATCGTTAGGGTAGAAGAGCGGAAGCATCTGCGCCGCCTTGGCTGAGCATACAATCTTGATGTCGGGATAGAGCGCCACCACGTCGGCTATGCCGCTGGCATGGTCGGGCTCCATATGGTGTACCACGAGATAATCGGGCGTCCTTCCGCCAAGAGCGGCTACGAGGTCAGCCTTCCATGCCTTCATGGTACGCTTGTCAGAGGTGTCCATAATGGCTATTTTCTCGTCCATTATGAGGTATGAGTTGTAGCACATACCTGCAGGAACCACATACTGTGACTCAAACAGGCGCAACTCCGCATCATCCTGTCCTATGTAGATGATGTCGTTTGTGATAGTCGGTTTCATCGTTCTTTAATAAAATATGTATTTCGTTTATGTCGTTGTTGCGAGGTGCAAAGTTACAAAATATTTTTGAAAATACAATACCTACGCCATAAAATCTCTGCGTTATTTTGCCGGATACTCAAACTCCGCCACGCCGCGCACGTCTGTTTCGCTCGCGGCTATTATGGCTTTGAAGCGTCCCGGCTCCACTTGCCATCTGTGCGCGGCCTCGTTGTAGAACTTCAGGTCGTCCACCTTTATCCGCATCGTGGCGGTCTTCGTCTCGCCTGGTGCCAGCGTCAGCTTGGTGAAACCCTTGAGTTCCTTCGCCGGACGGTCCACGCTGCATTCCTCGTCGGCTATATACAGCTGCACCGTCTCCTTGCCCTCACGCTTGCCTGTGTTGGTCACTGGGACGCTGACGGTTATCGTTCCCTCGTCATACATATACTTGGACGACAGCGTTGGCTTGCCATACTTGAAGGTGGTGTAGCTCAGTCCGAAGCCGAAGGGGAACTGCGGCTGCACCTTCTTCGTGTCAAAGTGGCGGTAGCCCACGTATATCCCCTCCTTATAATATACCTGCTTGTCCACGCCGGGATAGCCCTCCTTGCCGTATTGGAAGCAGGGATAGTCCTCCTGACGCTTCGCGAACGTCACGGGCAGTTTGCCACTGGGATTCACTTTGCCGCTGATTACGTTGGCGAGCGTCGTGCCGCTCATGCTGCCGAGATACCAGCACTGCAACATCGCTTGCACCTTGTCTATCCAAGGCGTAGCGAATGCGTTGCCGGCGAATGTCACCACCACGATATTCTTCTGCACCTTGGCGAGTGCCTCTATCAGTTCGTTCTGCCCGTAGCTGAGGTTGTAGTCCTCACGGTCACCGTCTTCGCAGTCCTGGCGGTGGTTTTTGTTCATTCCTCCGATAAAGATTATGAGGTCGGCGGTGCGTGCCTTCTCCAGAGCCTCGTTTCTCAAACGCAGCAATGAGTCCGCGTCCAGCTTCTCCACCCTGCCGTACATCGCCTTGCCGGCATAGTAACCCTGGGCGTAGTCTATCGCCTCGCCGTACTCCTCGCGCAGCCCTTGCAGCGGTGATATGTCGAACTTCGTCTTCAACTCCGACGACCCACCGCCGTAGCTCATGTTCCTCGTGGCGTTGTCGCCCACCACGAGTATCCTCTTGTAGCGTCCCTTCTCTATCGGCAGTATAGCCTTCTGGTTCTTCAGCAGCACTATTCCCTCCTCGCCAATCCTGCGGCAAGCGTCGTAGTGCGCCTCCGACGTCATGCTTCCGATAACCTTTTTCGGGTTCATGGCAGTGCGGAAGATGGTTCGCAGCACCCTCGCCGCCTTGTCGTCCAGCACGTTCATCGGTATCTTCCCCTCGCGCACCTTCTGCTCAAAGCAGTCGGCAAGGTAGTAAGTGTTGTATCCCAACGACTTGTCCACGGTCTTTCCGTTGGTGTTTGTGCCCATCTCCACGTCCAGACCGCCCAGTGCCGCGAGGTCAGTGTGGTGCGTTCCGCCCCAGTCGCTCACCACGGCACCGTCAAAACCCCATCGTCTTTTCAGTATGCCGTTCAGCGAACTGTCGTTCTCGCAGCACCACGTGCCGAGCCATTTGTTGTATGAACCCATGATGGTCCATGCTCCTCCCTCCTTTATCACTTTCTCAAAGGCGGGCAGGTATATCTCTTCCACCGCCCTCTCGCTCACGTTCACGTTCACCGTCCAGCGGTCTTTCTCCTGATTGTTGAGGAAGAAATGCTTCGGACACGTAGCGACGCCGTTCTTCTGCGCCGCCTTCACGTATGGCACCGCCATCTCCCCGGCGAGGTACGGGTCTTCGCCCATGTATTCAAACGCCCTTCCGTTGAGCGGCACACGGGCGATGTTCACCCCCGGACCCAGCATCACGTCCTTGCCGCGGTATGCGAACTCCTCGCTCACGGCATTGCCGTAGAGCGCGCTCAGCTCCCTGTTCCATGTGGAGGCGAGGCACGTCAGCGTGGGGAACGCCACGCAACTGTCGTTCGTCCAGTGCGCCGGATTCCACGAGTTCCAGTCTATCTCCTCACGTGCGCCATGCGGTCCGTCGGAGTAGTTGAGCTGCCTGATGCCCAACCGCGGCACCCCGGCAGATGAGAACTTGCTCTGCGCGTGCAGTATGGCAACCTTTTCGTGCAGCGTCATGCGTGCCAACGCGTCCTTCACACGCTCTTCCAACGGCGCGTTGGGGTCGAGGTAGGTCTGCGCCGTGGCAAAGGTCGCGATGCCGAGGCACAGTGTCGTCAGTATTTTCTTCATCATATCGTATTGTTATTTTGTCGTTCTGCTGTGCCTTTCTCTCACCTTAATATATTATAACGGCGGTGTTATATGGATGGCAGAGGCATAAAGTAGCTTGTCTATTGGCGTCCCGTCAGAAAGAGCGATGTTGTGATTTTCTCTCTCTCCTTTTGCGTCTTCCGTGGCATATGTCACGCTGGTTGCCTTAGCAGTGATATTGTCCTTGGTGAAGATGCGCTCACCGTTTTCATGGCAAGTAATGCTTCTTTTCTTTCTGCAAAGATAATAAAATATGAAGGGAAATGCAAATATATTCCTGATTATTTTTATTTATTCTGCTTTTTGTCTTCTTTCCCCGAGGGGTCATCCAGCTTCACCGTCACCGCCTTGCCGTCATAGTGCACCATGGTGCCGCCGGAGGCGGACAGGTCGAGGTCTTTCGTGGGCTTGGAGGCGTTGTCCACCAGCACTATGTTGAAGCGGCGTGCCTTCAACATACCCTTGAACGCCCCCTTGCGACCGGATATTGTCAGTGTGCGGGCGGCGTTGTCGTAGGAGAAGTCTATGGTGCTGTACCTGCCCTTTTCGTAGTTGTAGTTAGTGCCCTCGTCCTCATAGAGGGTGAAGGAGCCGTCGGCACCGGCATAGACATATAGCGTTATCAGTTCCGGCTGCTTCTCGTCGCTGTATTGCAGCTCCGGTCCGAAGGGGATTATTGCCCCTTCTCGCACAAAGACGGGTATGCGTTCGTATGGCGCGGCTGCCATCATTGTTCTTCCGCCGGCGTAATGTTGCCCGGTGTAGAGGTCGTACCACCCTGTGCCTTTGGGCAGATACACCTCGCGGCTGCGTGCCTTATACTCGCCCACGGGGCAGGCCATGAGCGATGGTCCGAACATCCACTGGTTCTTGATGCCTCGCACCCGTGCGTCGTCCTTGTAATCCATCGCCAGTCCGCGCAACATGGTGTAGTCGTTGAAGTGCACCCATCCCGCCATGGAATACAGGTAAGGCATCAGGCGGTAGCGCAGTTTGTCATAATATACTATGCTCTCATACGCTGGATGCCCTTCGGGAGCGATGTTCCACACCTCCCTCCGCGGCCACTGACCGTGCGTCCTGAACAGCGGCACGAAGCATCCGAACTGATGCCACCGCGCCTGCAACTCGCGCCATTCCCTCATGTCGTCGTTCTCCGTGCCTGTCTTTTCCCACGCTTTCTGTGCCTGCACGTAACGGTTTTCCACGCAGAAGCCGCCTATGTCCATGCCCCAGAACGGCACTCCCGCCATGGAGAAGTTAAGCCCGGCGGTCATCTGCGCGCGCATATCCTCCCACCTCGTGCCTATGTCTCCGCTCCATGTGGCGGTGCTGTACCGCTGCTCGCCGGCGAAACCGGAGCGTGTCAGCAGGAACACGCGCTTGTCATTGTCCACGGCGCGCTGTCCGTTGTATATGGCGTCGGCGTTCACTATGGAGTAGGCGTTGAAGTATTCGTCGCTCGTTCCCAGCGCGGTAGGACCGCAGAGCTGTTTGCGGTAGGCGATGGGCGTGCAGTCCCTCACGTTGGGTTCGGAGGCGTCCATCCACCAAGCGTCCATCCCTTTGCCGTATTTGGAGTAGAGGTTCTCGTCCATCTGCTGCCAGAACATCCTGCGCGCCCCAGCGGAATAGGCGTCGTAGAAAGAGCCTATGTAGCCTGGGCCCACCCAGTCGCGTATGCTGTCTTTCACCGCCTGCTGGTATATCCAGCCGTTTTTGTCGAGCGACTTGTAGTTGTCGGTGTTGCAATAGAACTTCGGCCAGCACGAAATCATGAGCCTCGCGCCCTGCTGGTGTATGGTGTCGTACATACGCTGCGGGCCGGGATAGCGCGCGGGGTCGAACCTATGGCTGCCCCATTGGTCCTCCTCCCAGTAGTTCCAGTCTTGCACCATCACATCCACGGGCACCTGTCTGCGGCGGAACTCCGCCAGTGTTGCCTCCACCTCCGCCTGCGTCTTGTACCTCTCGCGGCTCTGCCAGAAGCCTAAGCTCCATTTCGGCATCACCTGCGCCCTGCCCGTCAGCTGCCGGTAGCCTTTTATTATGTCGTCCATCCTCTCTGCGGCAATGACGTAATAGTCCATATCCTTGTCCATCTCCGCCCAGAGAGCCACGCGCCGTTGCTGCTCCTCCGCCTGCGGCACCGCCACCCTCAGCCCGCAGTAGCTTACGTCACCATCGGGTTGCCACTCTATGCGTATGGGTGTCATGCGCCCCTTCAGCAGTGCCACGTCGAACTTATAGGCGTTGGGGTTCCATGCGGTGCGCCAGCGTTCGGGCACCACGAGGTGACCGTCGATATACACCTTGACGTAGCCGGCGTAGTAGAGTATGAACTTATAGCTGTCGGAGAGTGGTGCTTTGAGGTAACCCTCATAGACCACGTGGCTGCCATTGAGCGCGAAGCCCTTGGGCAGCTTGGTTATCTCCCGCGAGTTCTCGAAGTACAGGGAGTCCTCGCGCCTCACCGTCTGGTTGCCCCTGCGGTCGGTGTACGTACCTGTCAGCGCGCCCTCGGCGCGTGACTTGTCGTAGAGGGCGAGCACCCTGCCCAGCTGCTGGTAGTCGTTGGGGTTACCCCAGCGCCCGAGGCTGTAGCTGTCCCACAGCAGTCCGTAACCCGCGGTGCTCATAACGAAGGGTATGCTGACCTTGGTGTTGTACTGGAAGAGTTCCTCGTTCCTGCCCTTATAGTCCATCTCCTCGCTCTGGTGCTGCCCCAGTCCGTAGATGGATTCATCGTCTGGGGTGTCGAACGCCACGCTCCACGTATATCCGCTACGGTCTTCTTCTGACAGTATGTTGAGATTTGTCTTCTTACCCCAGTTCACCTCTTCTGGTGCGGAGGGGCGGTAGCCCTGCGGCAGCTCCGTCTGCGTGCTCACAAAGGGTTTGAAGGACTTGCTGTGCTCGTGCAGCAGCAGCCTGCCGTCGGCGTCAGTGAGCCGCACCCTGCCCGTGGCTTTCTCCGTCTGGCAGCGTATGCGCGGCGCGCAGACATAGACATATCGCTCGTCTTCGCTGACGCTGAAGTCGGTGTATGGCTTCTGCGGCACGACGACGAGGCTCTGGCGCTTGCCAGGGATGGCGGCCTCGGGGGTCTGCTCCACACGGATTATGTTGTCGCTGATTACTTGCAGGCGCACGGTGCGTGCCGCTCCTCCGTCGGTGTTGATGGTAACGTAGCTGCCTTTTCTGACGTAAGAGGCGGAATATGCCGTGGCGGCGAGGACGAGGCATAGCGCCGCCGCCCATGTCCTTATATTGCTCATGGGTTAGTAGTTGGTTCGTTGTTTAGTGGTTTGGTGGGTTAGTTGTTTAGTGGTTTGGTTGTTTGGTTATTTGGGGGGTTAGTTCTTGCTTTGCAAGCGGCACTGCGTGCCGAGCGGTTTAGTGGTTTGCCTCCTCCCCTCGGGGAGGTTGGGAGGGGGCTGGGGAGGATGGTAGGGGGCTGGGGAATGCGGGCTGGGCGGAAGGCTGCGGGTCAATACGCTGCCTTGTCGCCGCGTATGACATTGGCGATGGTGCGGTACATGATGTAGAGGTCGAGACCGAAGCTCCAGTGCTCTATGTAATAGATATCGCCTATCACCCTGCCCTCCATCTGCCACAGTTCCTTGGTCTCTCCGCGGAAGCCCGTCACCTGACTCCAGCCCGTTATGCCGGGCTTCACGAGGTGGCGTATCATGTATTTGTCTATCAGGCGTGAGTATTCGTCCGTGTGCTTCAGCATGTGCGGACGCGGACCGACGAGGCTCATGTCGCCCATCAGCACGTTGACGAACTGCGGCAGCTCGTCGATGTTGGTCTTACGCATTATGTTGCCCCACTTCGTCTTGCGCGGGTCGTTCTTCGTTGCCTGCAGCCTGTCAGCGTCATCGTTGACCTTCATGCTGCGGAACTTTAGGCAGTAGAACACCTTGCCGTTCAGTCCGTTGCGCTTCTGGCGGAAGAACACGGGGCCGGGCATAGTGATTTGCGTTATGATTGCCACGATGATGAAGATGAAGGGGAAGACGGTGCAGAGGAAGGTGAGCGACACGGCGATGTCGAACAGCCGCTTTATCATCCTGTTGCCCACGTCGGAGAGCGGGTTTTCGTAAAGGCTCAGCACGGGAGTGTTGCCCACGAAGCTGATGGACATACGGTTGTGGAGGTAGTTGCGCACCGACGGCACGTTGAAGAACTCCAGCATGTTGTCCACGCAGTAGCGTATAATGGGGCGTATCACGTCTTTGTTCTGCGAGGGCAGGCTGCAATACACTCCCTCCACCTCTTTGTGGGCGGCGAGGTATGGCTTCACCTCCTGCGGTGTGCCGAGATACTGGCACTTGGCGGAGAAGGCGCCGTTTTCGTGGAAATCGAAGTAACCCACCACCTTATAGCCCAGCGCGGGCATATTGGCGAGCTCCTCGTAGAGGTCCTGGTTGCTCGGTTCGCCGCCTACGAGCACCACCCTCCTGCAGTGTGCGTCCTTGGCGCGGTACACCCTCACGAAGCAGTGGATGGAGAGGCGGAACGATGCCGAGAGGAGGAAGAGCGCCAGCAGGTAGAGGGCGCCGGTGCCCACGGGGAGTATCATGGCATGACTGACGTAGAGTATCAGCGTGGCGAAGACGCCGAGCATGATGCAGTTCCTCAACACCAGCAGCGGTATCTGCCAGAAGTGGGTGTTCTTCTTGAAGAGGATGGTGCCCTTATTGAACACTATAAAGAAATATATCAGTCCCACCAGTGCCGCCGATGCCTTGGCACCAGGATATGTCCACAGGCCCTCGGCCAAGATGATGCCGGCATACATGGCGGTACCCAAGCTGGCATCCACAAGCAGCGTTGCCACGGAAAGCAGTGATTTCTCTTTTCTGAGCATAGGAGTATAGCGTATTTTTGTTTTTATGACTATCGCGGCGGCTCGTCCCCGTCATGCCGGGGCATTGCCGAGATGATGGTGCAAAGATAATAAAAAAATGTCAAAAAACAAATATTTCCCTTGAATAAATTGTGCTTTTTTCACAAAACGCAATATATTTGCGCAAAACAGGGACTGTGACGACGGGAAGGCGCCCCCGGACGGATGGTAAATTTCTCCCATGCCGCGACAGCTATGCCTTTGCGTCGCAATAGCTAAGCTTTAGCACGGTAAAGGCAATGCTTTAACAGCGCCATCGCAGCCATTTTCCGACGCAATGGCACATAGGCAACATTACTATCGCGCAAGTAGCTGGTTATTAATCCATTGCGCAAGAGCGGCAAGATATAGTGCATAGCCGTCAGGAAATGGTAAATTTGCGCAAGTAAGTGTATGCAAAGACAGCCACCAAACCGCTCGACCTTTATCCTGCCCCTATAAGGGACACATACAATAGGACATGCCTTGCCCTTGTAAGGGATATATAAAATTAGGATAGGGCTTGCCCCTGTAAGGGACACATACAATAGGATAGGGCTTGCCCCTTTAAGGGACATATAAAATTAGGATAGGGATTGTCCCTGTAAGGGACATATACAATAGGATAGGGGCTTGCCCCTATCTCTCAATACAAATCAATCACAACGCCCCTGTAAGGGGCTCATAATAAAAATGCCAGTTACAAATATAAGCCCCTT
>JALFOF010000092.1 GCA_022773825.1 Prevotella sp.
TCCTACGGTACGGAGCGGCTGATTGATTATTGGGGGTGGCCGAATGTGTCTTATTGGCTGACGTGGTCAAGGACATATTTTTCTCTGACACCCGTTGCCGCCATTTTATATTTGTTGATATTCAAGGGGTTGTTGTTTTATAACTGGATTAAAAGCAGGGCCAATGGATAACAATATACGAGTGGAACGAGCCGTGAAACGCATTTCGCAGCAGCAGTTGGCGGATGCGATAGGCGTGTCGCGCCAGACGATTTTCGCCATAGAAAACAATAAGTTCGTCCCTTCCACGGAACTTGCCCTGCGGATTTCCGCCTATTTCGGCAAAACCGTAAACGAACTGTTCTGGCTCACATAGCGAGCCCCCGTCAATGGCATAGAAAAGCATACACGTCGCAAAAGCATAGCTTTTACCTTGTAATAGCTATCATTTTACCTTGTAATAGCTATGCTTTTACTTTGTAATTTCTATGCTTTTGTGGCGTGTTTGCTATCGTGTTGTGATACAATGGTTTATAGCTGGGGATTATAAGGACGCTATTTGGGGGTAGAAAAACCTTCAACCTCTAACCTAAAACCAAACCATCTCTAACCTAAACCCCAACCACCTCCAACCAAATACCTAAAGACCTTCAACCTCCAACCTCCCACCTAACAACCTCCAACCAAACTACCTTCAACCCAACAACCTTCAACCTTCAACCTAAAAAAACTAAACCCGCACGCTCTCGTCAGCCATGGCGAACATCTCCGCGTCGCCATTACTGTCTCCGTAGGCGGTGAGGTGGTACGAATCACGGTCTGGCTCCACCGCCAGCAGTCTCTTCACCTTCTCCGCCCCATAACAGTTTGGTGTGGCAAACCTTCCCGTCAGTTGTCCGTCTGCATCCACTTCCACCTGCGTTGCCAGCACCTCTTTCACGCCAAGCAACTCACAGTAGGGGCGTACCCATTCCTCAATGCTCGCGCTTATCACGTAAACAGCAGCCCCCTCCTGCCTATGCCGCGCCAGTGCCGCCGTTGTCTCCGTTCGCGCCACCGCCGTCACCCTTCCTGCGAAACGCCTGCCCAGCTCCGCGAACTCGCTGTGCGCCATGCCGCGGAAGAACCAAGAGAACAGCCGTTCCTTGCAAAGGCTGTTGTCGTAAAGGCGTAGTTTCATCAAGACGATAAGGGGGGAGAATAGTAAGAAGCCCGTTATGAAGCGCCGTGTGCCTACGGCAAAGCGTATGAAGAGCAGCAAAGTGTCTTTCGTCGTAAGGGTGCCGTCAAAGTCGAAAACGGCTATTTTTCGCGTTTTTTGTGCCATTTGTAATGTGGTGTGATATGAAAAGCGATGCAAAATTACACTTTTTTGACAGAAAAGGTGCACGATTTCGTTTTTTTTTGCTACCTTTGCAAACATTAAACAAAACATCATAAAAGGAATGGACAATTGCTTCAAGAAAACAGGGAGAAAATTATTGCTCTCCCTTGCGACACTTTGTGCCGCTGTTTCTGCCGACGCTGCTGTAGTGGAGCATATCGGCGACCGTTACATTATCAACGTTAGTGAGATGAACCTCAATGGCGAGGAGACCCTGATGGATGTCCTCATGATGTGCCCCGAGGTCATAACTCTTGACGCGAAAACACCTCTCACCGAGAGCCTTTACGGGCAGTATGCCGTGCGTATCGACAACATAGGACTTGGTATCGACACTGAGACCTATCTTAAGAATACACGCGCACGTGAAATTGACAAGATTAAGATATGCCAAAACCCGGGCGTGATGAAGGGATGCGGCGGCTTGAAGCAGGTTATAGACATCTATCTGCGCAAGGGTGAGAACGGTACCAGCGGCAGAGTGGCTGTCAGCGGCGACAGCTACGGCGGCGGTTCCACATACGTCAGCGCACTGCATCAGCAGGACAACCTGCGCCTCTTCGGCATCGCCGAGGGTAACTTGCAGCGTTCCAAGGACGATAACGGCATCACCAACCATGGTTCTCACGAGGGCGTGAAGCTGAATATGGTGTGGGACGTTACCTCCAAGGACAACGTGGAGCTCGACCTCTCACAGTATTATGCACGCAACAGGGCGTCTGGCGAGGCGGGAGCGTACGACCGTGGCACTCACCTTGAGTTCGTATATCTCCGCACACTCAGCGAGGCAGGTTCCTACGGACTGGTGCAGGGCGGCGGCGACTACTACACACAGACAGGCGTCGGCGTTCACAACCGCTCCACATACCCCTTCATACTCTTTGAGTTCGCATATCCCATCATCAATCATAACCTCTGGGTTACAACGGGTATAGAGACGGGTTACACGGGTGAGACGGACGCGGTGGCTGACTATACCAACCGTTCACGTTACGAAGACGGCTACATACAGCTGGACTGGAACATCGGCAAGTGGGGCTTCATGGTGGGAGACCGCTTCCGTGTAATCAATTTCTGGCAGAACGAACTGAAGCTGGGCAACGAGTATGAGCACACAACGTCTAACCATGCGTACACCGTCAGCGCATACCACCGCTTCGATGAGGGTAACACCTTGCAGGGAACCTTCGCGCGCCGCTACTACAACGCTGAGTTCTCCGACTTTGTCACTGATGGACAGTATTACAATCCCGCACTCCAGCAGATGGTGGCAGGCAAGGTTTACACGCCGGACTACGACAAGCACATCGCTTACATCTCTGAGTTGAAGTACACGTACAGCAAGCCTGACTTCGTGCTCGGCGCGCTTGTGAAGAACATTCGCCAGGACCTCAGCGAGGGACACGACAACACTCTTTGCGTAGGTACTACCGCTTTCTGGCACAAGGGCGTGCTGCGCGTCAATGCTGGCTTCAATTATTTCTGGCAGAAGACTACATACAGCGCTGACAACAAGAAGTACAACAACTTCGTTAACTTCAAACTGGCTCCGCAAGTGTCACTTGACAACGGATGGAGGTTCACCTCTACACTGCTTTATAATAGCCGTAAGGCATACGAAAGCGAGTTCTACACCCCGGCAAACTTCTACGCTGACGTGGCAGTCTCAAAGAGCATAGGCAAGAACTGGCTCCTCGAAGGCAAGTACCACGACATAGCAGGGCAGCACACGGGCAACCGTGCCGCCACGGTGGGTGTAACATACTACTGGGGCAAGTAAGTGATTACAAGATATTGACAAACATTCGCAGGAAGGTAAAAACCGTTGGCACACCGTGAAGACATAGCGGCATGATTGCGGCTTTTGCCTTCCTGCGCTTTATATCATACAGAAATTGGAACAGAAGACTAATATTCCGCACCCGCTTATCGCTGTCATCCCGCTGGTGGTGCTGGTTGCTTTGATAGTACTTGTCATCAATCTCTTCCCCGATGACGCCCTTGCCGGCGCGTCACAGGTGGCACTTATGACTGCCTCCGCCGTGTGCGTAGCCATCTCTATGGCGGTCTATAAGGTGAAGTGGAGCACTTTTGAGATGATGATACAGGGGACGGTGGGCGACGCGAGCGTCTCCATCCTTATTCTATTGCTTATCGGCATGATGTCTGCCACATGGATGATAAGCGGCGTGGTGCCCACGCTGATATACTATGGCGTGCAGTTCATGTCGCCATTGTTCTTTCTTCCCTGCGCCTGCATCATAGCATCGCTCATCTCTGTGATGACGGGCACGTCGTGGACGACTATCGCTACCATCGGCATAGCGCTGCTCGGCATTGGCGACGCACTCGGTATACCGTCAGCATACACCGCCGGTGCCGTTATATCCGGTGCGTATTTCGGGGACAAGATGTCGCCCATGAGCGACACCACGGTGCTCGCCTCATCTGTGGCAGGAGCCGACTTGTTCACGCATATACGCTACATGATGTACACAACGGTGCCGAGCATCACGCTGTCGCTGATTCTTTACCTCATCATAGGACTGTGGTACGACGGCGAGGCAATGGAGGTGAACCAGTATCTTACAGGCTTGGAGAACGGGTTTAACATCTCCTTGTGGACTCTTGTCGTACCTATATTCACGGGATACCTTATATATAAGAAGACACCATCGCTCATAACGCTGCTACTATCGGCACTCTCAGCATGTCTGTGCGCACTGATTATGCAGCCAGAGGTGCTCACTAACATTGCGGGCGATACGGAGATAACACCGAAAAGCCTCTTCATGGGCATCATGACGACCTGCTATACCAAGACAAACGTGGAGACAGGCTACGAGGCTATCAACGACCTTGTGTCAACAAGGGGTATGGCTGGCATGCTCGACACTATCTGGCTGATACTGTGCGCTATGTGTTTCGGCTCATGCATGGTGGCGAGCAATATGCTGAAGAGCATCACCCACGTTCTGTTGAAGGCGATAACGAACACCGTTTCGCTTGTTTGCTCAACGGTAACGTCAGGCGTTCTCCTCAACCTCGTTATGGGAGACCAGTTCCTTTCCATAATAATGAACGCGTCAATGTTCCGCGAGGAATATATTGAACGTGGCTACAAGCCGGAGCTTCTCAGCCGTTCCACGGAGGATTCAGCCACCGTTACCTCGGTGCTCGTGCCGTGGACGGCGTGCGGAATGACGCAGAGCACGGTGCTCGGGATACCTACTCTCGTGTATCTGCCTTTCTGTTTCTTCAACATTATCAGCCCGATAATGAGCTGTCTCGTGGCAGCTTTAGGCTTCATCCCTAAGCCCCAACCGCTTGATACCCAATCGTCAAAACAACAAAATAACTAAGAAATGACACAGACATTAATTCTCTTTTCTTTCGTTGCCTACCTTGCCGTGATGATATACATAGGCTATTACTACGGCAGGCAGAAGACATCAAACTCCGCGGAGTTCTACCTTGGCGGCAGACAGCTTGGTCCTTTGGTGGCTGCAATGAGCGCGGAAGCATCTGATATGAGCTCCTGGCTGTTGATGGGAATACCCGGTCTGGCGTTCATCACAGGTCTCGCAGACCCCTTTTGGACTGTCATAGGACTCGGAATAGGCACTTATCTCAACTGGCTCTTTGTGACAAAACGCCTCCGCAGGTACACTATTCGCGTGGGAGCGGTTACCATTCCGGAGTTCTTCTCTAAGCGTTACCACGACAAGCGCAACATACTGATGTGTATTTCCGCCATTGTCATACTCATATTCTTCGTTCCTTACACCGCAGCGGGCTTCAAAGCGGTGGGCACTCTGCTCAACAGTCTGTTCGGATATGAATACCATGCCTGCATGATTGTAGGCGCATTGATTATCATTTCCTACACCATCATGGGCGGTTTCATGGCAGTATCGACCACAGACCTCATACAAAGCATCGTGATGACGTTGGCACTCGTGGTCATTGTGGCGTTTGCACTGGGCGAGGCAGGCGGCATTGACACCGTGATAGCCAATGCGCGGCAGTTGCCGGGCTACCTCTCTGTGACCTCAAGCCATGACATTAGCAGCGGTGGTGCCACGCCTTACGGCTGGCTTACCGTAGTCTCCACCATGGCGTGGGGACTGGGTTACTTCGGTATGCCGCACATATTGCTCCGTTTCATGGCGATAAAGCGCGAGGAAGACATACCCCTCTCACGCCGTATTGCCACCGTATGGGTGTTCATCTCTATGTTCGTGGCTATTGCCATCGGCATAATAGGCTACTCTGTGGCACAGGCAGGAGTGATACACAACTTCCAATGCACCTCAGACGCGGAGCGAACGATAATAGAACTCTCCAATGTCCTTGCGCAGAATGGCTATATCGCCGCCATCGTCGCAGGCGTAGTGCTCGCCGGTATCCTTGCCTGCACCATGTCAACGGCAGACTCCCAGTTGCTTACAGCTGCCTCCAGCTTCTCAGAGAACCTTCTCCAAGACGTGTGTAATGTAAAGGTTAGTGCCAAGACCTCTATGCTCGTGGCTCGTCTTACCATTGCCGTCATAGCGGCATTGGCGATATATCTTGCATGGAATCCTGACAGTAGCATCTTCAATATCGTAGCCTTTGCGTGGGCAGGCTTTGGCGCTGCCTTCGGTCCCGTGATGCTCGCGTCGCTCTTCTGGAAGCGTACCACGCTGTCAGGAGCAATCGGCGGCATGGTGGCAGGTGGCGTAATGGTCTTCGTTTGGAAGTATCTTGTCCGCCCGATGGGTGGCGCTTGGGACTTGTATGAACTGCTTCCGGCGTTCGTTGTCTCTGCGTTGGCCATTGTCATTATATCCCTTTGCACCGCAAGGCCGTCCAAGGAAATCCTTGAGGACTTCGAGGCAAGCAAGTAAACACAATGATAAAAGAATTACAATTCCGCGTATTGCCGCAGGTGGCATATAGCGAAAAGAATATCGCGGAGTATGTAAGCCGCGAGCTTTCCATCGACATACGCACGCTGAAGGCAGTGCGTGTGTTGAAGAAAAGTATCGATGCACGTCAGCGTCAGGTTTATGTCAACCTGACGCTGCGCCTTTTCATCAATGAGATACCGCAGGATGAAGAGTATGAGAAAACCACTTACGGCGACGTGTCCGGTGCCCGTAGCGCAATAATAGTGGGCGCGGGACCGTGTGGACTCTTCGCCGCCCTGCGGCTGATAGAACTCGGTGTCCGTCCGATAGTGCTGGAACGGGGCAAGGATGTGCGCGAACGCAAGAAAGACCTCGCCCTCATTACGCAGCGGCAGAAGGTCGATGGCGAGAGCAACTACTGCTTTGGCGAGGGTGGCGCTGGTGCGTATTCTGATGGAAAGCTATATACACGCAGTAAGAAGAGGGGTAATACGGCGAAGATACTCAATGTCTTCTGCCAGCACGGAGCCTCCACCAGCATCCTTTCTGATGCCCATCCCCATATAGGCACGGACAAATTGCCCCGTGTCATCGAGAATATGAGGATGCAGATACTGCGCAGTGGCGGCGAGGTGCATTTCCGCACCAAGATGATACGCCTGCTCTTGTCGGGCAATGAGGTGGAGGGATGCGAGGCACTGAACCTCGACACCAATGAGGAAAAGACCTTCCGTGGCCCAGTAATCCTCGCTACCGGTCATTCAGCGCGCGACGTTTACCGTTATCTCGCGTCGGCACGCATCGCCATAGAGCCCAAGGGCATCGCTGTAGGTGTGCGCCTTGAGCACCCGTCGCGTGCGATAGACCAGATGCAGTACCATTCTCCGAAGGGCAGAGGCCAATGGCTTCCCGCCGCGGAATACTCCTTCGTGACACAGGTTGACGGTCGTGGAGTATATTCGTTCTGTATGTGTCCCGGCGGTTTCGTTATCCCTGCCGCCACCGACAAGGAGCAGATTGTCGTCAACGGCATGAGCCCCAGCGACCGTGGCGGACAGTGGTCCAACAGCGGCATGGTGGTGGAAGTGCGTCCGGAGGATATTCCCGCGCTGGGCCTGCCTATGGAGCAGTCTTTCGATGGCAATGCCGACAATGTGTACGAGCAAGCCCTTGCCGTTATGAACTTCCAGCAACAACTCGAGAAGATATGCTGGCAGCAAGGCAACATGAAACAGACGGCACCGTCACAGCGTATGTGTGATTTCGTGAACGGCAAGCTGTCCTACGACATACCGCGCGTAAGCTACGCCCCAGGCGTCGTCTCCTCTCCGCTGCACTTCTGGCTTCCCAAGGGCATAGCGCAACGTCTGCGGCAAGGATTCAATACTTTCGGCAAGCAGCGCCGTGGCTTCCTCACCAACGAAGCGGTTATGATGGGCGTGGAGACGAGGACCTCGTCGCCCGTCCGCATCGTCCGCGATGCCGAAACACTCCAGCACACCACCGTGGCAGGTCTCTTCCCCGCAGGCGAAGGCGCGGGCTACGCAGGCGGAATAGTGTCTGCCGCCGTTGACGGAGAGCGCGCCGCCGAGATGCTCGCGGCATACATGGCGCAGCTATGACATGACACACACCTTATAATAGTACACATCCCCCGTTGTTACGGCGTCTCCGTGGCAACGGGGGATGCACGTTTCATGGTGTCAGTAAAAAACTATTAACACCATTATTTGAATAATAAACTCACGTTAAGATGCCACTTTCAAATTATAAAAAAAACAAAAAGGCGGCGTAAAAATTTCGCTATCATACTTTTTGCTTATAATTTTGCAATCGAAAGCCGAAGGACTTTTAACCAAAAAACAGCGTTGTGAGTTCGTAAAGGTAATACAAAAGGTAATAATTAAGTAATTAAGTTATAGCAAAAATGAAACACTTATCAAAGTATCTCGTATCATCATTGTGCGTTGTCTCCCTCGCATTCTCAGCGGGAGCGTTCCTCTCCGTGCGGGCAGCGCAGCCCGCCGCCACCGTAGCAGGGCAGCCAGTAGATCTCACCTACGCCGCCGAGAAGGCACTGCCGGCGGTGGTTCACATCAAATACCTGCAAAACTCCAAGGTAAAGACCATTGACGTGCAGAGCGACCCCTTCAGCGATTTCTTCGACCCCTTTGGCTTCTTCGGCAATCCGGGCGGCAGGGGCGGAAAGCGCCAGCAGCAGGTTCAGACGCCTAAGAAGGAGTCAACAGGCTCCGGTGTCATCATCTCCACCGATGGATACATCGTCACTAACAACCACGTTGTAGAGGGTGCCGACGAACTCACCGTGACACTCAACGACAACCGCGAGTATTCCGCCACCATCATAGGTACCGACAAGACCACCGATCTTGCGCTGATAAAAATAAATGCCAAAGACCTCACGGCACTGCCGATAGGCGATTCCGACAAATTGAAGGTCGGCGAGTGGGTGCTCGCTGTGGGCAACCCCTTCAACCTCAATTCCACCGTCACGGCAGGCATCGTCAGTGCCAAGGCACGCTCGCTCGGTGCCAATGGCGTAGAGTCCTTCATCCAGACCGATGCCGCCATCAACGCCGGCAATTCCGGTGGCGCGCTGGTCAACACCAAGGGCGAACTCGTGGGCATCAACGCCATGCTTTACAGCCAGACAGGCTCTTACAGCGGCTATGGCTTTGCCATTCCTACCACCATTATGAATAAGGTAGTCTCCGACATCAAGACCTATGGTCAGGTGCAGCGTGCCCTTCTCGGCATCACTGGCACCGATGCGCGCAAGTGGATTGACGCACAGAAGGCTCAGGACAAGGAGGTTGACCTCGGCGTAAACGACGGTGTGTACGTCAACTCCGTGGAGCCTGACGGCGCAGGCGCTGACGCAGGACTGGAAGAGGGCGACGTAATCACCGCCGTTGACGGCAAGAAAGTCACATCCATGGCTATGCTTCAGGAGATAATGGCAACAAAACGTCCCGGCGACAAGGTAACCATCAGCTTCGTACACAAAAAGAAAACGAAGTCTGCCACCGTGACACTGAAGAACGCTCAAGGCAACACCGGCGTGGTGAAGCAGGCAGACCTCGATGTGCTTGGTGCCAACTTCCGCGAGGTAAGCGACGAGCAGAAGAAGCAACTCAACATCAACTACGGTATAGAGGTTATAAAACTGAACAAGGGCGCCCTACAGTCAGCGGGGATTACAAAGGGCTTCATTATCCAGAAGGCCAACGATGCGCCTATCAGCACTATCGAAGACTTGCAGAAGGCGGTGAAGGATGCCTCCACGTCTAAAGACCCCGTGCTCTTCATACAGGGCGTGTTCCCAACGTCAAAGAAGGCATATTTCGCCGTTCCGCTACAAAACGAGTAATATCATTACGCATATAAACCGTTGACAACGAGTGTCCGGCATCCATCAGGCAACGCCTTGTGGATGCCGGACTTTTTCGTCTTTCCCCATCTCTCTCCCCCTCCTCGCAGCGCTGGCTCGCACCCCTTGCGGCGCTTTTGCGCACCGCAAAAAAAACAGTGCCTATCTTGGCGCATTGCAATAGCTATGCTTTTACCTTGCAATAGCTATGCTTTTACAGTGTAATAGCTATGCTTTTACTTTGCAATAGCTATGCTTTTACAGAGAAGGGGCGTTGGGACAGCATACCAAACACTGCATATAGCTCCTCGCGAGCCGTGGGGTAGGGCAGGCATGGCCTCGTAAATACGGTGTGAGACAATCTCTGGATGATAACAAACAAACTGTAATAAAAAAGTGACATTTATACGCTAATCTAAAATCAAGAAGTGGGGAATTAAATCAAATTATAAAATTTGTCTCCTAAATAGTTGCAAATTGATATTTTTTTTAGTAATTTTGCAACCGAATTGTATATTGCTGATAACAGAAAAAAGAACCAACATAAAAAAGCAATGGATGCAATAAACCATATCCTCGACGAAATCAGTTCCGTGCTGTGGGGTTATCCTATGATAATCCTGCTTGTGGGCACGCATTTGTATCTTACTATTCGACTGAAATTTCCGCAGCGAAAGATTCTTACAGCCATTAAGTTGTCTGTCGCTAAAGATAAGGATGGCGATGGCGATGTGTCGCAGTTTGGCGCTCTTGCCACAGCCCTTGCCGCTACTATTGGTACCGGTAACATAATCGGTGTTGGCACAGCCATAGCCCTTGGCGGTCCGGGAGCCGTGTTCTGGTGCTGGATAACAGGTGTGCTTGGCATTGCCACGAAGTATGGCGAGGGACTCCTTGCCGTGAAATACCGCCGTGTGTCAGAACAGGGGCACATGCTTGGCGGTCCGATGTATGCTCTGGAGTACGGTTTGAAGGCTAAGTGGGCAGGCGTGCTGTTTGCCATCTTCACCGCCCTCGCGGCCTTTGGCATAGGCAGCACCGTGCAGGCTAATGCCATAACGACACTTGCCACCGACGTGATGGGTGTCAGTCCCTGGGCGTCGGGCGTGGTAATAACCCTGCTCGTGGCACTTGTGGTGATTGGCGGCATAAAGAGTATTGCCAAGGTGTGTACCGCGTTGGTGCCGGTGATGGCGGTGCTTTACGTCATTGGCTGCATCGTGATACTCTGCGTCAACTCTGAGTACGTATGGCCCGCAGTGCGCTTGATATGCACCGCGGCGTTCACCCCAGAGGCGGCTGGTGGCGGCTTCGTGGGCAGCACCATATTGATAGCGGCACGTTTTGGTATAGCTCGCGGACTGTTCTCTAACGAGTCAGGTCTTGGCTCGGCACCTATCGTGGCGGCGGCAGCTAAGACGAAGAACCCTGTGCGTCAAGCCTTGGTAAGTTCCAGCGGCACCTTCTGGGACACGGTGATAATCTGTGCCATCACTGGCATCGTGATTGTCAGCAGTGTGTTGAGCTATGTTGACCCTAAGGTAGCTGACGATGGCGTGCTCGGTACGATGTTCGGCGAACTGCTTGAGACGCAGGCTGCCAATATAGACGGTGGTATGCTCACCAGAATGGCTTTCAACAAGATACCAGTTATCGGCGCACCACTGCTGATGTTCGGTCTCTTTACCTTCGCCTTCTCCACCATCCTTGGTTGGAGCCTCTACTCCGCGAGGGCGGTAGAATACGTCTTTGGCTACAAGGGCGTGAAGGTGTGGATGTGGCTGTTCATCGTGGCGGTATTCGCTGGCTCTGTCATCAGCCTCAATACGGTATGGACCTTTGCCGACATCTTCAATGCCTTGATGGCAATCCCCAATCTGCTGGCGTTGCTGTTGCTTAGCAACGTGCTGGTGAAAGATACCAACAAGTACCTTTGGGGCGGCAGGCTGGACGAGGAAGAGAAGCCTACAATGAACTGATAAGAACAAACATACATAACGAAGATATAACAAACGCATCATGGAAATTGGTTTAACACTGATGGCGGTGGGTATGGTGACAGTGTTCGCCGTGCTGCTTATCATTATCAATCTGAGCAAGTTGCTCATTAGTGTCGTTAACAAAGTCGCACCAGAGGAGGAGGTTAAGCATAAGGTCACGCCTGCCCCTGCCGCTATTCCGCAGGATATCATGGCGGTGATACGCCAGACTGTGAGTCAGGTGACGGGTGGAAAAGGCACCGTTGCCAATGTCGAGAAACTATAATATAGGTAGAAACATAAAAATAACAATACACAACAATGGGTAAAGAGATTAAATTCAGTTTAGTCTTCCGCGATATGTGGCAGAGTGCGGGCAAGTACCAGCCACGCGTAGATCAGTTAGTTAAGGTGGCTCCGGCCATCATAAAGATGGGTTGCTTCGACCGCGTTGAGACCAACGGCGGTGGCTTTGAGCAGGTCAACCTGCTCTTTGGCGAGAACCCTAACAAGGCGGTGCGCCAGTGGACAAAGCCTTTCCACGAGGCTGGCATACAGACACACATGCTTGACCGTGCGCTGAACGCACTGCGCATGAGTCCCTGTCCTAAGGACCTCCGCAAGTTGTTCTACAAAGTTAAGAAAGCGCAGGGTACGGACATAACGCGAATATTCTGCGGACTCAATGACCCACGTAACGTAATACCATCAATACAGTATGCCAAGGAGGCAGGTATGATAGCTCAGGCATCACTCTGCATCACCCATTCCCCCATACACACGGTGGAGTATTACATAGACCTTGCAAAGAAATTCATTGACGCCGGAGCAGACGAGATATGCCTCAAGGACATGGCAGGCATAGGTCGCCCGGAGACTCTCGGCAAGATTTGCAAAGGCATAAAGGACTATAAGCATGACATCACGGTGCAGTACCACTCTCACGCCGGTCCGGGTTTCAACATGGCAAGCATCCTTGAGGTCGCGCGCGGTGGTTGCGACTACATAGACACCGCCGTGGCTCCGCTGTCGTGGGGCACGGGCCATGCGGACATCATTGCCGTGCAGGAGATGCTGAAGGACGCGGGCTTCAAGGTGAAGGACATCAATATGGAGGCGTACATGGAGGTTCGCACGCAGATACAGGAGATGATGGACGACTTCCTCGGCTACTATATCCCTGCCCTCAACCACCTCAACAACTCGCTTCTCATAAAGCCAGGTCTGCCAGGAGGTATGATGGGCTCGCTGATGACTGACCTGGAGGACAACCTGAAGTCACTGAACAAGTGGAAAGTGAAGAACAACCAGCCGGAACTGACTACCGACCAGCTGCTCGTGAAGCTCTTTGACGAGGTGGCTTACGTATGGCCTAAGGTGGGATACCCATGCCTCGTGACACCATTCTCACAGTATGTCAAGAACCTCGCGCTAATGAACGTGATGCAGATGGAGAAAGGCAAGGAGCGCTGGAGCATGATAGCCGACAACATCTGGGACATGATTCTCGGCAAGTCCGGTCAACTTCCTGGCAAGGTGGACCCGATATTCGTGGAGATGGCGAAGGCAGACGGAAGGGAGTTCCTTACCTCTGACCCACAGGAGAATTACCCTGACGACCTCGCGACATACCGTCAGAAGATGAACGAGAAGGGATGGGAACTCGGAGAGGACGATGAAGAGCTGTTTGAGTATGCGATGCACCCACAACAGTATGAGGCATACAAGAGCGGAGCAGCCAAGGCAGCGTTTGAGAAAGACCTCGCTGAGCGCAAGGCAAAGAAGAACGCACCTGCCGAAGGTGCTGAGCCGAAGCAGATTACGGTGACGGTGAACGGACAGTCATATAAGGTTGACATAGCATACGGCGCACAGCCAGCCGCTGCACCAGCCGCTCAGGGCGCTCAACCCGCAGCACCAGCGGGAGAAGGAATGGAAGTACTCGCTCCACTGGAGGGCAAGGCATACCTCGTAAGCTCTGCCAGCGAGACACCGAAGAAGGTGGGCGACCACGTGAACGAGGGTGACATAATATGCTACATCGAGGCGATGAAGGTGTTCAACCGCATAAAGGCGGAGAAGGCGGGCACCATAACAAGCATCAACTTCACCTCCGGCGACTCTGTGGAGGAGGATGACGTGCTTATGACCATTGCTTGAACAAAAGACTTTAAGGATTAACCAAAATGGAAATATTACAGAAGATATGGGACATGACGGCTTTTGCCCAGACGGACGGGAGCTGGTCTTTCCTCATAATGATTGCCATAGCGTGCGTCATTCTCTACCTCGGCATAGTGAAGAAGTACGAGCCGTTGCTGCTCATTCCCATAGGTATGGGTGTGCTGCTGGCTAACTTTCCCGGTGGCGGAATGGGCGTGGCGCAGGCTACTTCGGAAGGTTATGTAACCTTGCCCGACGGTACGCAGGAGGTGATATGGGATATGCCGCTGCACAAAATAGCCCATGACCTGGGGCTGATGAACTTCATTTACTATATGTGCATTAAGACAGGCTTCATCCCTCCTATAATATTTATGGGCGTAGGTGCGCTGACTGATTTCGGACCCATGCTGCGAAACCTGCGTCTTTCCATCTTCGGAGCTGGCGCACAGTTTGGCATCTTCGCCGTGTTGTTGGCGGCATTGGCGATGGGGTTCACACCGCAGGAGGCGGCTTCGCTGGGCATCATTGGCGGTGCTGACGGTCCGACGGCAATCTTTACCACCATACAGTTGGCACCACAGCTGCTTGGTCCGATTGCTATAGCGGCTTACTCGTACATGGCTCTCGTGCCAGTGATTATACCACTCGTGGTGAAACTGCTGTGTACGAAGAAGGAACTGATGATTAATATGAAGGAGCAGGACAAGAAATTTCCTGACGCGGTGGAGATAAAGAATCTGCGAGTGCTGAAGATATTGTTCCCTATCTGCGTGACAATCATTGTTGCTTTGCTCGTGCCGACAGCCGTAAGCCTCGTGGGAATGTTGATGTTCGGTAACCTGCTGAAGGAACTTGGCAGCATAACGGGTCGCCTGTTTGATGCTGCAAGCAACGCGATAATGAACATTGCCACCATCTTCCTCGGCTTGTCCGTAGGCGCTACCATGACGAGTGAGGCGTTCCTTAACCTCCAGACCATAGGTATTGTGGTGGGAGGCTTCCTCGCTTTCGCCCTCTCCATTGCCGCTGGTATCTGCATGGTGAAGGTGTTTAACCTCTTCGCAAAGAAGAAAGTCAACCCGCTTGTGGGCGCAACAGGACTGTCTGCCGTGCCTATGGCATCGCGCGTGGCTAACGAGATATCCACGAAGTATGACCCGAAGAACCACGTTCTGAACTATTGCATGGCGTCAAATATATCTGGTGTGATAGGTTCTGCTGTGGCTGCCGGCGTGCTTATCTCATTCTTGAAGTAAAGAAAGAAACGGATTAATAATATAATGACAGCCCTTCTCTGACCGTATATGTCGGGGAGGGCTGTCTTTTGCTTTTGTGATATGATGATTAAAAGGATGTGTTTTGTCGCTCTGTGGATGTGTACCGCTTGCTGTTGCCATATTGGTGCAGCTGGCATCACCTACACGAAGGCTGATAGTTTGAAGGTTGTCAGACTCTTGGAAGAGGGGGCAAGGCAGGGAAAGAAGGTTAACCTGATGCTGTATTACGGCAAAAAGATGCAGGGAATACCATACGTTGCCCACACGCTTGAGGTGAACAAGACGGAGAAGCTGGTGGTGAATATGCGCCAGATGGACTGCACCACCTTCGTGGAAACGGTCTTCGCGTTGGCTCTTACGACAAAAGAGGGGTCGAGAAGATGGGAGGATTTCTGTCGTTGGTTGGAGAGAATACGCTACCAGCAGGGAAGGGTGGACGGATACCCCAGCCGCAATCATTATTTTCTTTGGTGGGCGGAGAACAACGAAAAGCAAGGGTTGGTGACGCTGCCGCTACAAAAGGAGGAGTGCGAATATGCGCGTAAGCAGGTGATAAACATTGACTATATGACCGTACATCCGCAATATTACTCTATGTTGAAGGGTAACAAGGCGGACATTGCCGCCATTGCCAGAATGGAGAAAGCGTCAAAGGGCAAGGTGATGAAGTATATCCCTGCGGAGAATATGGGACTGACTCAGGCGCGACTGAAGTGGGTTAGGACGGGAGACATACTCGCTATTGCCACAAAGAAGAAGGGATTAGACACTACGCACATAGGTATTGCGGTATGGGGAGAGGACGGTAGGCTGCACTTGCTTAACGCTTCGCAGATACATAAGAAGGTAATTCTTGAACCAAAGAATATGAGGCAGTACATGAGGGAGCATCCCTCGCAACTTGGGGCGTGGGTAATTCATCCGTTATTGCTTAACGATTAGTTTGTTACGTATGGACAATTCTTTTAGTACATATCTGAATATACACTGCAATCAGCGTAGTAAGAGCTGGAATAGTGAAGCCATTATGCGTGCCATAAGGATGGACAAGCATTTTGCCCAAAGCGAGGAAACACGCATAAAGGCATGGGACGTAATCGGCGAGAGGTTGAATTTCAGCGTTGATAACACGTGCGGCGGCATAACACTCGGCATCGACTACGTCGGAAATAAGGAGCTTCTCTTCGCGGAGGAGAAGGTGAGTCTGATATGTCACAGGGCAGATGAGCCGCTGTTCATGCAGCAGGCACAAACGGTTCTTGACGCGGCGCGCCATGGTTGCATAGTGGTATCGGCGTTTATAAGCCAGAAGGAACGTGAGGTGAAGAAGCTATTGATGCAGGAAGCGTTACCGGTAATAGAGATAATGGGCGAGGGTTTCAGCGCGCAGTACCACCCTTTTGGCGCTTCTTACGATGCTTGTAAGGCGGGAAGGCTTGTGCAAATGTCCCCGTGGACGTTCTCATCGCAACCAGAGCGTAAGCTGACAAGGGAGATGTGCTTGGTGATGAACGAGCTTTCACGCGTTGTCAGCAAGACTCCCGATGACTGGTGGAAGAGGTAGAGATACAGTTATACGGGACTGTCAGCATAATACAACGCGAAACCGCGCCATCTGTCACATTGCAATCAGATAGCGCGGTTTCGCGTTGTACTATGTAGTTGTTACCTTACTTAGCGTAGGCTACGCTTCGTGTTTCACGTATTACGGTGATTTTCACTTGACCTGGATAGGTCATTTCGTTCTGTATCTTGGTGGCAATCTCTGTTGATAATGCCTCAGACTCAGCGTCATTCATCTTGTCTGCGCCAACGATTACGCGCAGTTCTCTACCAGCTTGTATGGCGTATGTCTTGGTAACGCCGGGGTAACTCATGGCGATAGCCTCCAAATCATTAAGTCGTTTGATGTAAGCCTCTACGATTTCGCGGCGTGCACCGGGACGTGCTCCGGATATAGCATCACACACTTGCACTATTGGAGCAAGGAGGGAAGTCATCTCCATCTCGTCATGGTGGGCACCAATGGCATTGCATATATCTGCTTTCTCCTTGTATTTCTCCGCCAGTTTCGCTCCGTAGAGTGCGTGAGGTAGTTCACTTTCCTCATCGGGTACCTTGCCAATGTCGTGCAAGAGACCAGCGCGCTTAGCCTTCTTCGGGTTCAGTCCGAGTTCTGAAGCCATCACAGCGCAGAGGTTTGCCGTCTCGCGAGCGTGCTGAAGGAGGTTCTGTCCGTAGCTGGAACGGTACTTCATCTTGCCTATTATGCGTACAAGTTCAGGGTGAAGACCGTGTATGCCGAGGTCTATAGTGGTGCGTTTGCCGGTCTCTATAACCTCTTGCTCAAGCTGTTTCTTTACCTTTGCCACCACTTCCTCTATGCGTGCAGGGTGTATGCGACCGTCTGTTACGAGTTGGTGCAATGCGAGGCGACAGGTTTCGCGGCGTATTGGGTCGAAGGCGGATATGACAATAGCCTCTGGTGTGTCGTCAACAACGATTTCAACGCCACACGCTGCTTCAAGAGCACGTATGTTTCTGCCTTCTCGCCCTATGATACGCCCTTTCACTTCGTCATTGTCTATGTGGAAAATGCTGACAGAATTCTCTATCGCCGTTTCCGTTGCAACGCGCTGGATGGTCTTGATAACGATCTTCTTCGCCTCGTTGTTGGCATTGATTTTTGCCTCATCCATTATCTCGTTGATGTAGCTTTGCGCGTTAGTGCGTGCTTCATCCTTGAGACTGTCAATGAGTCTGGCCTTTGCTTCATCGGCAGACAGCCCTGAAAGCTGCTCTAACTTCTCGCGCTCCTTCATCTGCATCTCGGAGAGTTCTTGCTCTTTAAGTGCGAGGAGCTTCTTCTCGTTCTCGATGCGCTGGTGCATTTGGTCCAGCTCTTGATTGCGTTTACCGAG
>JALFOF010000098.1 GCA_022773825.1 Prevotella sp.
AAAGGCGCGAAACACTCAAGGGCACTTGTTACATCCTTTATTTTCACGCTGTGTGATATGTGTTATATTGTTTTTTCCTGCTGCAAAGTTACGAATAAAATCCCGTTCCGCCAAATAATTCTCTGGAAAAGTTTTCGTATGTCATGCCCCGTGGCGGCTTTCTCGGTATTGGTCGCATTGTGAAAGCATAGTGATTACATTGTGAAAGCTATGTGATTATACAGTAAAAGCATAGCTATTACAATGTAATCGCTATGCTTTTACCGGGCAGGGGGAAGGTACCCTCGTTTTAATGGTTATGAGGTTGCGGCGTAAGTGGCTGCGGATTAGCGTATTGTGACCATCGTAGCGCCAAATCCGTACTGCTGGAAGGAGGCGTCTTGGTATGGGCATGAGGGGAACTCGCGGCGCAGAAGGTCGGTTATGGCCTTACGTAGCACGCCCTCGCCGTTGCCGTGTATGAAGACTATCTTGCGGCCCTTGTCGCGCAGGTGCTCGTTCATGGTGCGGCGCACCACCTCTAATTGGTATTCTTTTATCTCGCGTGCGCCCATCCCTGCCGTCGTTTCTAAGAGTTCGCTGGCGTGCAGGTCTATCTCCAATGGCTCGTTGTGGCGTGTTGACTCTTCATGCCTGCGGTTTACGGAGCTTTGGGTTTTGTCGCGAAGGGCCTTTGCGTCTTCCAGTCTTTCTATTCTCATCTGTAGCTTGCGCACCGTCATTTCGAGGCGTATGACGCGTGCTTCAAGCGTTTCTTCTTGTTCTTTTGGTTCCTGTGGCTCTTGCTTGGTCTGTATGGGACGTGGGGTGGGGGCGGGACTGGGGGCTTTCGACTTGTAATACTCTTTCAGTTCCGCGATTCTTATGTCCTCTTCCGTGGGTTCCTCGGGTTTCTCTTTGCGTGGTTTCCTTTCTGTCTGGGGGCGCGCCACAGTAGCCTGCTGTGTGGGCGTGGCCGCTGGTTTGTCGTTTATTACCACTACTTCTGACGCGCGTACTGGCACTTCAAAGCCGTCTTCGTCCTGCACGAGTACTATGCCGCCTTTCTGAAAGCCTGATACTATGCCGCCTCCGATGTCGTTGAGGAAGCGGACTTTGTCTCCTATGTTTATGTCCATGATGTTGTTTAGTTGTTTTGTCGTTTAGTTGTTTAGTTGTTTTGTTAGTGGTTTAGGTGTATGTTAGTCGTTTGGTTCTTGCCGTTGGCAGGCGTCACTGCGTGCCGAGCGGTTTGGTTGTTTAGTGGTTTATTTGTATGTTAGTTGTTTCTTCGCTGGGCGAAGAGGTAGAGCCGGGTGGGTTGTTTGCCTACATTTGACTAAACAACCAAACCACTAAACCACTAAACCACCAAACCACTAAAAAGCGAAAGTTGCCACCAATGGCAGGTGGTCGCTCACTCCGCCGTGGTAATGCGGTCCGAGGTAGGTGCGGCGTGGCTTGTATCCGCCGCGTTTATCGCTCTCCAGCAACCAGTGTGGGTCGTGTATTCGGCAGTCGGTGGCACGTTGTGCAAGGGACGGGGATACCAGTATGTGGTCGAGGCTGCCCCACTTCCCTTGGTGTTTGTATGTGCCTTGCGCCTGTTTCCCCGTGGCTTCGGCGGAGAGGTCTGTCATGCCGGCGGCGTGAAGCAGGCGTAATGACTTGTCGGAGGTGTAGTCGTTGAAGTCTCCGGCGATGATGATGTTGGCGCCGGGGCTCTGTGCTCGTATGGAGTCGAGGGCTTGTATGACGCGCCGTGCCACCGTCATGCGGTAGTGCTCGGTGGCTTTCTGCCCTCCGCTGCGGCTGGGGGCGTGTACCACAAACACGTGTATCGTGTCGTCCTTGCGTGTCCGTCCTTTGGCATACAGTATGTCGCGGGTGGGCAAGTCGCCTTTTGGCGGGGTGACGCGCAGTGCCTTCTGGGTGATGAGGGCGAAGGTGAGGGGATTGTATAGCAGTGCCACGTCAATGCCGCGTGGGTCTGGCGACTGGGTGATGGCGTAGCGGTAGCCCGCTTCACGCAGCATGCTGCGCTTCGTGAGCATATACATTGTGCTGTCGTTCTCTACCTCTACCAGTGCCACGAGGTCGGGCAGGCGACGCTGTTTGCCGCTGCCGCCGCATTGGTGTATCACCCTCCCTATGTCGTTCAGCTTGCGCCAGTATCTTGAGAACGTCCAGCCCCTCTCGCCGCCGGGCAGGAACTCCGCGTCGTCAGCCAGCAAATCGTCACGGCAATCGAAAAGGTTCTCGCAGTTATATGCCATGATGCTGAAGGGCATGGCATAGCTTTCTGGCTGTGCCGCCATGGTGGCAAGGCAAGCAAGGAGCGGCAATAGGAGCGAGACGAGGGACTTCACTCTTTCCAAAATGATGGGGTGAATATTACGAGGACGGAGAAAATCTCCAGTCGTCCCATAAGCATCAGCACGCAGCAAATCCACTTTGCAAAGTCGGGAAGCTCGTTCCACGACATTGTGGGACCTATCTCCGTGCCTAATGTGGGGCCAACGTTTCCGAGAGTAGAAAGGGTTATGGTTATGGCATTGGTGTTGTCAATGCCTGCCGCCGTCATGGTGAAGGCGCAGAAGAGGAACAACAGGCAGTAAACCGTAAGGAAAGCGAGCAGCGTTACGCGTCGTTGCGTGGCGATATTGGCGTCGCCTATCCTCAGCGGGATTATCGCCTTGGGGTGTAGCATCTGCTTGAACTCGTTGCTTACAACCTTCAGCAGCATCAGGCAGCGTATGCTCTTGAAGCCTCCGCTGGTGCTGCCTGCGCAGCCACCCATGAACATACAGATGGCGAGGATTACCCATGTGACGTGCGGCCACTGCGCCGCGTCGTCGTTAAAGAGGCCTGTGGTGGTTATGAACGACACCACCTGGTACACCGCGCAGCGAAAGGCACGCTCGGTATCGTAGCCGTTTGAGTGCATGAGCAGTAACATAATGAAGGCGGTGAAGACGGCTATCACACCGACATAGAACTTCACTTCGCTGTTGTTTACAAGGCTTTTCACATCTCTGTTGAAGGCGAAACGGTAGAGAAGGATGAAGTTTACGCCCGAGATGAAGCAGAAGAAGGTGGACACATACTCCATTGCTGGTGAGCGAAGGAACTCTATACTGTCGTTATGCGTTGCGAAACCGCCCGTGGCAATGGTAGTCATTGCGTAGTTAATGCTGTCAAACCAGTCCATGCCCAGTGCTTTGAAGGACAGCTGGCAGAGTATGGTCAGCATGAGAAAGATTACCCATATCGACTGCGCTGAGGTGGAAAGGCGCGGGTGGAGCTTAGTCTTTATTGGGCCAGTGGACTCTGCCGAGAACACTTTCATGGAGCCTCCTACCAGCGAGGGCAGTATGGCTATGGTGAAAAAGACTATTCCCAACCCACCAATCCATTGCGTAAAGGAGCGCCAGAACAGTATTCCGTGGGGCAAATGCTCCACGTCGTCGAGGATAGTGGCACCCGTTGTGGTGAAGCCGGAGATGGTTTCAAAGTATGCGTTGGTGAAGTTTGGGATGTAACCACCTATCATATATGGTAGCGTACCAAAGAGACTGAATACGCTCCACGCCAATGTTACCACGAGAAAGGCATCCTTTCGGCTCAGACTGTTGTTGGCATGGCGGCCCAAATAGCGCATGATGAAGGCTGCTATCACCGTTATGAAGATGGAAATGGTGAACGATAGTATGTCGTCTTCGCCGTAACCGATGGATATTAAGAGGCATAGTGCCATGAAAATCGATTCTATGCAGAGCAGAGAACCGAGTATCTTGTATATTAGTTTGGGGTTGAGCATCTTTACTTTAGGAACAGTTTCTCTATCCGTTTCATGTCGGTGTTGTGGCAGAACACCATCACTATGTCGCCTTCCTGTATCTGTGTGCCGCCCGATATGAGCATCCCTTCGCCGTTACGCACCAGTCCTCCGAGGGTGATGCCTTTGGGGAGTCCCAGCTCGAAGATGCGTTTCTTGGTGATTTTGGAACCGGGTTGCGCTGTGAACTCTGCCACATCGGCTCGTGCTTGCATAAGATACCTTACGTTGGAGGCTTTGCCTTCCAGCATCATCTCATAGATTCTTGATGCCGCTATGGTCTTTTTGTTGATGATAGTGCCTATGTCCAGGCTCTCTGCCATGTCCACATAGTCCATGTTTTCCACTACAGCCACGGTCTTGCGCACACCGTTTCGCTTGGCTGTCAGGCAGGCAAGGATGTTTGTTTCGGAGCTTCCCGTCAGTGCGACGAATGCTTGTGTGCCCCTGATGCCTTCCTCAACCAGCAGTGATGTGTCGCGTGCGTCGCCGTTAATGATATATTCTGCCGTGCGTGGCAGTATGTCATTGAGTGCTTCGCAGCGCTGTTGGTCAATCTCAAAGATTTTGTATGTCATGTATTCCGGCATGATATGGGCGGTGCGGACCGCTGTTTTTCCGCCGCCCATTATCATTACGTTGCTAACATCGGCATACTTTTCCTTGCCTACTATGCGGCGAACGTGGGGTATGCACTTCTGTGTTGTCATGAAATATGCAAGGTCATACATTTGCAACACATCGTTACCGCCGGGTATTATGGTTTCTTCGCCGCGTTTTATGGCAACAATATGGTAGGGGTCATCAGGGCCGCACAGTTCTTTCAGTGGCCGGTTGAGTATCTGGCACGTCTCTCTTAGCTTTATACCGAGCATCACGAGTGCTCCGCCGTGCACGTCCCAGCGCTGCCTTACCCATGACATTTTCAGTCCGTTGATGATGTCTTGCGCCGCGAGCATCTCGGGATAAATCACGGAGTCGATGCCCATGCGCCGTAATACCTCGCTGTTCTTGCTGTCAGCATATTCGTATTCCTCCACTTTTGCTACCGTTTGCTTTGCTCCGAGTGACTTTGCGAGGGTGCATGCGCACATATTCACTTCTTGATCGCTTGTCACTGCTATGAAGAGGTCTGTGTCTGCCACGCCTATTGACATAAGGGCTTTGATGCTAATAGGCGATGCGTGGAGTGTAAGCACGTCGAGGTCGCTGTTCAGACTGTCGATGGCTTCCTCGTCATCGTCTATTATTGTGATGTCTTCATTGGTTCTTGTAAGGAGCGTGGCGAGATAGTTTCCTATGGCGTATGCCCCTGCTATGATTATCTTCATGATGCAAAAGTGTTAGCTTTCTTTACCGTTTCCACTATTGTCTCAGCGTCTATGCCGGCTATGTGCTGTAATTCTGCCACGGTGCCGTGCTCCACGAAGGTGTCAGTTGGTAGTCCGAGGCGTGTCACTCTCGTCGTGAAACCTCTGTCGGCGAAGTGCTCCAGTACTGCTGAGCCGAGTCCTCCGCTGCGCACGCCGTCCTCTATTGTTATGACGTGGCGGAATTTTCGCCCTACTTCATCGAGCAAATCCTCGTCTATTGGCTTTAGGTAACGCATATCATAGTGTGCCACAGACACTTGCGGCAGTTCTCCTTTAAGCGTCTCTATGGCGCGTGTCACGTTGTTGCCGATGTGTCCTATTGACAGGATAGCTATGTCGTCGCCGTCTTTCAGTTTCCTTCCCTTGCCTACGGGGATAGCTTCCAGCGGGCATTTCCAGTCTGTTAGCATGCCTCTTCCGCGCGGATAGCGTATCACTACCGGTCCTTGTTCTGGCAGTTGCGCGGTAAACATCATCTTGCGCAGTTCGTGTTCGTTCATTGGCGCGCAGATGGTTATGTTGGGTATGGGGCGCAGTGCCGCCATGTCGAAGGCTCCATGGTGTGTTGCTCCGTCTTCTCCCACTATGCCGGCGCGGTCAAAACATAGCACCACACCGAGGCGTTGTATGGCGAGGTCGTGTATTATGTTGTCGTAGGCGCGTTGCGCGAAGGCGCTGTATATATTACAATAAGGTGTAAGTCCCTCTTTTGCCATTCCTCCGGAGAATGTTACCGCGTGCCCTTCGGCTATGCCTACGTCGAATGTTCGCTCTGGCATTGCCTCCATCAGTTTGTTCATTGAGCAGCCAGTGGGCATTGCTGGTGTGACGCCTACTATCTTCTCGTTGCGCTTTGCCAGCTCTACCAGGGTCTCGCCGAATACGTCTTGGTACTTTGGAGGTTTGTTTCCTTTGTCGTCGCAGAGCCGTTCTCCTGTCTCAGGGTCGAACTTTCCAGGTGCGTGCCATATAGTGGCGGCTTTCTCGGCAGGTTCATATCCCTTGCCTTTTATGGTGTGTATGTGCAGCAGTTTCGGGCCTTTCATGTCTTTCAGGTGTCGCAATACGCGTACCAGTTCCTTGACATCGTGCCCGTCAATGGGGCCGAAGTAGCGTATGTTCATGCCCTCAAATATGTTCTGCTGTGAGGAAAGAGCCGACTTTAGGGCGTTGCCCAGCCTGATGACCAGCTTCTTCCGGTTGTCATCCATCAGCCCATGGTTGTTCATCCACCGTGCTATGTTGTTGCGCCAGCGGTTGTACGACTCGTTGGTGTTGAGCGAAAGCAGGTATTGCTTCATGCCTCCGACGGAGCGGTCGATGGACATATTGTTGTCGTTCAGTATGATAAGCAGGTCGTTAGGCGATGAGGACACGTTGTTGAGCCCCTCAAAAGCCAGTCCGCCCGACATGGAGCCGTCGCCTATTACTGCCACCACGTGGCGGTCATGGCAGTGGTCTGCCACTGCCATACCCAACGCTGCGGAGATGCTGTTCGATGCGTGTCCGCAGGTGAAGGTGTCGTATTCGCTCTCGGCTGGACAGGGGAAGGGGTGCAGTCCGTTTAGTTTGCGGTTGGTGGCGAACACCTCCCTGCGCCCCGTCAGTATCTTGTGCCCGTAGGCTTGGTGTCCTACGTCCCACACGATGCGGTCGTTTGGCGTATTATACACATAGTGCAACGCCACGGTAAGCTCCGTTACGCCGAGGCTTGAGGCCAGGTGTCCGGGGTTTACCGACAGTTCTTTCACTATGTCGTCGCGCAGTTCTTTGCAGACTTCGGGAAGGTCTTCCACGGGAAGCCTGCGCAGGTCCGCGGGGTATTTTATGCTGTTTAAGTATTTGTATTCCACGGATAAGGAGCATTAAAAACTCAAAGCCACGGTTGGCTCGTGGCACTGTCAGTGGCAAATTGCGGTGGGCGCGTTGCAAAAGCTATGCTTTCACATTGTAAAAGCTATGATATTACACAGTAATCGCTATGCTTTTACATTGTAATCGCTATGTCTTTACATTGTGAAGGCTGTTATGTAACGCAGCAGGGGCACAGTGTCCGTCGCGTCCCTGCCGCGTTTTCATAATTTCTTGTCTTTGTTTTTTTATTGCTTAACCCTTCACGTTACCTACCTTTATGAGGTATTCCGCAATCTGCACGGCGTTCAGTGCCGCGCCTTTCTTTATCTGGTCGCCAGAGAGCCAGAAGGTTAGTCCGTTGTCGTTTGCGAGGTCTTCGCGCACACGTCCTACATATACATCGTCCTTTCCTGCGGTGTATAGCGGCATGGGGTAGGGCAGTCCTTCCATTGTCTCCTGCTCAGCCACGGGGTTTGCCTTTGCGCCCACGCGCTTCGGGTCGTCAATGAGGGTCACACCCTGTGCGTTGCGCAGAGCCTCCTGCGCGGCCTCGACGGATATTTTCTCCTCCGTCTCAACCCATACAGCCTCAGAATGTGCGCGGAGAGAGGAGATGCGCACGCACATAGCGGAGCAACGCGCATCGGTGTGCATTATCTTCTTCGTCTCGTTGAACATCTTCATCTCTTCCTTCGTGTAGCCGTTGTCCTGGAAAACGTCAATCTGCGGTATCACGTTGTAAGCCAACTGGTACGCGAACTTGTTCACCGTGGGCTGCTGGTCGTTAGCCAACTCCTTGTACTGCTGCTTCAGTTCCTCCATGGCAGCGGCTCCCGCGCCTGACGCTGACTGGTAGGAAGCGATGTGTATTCGCTTGATGTGCGACAGCTTCTCAAGCGGTTGCAAGCATACTACCATCATTATCGTGGTGCAGTTAGGGTTTGCTATGATGCCACGGGGGCGCACAAGAGCGTCCTCGGCGTTACACTCTGGAACTACGAGGGGCACGTCTTCGTCCATGCGGAAGGCGCTGGAGTTGTCTATCATCACAGCCCCATACTTCGTAATGTCTTCGCAATACTCCTTGGAAGTGCCTGCGCCAGCGCTGGTGAAGGCTATGTCAACATCCTTGAAATCATCGTTGTGCTGCAACAGCTTTACCTCGTACTCCTTGCCGCGGAAGGTATATTTCGTGCCAGCGGAGCGCTGTGAGCCGAAAAGCACAAGTTCATCAACGGGGAAATTTCTCTCGTCAAGCACGCGAAGGAACTCCTGTCCTACTGCGCCGCTTGCTCCTACAATAGCTACTTTCATTTTCTTTATTTTGTATATAAGTTACTTATTCTTTGTCTTTTTTGCTTGCAAAATTACAACTTTTTACTCTATTCTTCGCATATTTGAGATTTTTTTTGCAATTTTGCAGTCAAAAAAGCGGTTTTTCCGCTTGGCGATGGGGTTTAGACCGCTGGTTGTACATCGTGTCAGCAGTATGAGGACACCCTCTGACTGCGTTCAAACCCAACGCCAGTGACGGTGAAATCGCCTCGGCAACACTTACATAATGTTACATTATTTTCCCATAACCAATCCCACGATGGTGTTCTTCACTGTGCTCACCATCATCCTCATCGCCCCTATTGTGATGAGCAAGTTGCGCATACCCCATATCATCGGCATGGTGCTCGCAGGCATAGTAATCGGCAAACACGGCTTCAATATCCTCGAACGCGACTCTTCTTTCGAGCTCTTCGGCAGGGTCGGACTGCTCTATATCATGTTCCTTGCCGGGCTGGAGATGGACTTTGAGGGTCTGAAACGCAACTTTCGTGGCGTCGGCCTGTTCGGTCTGTTGACATTCTCAGTGCCTTTCGTGTTGATGTATCTTGCCGGAATACACTTCCTTCACTATTCCGTCATCGCCTCGTTGCTGCTCAGTTGCATCATGGCAAGTAACACCCTGATAGCCTATCCCATAGTGACACGCTACGGTTTGCAGAAACATGACGTGTCGGTGCTGTCAGTCGGCGCCTCCATGCTGTCGCTTCTCATGGCACTTGTCGTAGTAGCGGCACTGGCAGGCTCATACAGTGGCGGCGGGGGAGCAATGTTCTGGCTGCTCTTTGCGCTGAAGTTCGCAGGGTGCAGTTGTGCCATTTACTTCTTGATACGTACCCTTACACGCTGTTTCCTCCGCCGTTACAGCGATGCGGTGATGCAGTTTATCTTCGTGTTGGCAATGATGTTCTTCAGCGCTTCCTTATGCGAGCTCGCGGGATTGGAGGGCATTCTCGGCGCTTTCTTCAGCGGGTTGATACTCAATCGCTTCATTCCCACCATCTCGCCCCTGATGAATCGCCTGGAGTTTATAGGCAATGCCATCTTCATACCTTACTTCCTCATCGGCGTTGGCATGCTTATCAACGTAAATTTGCTGTTTGAGGGCGGCGGCATCATCTTCACAGTGCTCTGCATTGTGGTAGTAGGCACGCTGGGTAAGGCACTCGCTGCCTACATAACCTGTTTCCTGTTGCACAAGCCTTGGATAAGCGGACACTTCATGTTTGGCCTCACTTCCGCCCATGCCGCGGGCGGAATAGCCATCGTTATGATAGGTATGGAACTGATGGATGCCTCTGGTAATTACCTTATCGGTGACGATATGCTCAACGGAGTGGTGATAATGATACTCTTCACCTGCGTCATCTCCACCTTAATCACTGACGCTTCAGCCAAGCGTATCATACTGGGCGAGAACAAACACGCCGTACATACGGAGGTAGGCGATGACGAAAAGATACTTATACCAGTGAAATACCCCGAGACTTGCAACACTCTTGTCAGCCTTGCCATAATGATGCGCAACCAAAAGCTTAACCGTGGTCTCGTCGCGCTTAACGTGGTGTACGACGATGACGACGCTGAGATAAACCAGCGCAAGGGCCATCACTTGCTCGAGGGGGTGGTTGACCGCGCCAGTGCCGTGGATGTCAGAGTGCAAACACAAGTGCGTCTCGCCACAAACATAGGCAACGGCATCAAGCATGCGTTCCGAGAGTTCGACTGTTCCGAGATAATCCTCGGGCTACATAACCACGATAACTCTCCGAGGGTGTTCTGGGGCGACTTCGCGCAGAGCGTTTTCAACGGGCTTTCGCGGCAGATTATCATAGCTCGCTGCACGCAACCCTTCAGCACTCTGCGTGCCATTCGCGTGGCAGTGCCGTCAAGGGCGGAGTTCGAACCGGGCTTCTACCGCTGGCTGGAGCGTCTTTGCCGCTTTGCGGGTGGCATAGGTTGCAGGATAATCTTCAACGGACGCGAGGACACTCTGAAGCTGATAGAGCAGTATGTCGCCAACTGTCACCCTCATGTGCGTGGCGAATACGTTGAGATGCCCAAGTGGCAGGGCTTCATACGCTTGGCGGAGGAGACAGACAAGGAAGAGATGCTCGTAGTAGTGACGGCGCGTCAGGGCACGGTGTCATACAAAGCAGCCCTCGACCGCTTGCCGGAAGAACTGACAAAGCATTACATTGGCACCAATGTCATGATTATCTTCCCCGACCAGTACGGCCCTGCTCCCGACACAATGACCTTCGCCACCGCCCAGCACACGGAGCAGTTGTCCGCCTACCAGATGGTGTTGAACTTCTTTAGGCGGTTATAGCCCTCGCCGCCACATAGCCCATGGTCCATGCTGCCTGAAGGTTGAAGCCGCCGGTGACGGCATCCACGTCCGTCACCTCGCCCGCAAAGTGCAGGCCGGGATGGCTCTTCGCCTCTAAAGTGTCATGGCGCAGGCTGCCGAGGGCTACGCCGCCGCAGGTCACGAACTCGTCTTTGAACCTGTTTTTGCCCGTCATGCGGTAGGTGTCGTTCAGCAGTACGTTCAGTAACCTGTTCATTCCCTTGCCTTGAAGCTCACCCCACCGCGCGTCGGCGGACAGCCCCGCCCTTGTCAGCAGATGCCGCCACAGCCGCGCGTTGAGGGCTTCGGGGTATATTGACGACAGTTTTTTATGGCTATGCAGTTTCGCATAGCCCTTCAGCATCATTGTTATCCCGTTGCTGTCCATGCCGTGCAGCCAGTTGATGCTTATCCCATCACATTCATAGTTCTTCTCTGCCAGCACGCGTGCCGCCGCCGCCGACAGCTTCAACGCTGCCGGACCGCTGATGCCCCAGTGTGTTATCAGCAGTGCGCCCTCACCCTTCAGCTTCGTGCCAGCTATCGACACCTGCGCCTTTTCCACCACGGTGCCCATGAGGGAGGTCAGCCCTTTGTCGGCGATGCACAGCGAGAAAAGACTTGGCAGGGGTGGAACAATCTCGATATCCAGTCCCTCCAGCATGGCGAAGCCAGAGGCCTTGGGCTGTCCGCCAGCCGTCATCAATACCTTATCAGCGTGCCACGTGCCAGCCGTGGATATGATGTCGTATCCCTCTGTCGCTGGTGTTACGCGGCTTACCGTGGCGTTTGTCACCACCGTCACACCCAGCCTGCGCATCAGTGACAGCAGTGTGGTGACGACCTGCATGGCATCCTGCGACCTCGGGAACACGCAGTCGTCTTCCTGCGTCACCAGTGCCACGCCCTCGTCCTCAAACCATTGGAAGGTGTCTTCGTGCGAGAAGTGGTGCAGCAGCTTCTTCATCAGTCTGTGACCGCGTGGATACACCTGCTCAAGGCTCTTCACATTGGCGAAGGAATTGGTGAGGTTACACCGTCCTCCGCCTGTCACTGCCACCTTTGCGAGGGCTTTTCGCCCCCGTTCCAGCACCGTGACGGCAGCCTCCGGGCACCGTCGTTTTATCTCTATGGCGGCGAAACAGCCCGCCGCTCCTGCTCCTATTATTATAACGTCCATGCTGCAAAGTTACGAAAGGTTTGCGCTATGGCAAAATATATACGGTAAAAATTTGCCCATATCAGAAGAAAACAGTAATTTTGCAGTCGCTCACCAGCCCCCGAGCCTCCCTCTGGTGTCGGGGGTATAAGCTCGATAGCGTACCGTCAACTCTTCTTCGGAAGGTCACGGAAGCGAGGAGCTTGTCCTCATATTTCTTATCAATGGAAGAGAAAAAGTCATATAAAGCCGACCTTGAACACCGTCGCCCGCTGGTCTTCGCCATAGCCCTCGTGGCGGTGACGGCACTCTTCGTGGGCATACTCTTCATCCCCTTCAAGAGTCTCAGCGACATAGGCGAGGAGTTGTTTGACGACTATTCCATGGACCTTGAGCTCAAAGCCAACGACCAGGACGACATGATTTCCGCGGCACTGCCGCAGCCAGAGGTGGAGAAAAAGGAGGCAGACCAGCTCAACAAGGTTGATGACACCCCCGAAATGGCGCCGGAACAGCTTGAGCAGCCTCCGCGGCAGGCTGACGACGAGGAGGCGAAAGAGGAGGAAAAGACCGACGAGGAGCCGCCCATCAACCTCAACGGGGACGATGAGGAGGTGCTCCGCATAGTGGAGCAACTGCCCGAATATCCCGGTGGTATGGTGGAATTTGTGAAGTGGCTCACCGCAACGCTGAAGTACCCCGACGACGCACTGCGGCGTAGGATGCAGGGTAAGGTGATGATTAGTTTCATAGTGGAGAAAGACGGTACGCTGACGGGGCTGAAAGTGATAAAGAGTGCCGGCAAGATATTCGACGATGAGGCACTGCGTGTGGCTCGCCTCATGCCACAGTGGAAGCCCGGCAAGGCCGACGGCAAGCCCTGTCGCTCCATGATAGCGATACCGATAGTCTTTGAGATGTGACAAAATCATTTTGTCACCAATGTTTCCTTTTTACTTACACATTGATTTCTGGAAGTGCCGCGAGAATGTGATAAAAACAACAGAGCGCCACTTCGGTCGGAAATACGCTATTCTCGCGTGTTTTGGTAAATACTTGACAGATAGATGATTGCTGTCTTGTTGCGGCGAAGAGGCATCCTTTTTATGCCCGAAAAACGTGCGAAACAGACCGTAATAGTGCCCATATAGCGATGTGATAGCATAGATATTGCGGTGTGAAGGCTATGCTTTCGCATTGTAAAAGCATAGCGATTACCTCGTGCCCCCTCCGATACTCCTCTTTGAAGCAGAAGAAACGGAGCCGTAATCACCTAAAACGCCTTCCGAAACCGTGTGTTTTTGTAATTCAAAGTGTCAGCAAAACAGATGAAAAAGTGACACGGTGAAACCTTATACACCTTATTATTATATGTTAAAAATTTGGCGGCGTGGAAACTTATTCGTAATTTTGTAAACTCAACAACAGGACAATGATATGCCAGAAAAGAAGAAAGAACCCGACTACGAGGCTGCCATGAAGCAGCTTGAAGCCATTGTCTGCAGCATGGAGAGCGGCGAAATGGGCGTTGACGCTATGACAGCGGAGCTGAAAAAGGCGCAGAAGCTCATCAAGATGTGCCGTGACCGTCTGACAAAGACTGACGAAGAAATAAAGAAAATACTTGAATAGTTGTTTAGTTGTTTAGTGGTTTGGTTGTTTAGTTGTTAGGTTATTTAGTTGTTTGGTGGTTTGGTTATTAGGTTCTTGCTATGCAAGCGTCACTGCGTGGCGAGTACTTCGTACAGTAAAAACGACTAACCCACCAAACAACCAAACAACTAAATCCCAGAACAACCAAACAACTAAACAACCAAACCACCAACTCACTAAACAACTAAACGCCCAAACAACCAAACAACTAACCCCCCAAACAACTAAACAACTAATGACACTTTACCCAAAACTCATAACAGACGCGCTGGCTACCGTGACCTATGCCGGCACAAAGAAGAACCTCATAGAGAGCGAGATGCTCGCCGACCAGCCGAAGATAGACGGCATGAAGGTGGAGGTGATATTGATATTCCCACGTGAGACAGACCCCTTCCTGAAGTCAACGGTGAAGGCTGCCGAGGCTGCCATACACTACCACGTGTCGAAAGACGTGGAGGTGACGGTGAAGACGGAGTTCAAGTCCGCGCCAAGACCGGCGGACGACGACCTCCTTCCCGGCGTGAAGAATATCATTGCCGTTAGCTCTGGCAAGGGCGGAGTGGGCAAAAGCACCGTCAGCGCCAACCTTGCCATATCGCTGGCAAGGCTCGGTTACACCGTAGGATTGCTCGATACAGACATCTTCGGGCCCTCTATGCCTAAGATGTTCCAGCTTGAAGAGGCGCGCCCTTATGCCGTGGAAAAGGACGGCAGGCAACTGATAGAGCCCGTGGAGCAATACGGTGTGAAACTACTCTCGATAGGCTTCTTCGTCAATAAGAACACCGCCACGCTGTGGAGGGGCGGCATGGCGTGCAGCGCGCTGAAGCAACTGATAGCCGATGCCGACTGGGGGGAGTTGGATTATCTCATCCTCGACACCCCTCCGGGAACGTCAGACATACACCTTTCGCTACTCCAAACACTGTCAATAACGGGTGCCATCATTGTGAGCACGCCGCAGCAGGTGGCACTGGCGGACGCGCGCAAGGGCATAGATATGTACACTAACGACAAGGTCAACGTGCCTATACTCGGCCTTGTGGAGAACATGGCGTGGTTCACACCTGCCGAACTGCCTGGGAATAAGTACTACATCTTCGGCAAAGAGGGCTGTAAGGAGCTCGCGGCGGAGATGAATGTGCCCCTGTTGGCACAGATACCGATAGTGCAGAGCATCTGCGACAACGGTGATAAGGGTACCCCTGCCGCGCTTGACGTGGCGTCACAGGTAGGTCAGGCGTTCCTCTCGCTCGCACAGAGCGTGGTGACGGTGACGAACAGGCGCAACGCCGATAAAGCAAAGACGGAGAGAGTGAGGACGAAGTGAGGCGAGGTAGCGATGGCGAGTGACAGACTTTGACTTTCAAAACCTTGCAACAAGCGTTTTTGTCAACGAGTAATGTGAAGAGATGAGGAAAGCGACTGACCTGTTTTCAAGAATAACGGAAACGTTATGCATGACCACTCCCTTTGCTGCCAAGGTGGTAAAGGGAGTGGTCATGGGGCTTATGATGGCGACAAGCGGGGTAGCCTGCGGAGACAATGTGACGATAAAGAAGTTGTGGGAAGATTATTCCGCAGCCGAAAAGAAAGACCTTCCCAAGACCGCCATAGCCATATTGCACCACATTCAGGACAAGGCCGAGCAACGGAAGAGTTACGGTGACCTGCTCTATGCCATGATAAAGGAATACCACTGCCAGGAGAATATATCGCCAGACTCGGCAAAGGCGGCAAGAGAGAGGCTCCTTGCGAGGGAAAAACAGTGGCGGGGCGGCAACGAGGTGCTTGCAACGCTGTGCCAGACGGTGATGTATAAGGAGCAGGGCGCGCCGCCAATAGACTCCCTTCTCGCATCGAAAGACGCTGAGGCATATACGAAGCGGAACGGAGTGGCAGACTACAAGCCGCTCGTTGAGATGGGTGCTGATGGGCATTATCTGGGCGATAACCTCATTAGCCTCATAGCTTTGCACACGGGGCAGCAGCGCACGCTGTACGAATACTACGCCTCTGCGGGCGACAGGAAGGCGGCTTGCATAGCCGCCGCACTGTGGATGACGCGCGAAGGGACGGTGCAGCAGGTGGATTCGCTGATAAGCATATACCAAGACCTGCCCGAATGTGGCGCTTTGGCGTTCAGAAAAATGCTCAAGATGCGCAAGGAACAGACGGAAAAGCGCATAGTATGGATAGACGAGGCTCTGCGACGGTGGCCTAAATGGAAAGAGAACAGCCAGTTGCGGAATGAGCGTGATATGCTGACCTGTCCCAATATAGAGGCGGCAACACAGCAAAGGGTGGTGACGACAGACACCGACGTGATGCTGAAGCTGAAGAACTTGCGCAACGTGAAGGGCGTGAAGGTGACGCTGAGGCGCATCGACAAGAAGGCGAAGACGGGTTACGGCGTGACGCGTCACTATGAAAAAGCCATAGCACTGAAGAACGATTACGAGATGGTGGAGGACTCTCTGAGCCTCGGGCGGCTGACTCTCGGCACGTGGGAGCTGACGGTTAGCGACACGGAGGGCAAGGTAATGTCGGCGAAGAAAACACTGTCTGTATCGGACTTGATGCTTGTAAGCCTGCCGTTGACTAAGGGACAGATACGCCTTGTGGTGGTGAACGCCATAACAGGGCAGCCCGTTCCCGGGGCTACGCTGTACGTGCAGCGGAACAATGGTGAAGCAAAGGAAAGGCTGGCGGAGACCGATGGCGCGGGAGAATACCTGTGGCAGTCGTGGAAAAGGGACGTGATGCTCTTTGCCACGAAGGGCGATGACACCGCCATGCAGCCGCTGTGGGCGTACAAACCCTACTCCTCCGGCATGGAGAAAGGTGTGAAGAAGTATTGCAATCTCTATACGGACAGGGCGATATACCGCCCCGGTCAGACGGTGAAGGCGGCGCTGACGCACTACTCTCTGAGCCAAGGCAAGGAGCTGAACGCCGTCAATGGCGACACGCTCACGGTGACATTGCGCGATGCACAGCATAAGGAAGTGGAGAAAAAGCATGTCGTTACCGACGCATACGGCGCGGCATCAGTGGAATTTCTGCTACCTTCCGCAGGGCGAAACGGCTCGTGGAGCATCAATACCGAATACGGCTCGCAGTGGATAAAGGTAGAGGAATACAAGCGACCGACGTTTGATGTGACCCTTGAGAAACCCGCAATGGCGTACCATAGCGGCGACACCGTGGTGGTAAAGGGCACTGCCCGCACGTACAGCGGAGTGCCGGTGATGGGCGCAAAGGTGGCTTATACCGTGGAGAGGAATAAGCAATGGTGGTGGCGAAGCATAGGGTCAGCAGACGAACAGCTGCTCACCGACACCGTGATGACTGCCGCCGACGGCACTTTCAGCATAAGGATGCCGATGATAATGCCAAGCGGTGACAACAAGATAATGCCGATGTTCTACCGCATTGACGCGGCGGTCAGCGTGACAGACAATGCCGGTGAGAGCCACAACGCTACGCTGTCGCTGCCGTTAAGCAACAGGGAAGCATACCTTTCGTGCCTGATACCGCAGCAGATGCTTGCCGATTCCGCCATGACAGTGACCCCATGGCGGCGCAATGCCGCAGGAACAGAGATAGAAGGCAGCGTGAGAATGCTGTTAGACGGCGTGGAACAGGGCGTGGCAGAGGCCAACAAACCTTACGTTCTGGCACGGAACATAGCGTCGGGGGAGCACACTCTCATGGCGATATGTGAGGGAGACACGGTGAAAAGCACCTTTGTCGCCTTCCGAAAGAGCGACGAACGCCCGATGAAATACACGCATCAGTGGTGTTATCAGTCAGCAAACCAGTTCCCGGAGGACGGGGGCGAGGTGTGGATACAGGTGGGGTCGTCAGACAATGACGTCCATGCCCTGTACGCAGTGCTTGCTGGTGACAGCGTGATAAGGCAGGGAACCGTGCGCCTTAGCAACGAGAACATCACGCGCACATTATCATATAATGAGGCTTACGGTGACGGATTGACCATCGCTTTGGCATGGGTCAAGGAGGGAACGGTGTACTCCAAGGAGATTACCATACGCCGTCCGCTGCCAGAAAAGCGGCTGAACATGGAGTGGACGACATTCCGTGACCGTCTCGAACCAGGGCAAAAGGAGCAGTGGGCGGTGCGTATCACCGCGCCAGACGGCACGCCTGCCAAGGCAAGAATGGTGGCAGTGCTTTACGATAAGTCGCTGGAGCAGCTGGCAAAGCACCGTTGGAGCTTCGAGGACAGGCGTTTCCTAAGACCCAGTTACGCAGCATGGAGAGCACCATACGTTAGTGGTCTGTGGCTGCGCGCAAGGCAATCGTACAAGGAACAGCCCCCCTACTGGCTGCGATTTGCCGAGTTTGCCGAGGATGCTTCCATGTCTTGGATGGGCAAGGTCTTCGACTGTGTGGAGTTTGCGACGTCTTCAAATACCCGTATCGGTGCGATGCGGCTCGGCGAAGTGCCTGCTGTGGCAAAGCAAATGGCTATGGCCAAGCGTTCCGCCGCAGTGAAAACAGAGGATTTGGTTGGGCGTATAGGCGGGCTGGATATTGCCAGTGGCAGCGTTGAAGCGACGGCTTCCGCCGACGATGAGGCTGCCGACGAAGCGCAGGACGTACCCCTTCGCCGTGATTTCGCGGAGACAGCGTTCTTCATGCCGGCGGTGATGACGGACGAGAAGGGCATTGCCACCATGACGTTCACACTGCCCGAGAGCGTCACCACGTGGCGTTTCATGGCGCTGGCACATAATGATGCTATGTGCAACGCAACGCTTGTGGCGGACGCGGTGGCACAGAAGCCGTTGATGGTGCAGCCCAATATGCCGAGATTTTTACGCTACGGGGACAACGCTACGGTAGCAACTACGGTGGCGAACCTCTCTGACAAGGAGCAGAACGTGAAGGTAACGTTGACCGTACTCGATGCGCAGACGGAGAGGAAAGTGCTGTCGCAGACGCGGAAAGCTGTGGTGAAGAGCGGCGAGACGGGCGTGGTGACATTCCCTGTGGATGCTACCAAGATGCCCGAGGGGGCGTATATCTTCCGTTTCACCGCACAGGGAGCGGGGCATACCGATGGCGAGCAGCAGTGCATAACGGTGCTGTCAGACGAGGAAACGGTCACCGCTACGGCGGCATACACCTTCACCGAGCCTACGGACACGGTGCTTTCTTTCGCCGACATGATACCAGCGGAAGTGCGTAAGGCGCACCTCAAGGTCGATTATGTGGACAACCCAGCGTGGCTTATGATGGAGGCACTGCCCGAAATGGTTGAGCCAAAGGGGCAGAACGCCATCTCATTGTCCACCGCGCTCTACGCCAACAGGGTGGCGGCAAGCCTTAACTGGTCGGAAGACAAGTCCGGGGACATCCTCACCGCGTTGCAGCAGTTGCAGAACAGCGACGGCTCCTTCTCGTGGTGGCAGGGCATGGAGGGCAGCGTCTATATGACATCAGCGGTCATTACCACCCTCGCAAGGCTCAATAGTCTCTGCGGCAAGCAGGCCGATACGCGGCAGTTGCTCGACAAAGCCTTCCGCTATATGCAGGGACAGATGGACAAAGACGTGAGCAGGATGAAGCAACGTGAGAAGCAGGGCAGCGTAAGCATTACTCACACGCAGCTCTATTGGCTCTACGCCCTTACCCTTGAAGGCCGCAAGGGCGGTGCGTCAGCCCGCTACCTGCTGTCGAAAGTGGAGGCGGACGCGGCGAAATCCGACATGGCAACGAAGGCAGTGGCGGCGATAGTGCTTAACGGCAACGGGCGTAAGGCAGATGCCCGCACGTTTGTTGAGGCAATAAAGCAGCACACGGTGTACCGTAAAGACGTTGGAAGATATTTCGATTCCCCGCGCGCCGCATACTCATGGTGCGACTACCGCATACCGACGCAGACGCTGGCGATAGAGGCTCTGCGCGAGGTGACGCCCAAAGACCGTCAGACGGTGGCAGAGATGCGGCGGTGGCTGCTTAGCAGCAAGCGCACGCAGGACTGGGGAAGCCCGTACAATGCCGTCAATGCCGTACACGCATTCTTCGGAGGTGACAGGGCGGTATTGAAGTACGAGAAGGGCAAACAGGTGCTCGCTGACAAGGAGGTGACGCCGAGGGATGCCACCGTGACGCTGCGCAAGCAGAGCGACTGCGAGTCGTGGGCTGCCGCTTACGTCACGTTCCGACAGAAGGCGGATGCCGTCAAGGACGTGGGAACGGGCTTGTCGGTGAAGCGTGAGGTGCTGAAAAACGGAGTACCGGCTACCGCAGGCAACGTGAAGGTGGGCGACAAGGTGACCGTCCGCATAAAGGTGACGGCGGACAGGGACTACGACTTCGTCTCTATCACCGACAACAAGGCGGCTTGTCTCGAGCCAGTGGCAGCCATATCAGGCTACTCCAACGGTTGTTACCGTGAGGTTAAAGACGCGGCAACGGCGTTCCACTTCTGCCAGATGGCAAAAGGCACGCACGTGGTGCAGGCCGACTACTACGTGGACAGAGTGGGGGAATACCTCTCCGGCATCGTGACGGCGGAGTGTGCGTATGCCAACGAGTTCAGGGGAACGCAGGGAGCGTACCACATACAGATAAAGAAATAAAGGAAATAAAACACAGTCTATGAATAAAAAACTGATATATTCAATCCTTATGGCCACGGCATCGTGCGCCGCTTCGGCACAGAGTCTCACGCCATTGTTCACTGACGTGGACTGCGGGCAGATGCTTTTCCGCACCAACACGGCAATAACCGTGGAGCTGAGGAATAACACCGCCCAGGCTGTCACAATAAAAAACGTGGACACGGGCTGCGGCTGCACGGTGGCGGAATATGACAAAGGCGAGATATTGCCGGGCAGAACGGCGAGGGTAAAGCTCATCTTCGACGGTAAGCAGCTTGGCTATTTCGCCCGCAACGTGCGTATAATAGACTCCTCTTCCGCCACCCCGGCAGAGATAAACGTAAAGGGACAGGTGGTAAGCAAGGTCGTAAACTACTCTGGCGACTACCCCTGCAAGCTGGGAGTGCTGCTCACTGACGTGGACAACATTGAGTTTGACGACGTGAACAAGGGGCAGCGTATGGTGCAGGAGATACACATAATGAACCCCACGGGGCAGAACGTGCAGCCCACCGCCTTGCGCCTGCCGCCTTACCTCTCAGTGGAGACCTACCCGGAGGTGATAGGTCCGAAGCAGAAGGGCGTGATGCGCGTCATGCTGAAGTCGCGCGAGCTGCGCGACTACGGACTTACGCAGACGTCGTTCTACCTTGCCAAGAACCCCGCTGACAAGGTTTCGCAGGACAAGGAAATCTCCGTTTCCGCGGTGTTGCTGCCCCCAGCGGTGGCGAAAGACGACCCATCGCGACGTGTAGGCCCAAAGATAACGCTGTCGGAGGAAGAGCTTGACATGACAGCCCTTGCCAAAAAGTCGAAGGTGAAGGGCGAAATACAGATAACGAACAACGGAAACTCCGCGCTGGCAATATCCAAGATGCAGATGTTCACGCCTGGCTTGGAAGTGCTTCTGGGCAAAGCCACGCTGGAACCGGGCGAGACTACGAAGCTGAAAGTCACCGCAAGGGCGAAGGATATGAAAAAGGTGAAACGCCGTCCGCGTATCCTTATGATAACCAATGACCCCAACAGGCAGAAGGTGGTGATACAGATAAGAAAGTAATCGCTATGCTTTTACAAAGTAATCGCTATGCTTTTGCATCGTAATCGCTATGCTTTTACAATGTAATCGCTATGCTTTTACGACAGGGGCAGGCAACGACCATTGTCGGGCAGCCCGACAATCAAACCTCAAAACTATCTAACAACAAAGCAATGGAACATCCAGAGAACAATGAAGAATACAAGGGACTGACGGTAAACAGCGGCGTAAGCCAGCCGTCGATAGTCAACCCCTACCTCAATCGCAAGCGTTACGCACGTCGGCAGTACAGTGTTGACGAGATGGTGGAAGGCATCTTGCAGGGCAATGTCACAATGCTCTCGCAGGCAGTGACACTTGTAGAGAGCTTAGTTCCTGAGCATCAGGAAAAGGCTCAGCAGGTCATAGAGCGCTGCCTGCCCCACAGCGGCAACTCCGTCCGCATAGGCATAAGCGGCGTTCCCGGCGCGGGCAAGTCCACATCAATAGACGAGTTTGGAATACACGTGCTCGAACGCTGCGGCGGAAAGCTCGCCGTACTCGCCATAGACCCCTCTTCTGAGCGTTCAAAAGGCTCTATACTCGGCGACAAGACACGCATGGAGAAGCTGTCGGTGCATCCCGACGCCTTCATCCGTCCCAGCCCTTCGGCAGGTAGCCTCGGCGGTGTGGCGCGCAAAACGCGTGAGACTGTCATCCTATGCGAGGCGGCAGGATTTGACAAAATCTTCATTGAGACGGTGGGAGTGGGACAGAGTGAGACCGCTTGCCACTCCATGGTGGATTTCTTTCTCTTGATACAAGTGGCGGGAACGGGCGACGAGCTGCAGGGCATAAAGCGCGGAATAATGGAGATATCCGATGGCATCGTTATTAATAAATGTGACGGAGACAACGTGAAACGCTGTGAGATGGCGGCGCAAAACTTCCGCAACGCCCTTCATTTCTTCCCGCAGTCAGAGAGCGGATGGGACAGGAAAGTGCTGACATACTCTGGCTTTTACGGCTATGGCATCAAGGAAGTATGGGACATGATATACCAGTATTTCGACTTTGTGAAGCTCAATGGCTACTTCGACTATCGCCGAAAGCAGCAGAACAAGTACTGGATGTACGAGACGATAGACAACGCCCTGCGCGGTCATTTCTATAATAATCCGAAGATAAAGCAGGCACTCCACGCTATGGAGGACAGCGTGCAGCAGGGCGAGAAAACCAGTTTCATGGCGGCACACGACCTCATGCAGCTTTATCTCGCGTCGGTTGTTTAGTTGTTTAGTTGTTTGGTGAACTAAAGCACCAAACAACTAAATCACTAAACCACCAAACAACTAAACCACTAAACAACCAGACAAATGCTCCAACCACATTTTTATACGGGAAAGATAGAGGCAGGCTGCGACGAGGCAGGCAGGGGATGCCTTGCCGGTCCCGTGTATGCCGCTGCCGTGATACTGCCGCAAGACTACCACAACGAGTTGCTGAACGACTCCAAACAGCTGACGGAGAAGAGACGCTATGCGCTGCGCGAAGAGGTGGAGCGCGATGCCGTAGCGTGGGCGGTGGGCGTGTGTACATCGGAAGAGATAGACAAGATAAACATTCTACACGCCTCATACCTCGCCATGCACCGTGCCATAGACCAACTGAAGGTACGTCCCGAGGCATTGATAATAGACGGCAACCGCTTCGACCCGTATTATCCCACGGTGAACCACGACAGCATAGACTGCTACGAGAACCTGCCAGTGCTGTACGACTGTCAGCCACTGCCGCATACCACGATAGTGAAGGGCGACGGGAAATATCTCGCTATTGCCGCTGCCTCCATCCTCGCAAAGACTTATCGCGATGACTACATGAACCGTTTGGCAGAAGAGTATCCGCAATATGACTGGCTGTCAAACAAAGGCTACCCCACAAAGAAACACCGTCAGGCAATAGCCGAGCACGGATTAACTCCGTATCACAGAAAGACTTTTAGGTTTTGAGGTTGGAGGTTTTGAGGTTGGAGGTTTGAGGTTTTAGGTTTTAGGTTTTAGGTTTTAGGTTTTAGGTTTTAGGTCTTTAGGTCTTTAGGTCTTTAGGTCTTTAGGTTTTAGGTCTTAGGTTTTAGCTTCTTCGCAAGCGAAGCGGCAAAGCCGAGCGGTGGGGTCACTGCGCTCTTATTCCGAAAGATCTAAAACCTAAAACCTCCAACATAAAACATAAAGACCTGCAACCTAAGACCTGCAACCTAAGACCTGCAACCTGCAACCTACAACCTAAAGACCTAAAACCTCCGACCTCCAACCTCCAACCTAAATTCTCCAACCTCCCAAATGTACAAATGTTTCATAAAGGCGCTGAAGCCTTCGATAAAGACAACATTGTGGCTGCTGAAGATAATGATACCAATATCTTTCGCAGTGCAGTTGATGCAGTATTACGGCATCATAGCGTGGTTAGCGCAATATCTTGATGGCGTGTTCTGCTATATGGGACTGCCCGGTGCGTCCGCTATAGCC
>JALFOF010000010.1 GCA_022773825.1 Prevotella sp.
GCGGCGCTGTTGCTCGGCGTTATGGCGCTGAATGCGCAGACTTTCAATTTCGGCACGAAAACTAATCCACAGGGAGACACATTTGAGGTGGACGCCAAGGGCTTCATCATCGGCGGAAGGCACGTGCTGCCCGTGATGGGCGAGATACACTACGCCCGTGTGCCGGAGAGGGACTGGCGCAGGGAGCTCAGGAAGATGAGGGCGGGTGGCATAACCGTAATTGCTACATACTGCTTCTGGATTCACCATGAGCGGACGGAGGGCAAATGGGACTGGAGCGGAAACCGCAACCTGCACCGCTTCCTTGAGGTGTGCAAGGAGGAGGGGATGCCAGTGGTGCTGCGCATAGGGCCTTTCTGTCACGGTGAGGTGTATCAGGGGGGAATGCCAACATGGATAGTGAAGAAGGCGCAGGAAAATCCCAGCGAATACAGGTTGCGCTCCACGGCACGGGGCTTCATGGCAGCCACGCAGCGGCTTTACAGCAACATTTACGCGCAGGCGAGCGACATGATGTGGAAGCATGGTGGACCCGTAGTTGGCGTGCAGATAGAGAACGAATGCCGCGGACCGTGGCAGTACCTCATGGCGTTGAAAGATATGGCGGTGGGCATTGGCTTCGACACGCCTTTCTATACGCGCACAGGATGGCCTAAGCTGAACGGCAAGGAGGAATTCGGCAGGCTGCTACCGCTTTATGGCGACTATGCCGATGGATTTTGGGACCGAAAGTTAGTGGATATGCCGGGCGAATATCCGAAGGCTTTCGAGATGAAGGACACTCGCGTGAGTGGCGTCATCGCTACCGAGACTTTCGGTACTAACCAGGACACGAAGATGGAAAGTGGAGAACGGAATTACCCATACCTGACGTGTGAGCTGGGCGGAGGAATGATGCAGGCTTACCACCGACGTATAAACATGACAGGCAACGAGGCTATGCCGCTGGCGGTGTGTAAGCTGGGCTCTGGCTCTAACCTGCCAGGGTATTATATGTACCACGGGGGCACGAACCCTTACAACGCTGAGCACACCATGGCGGAGACGCAGGCGTCGGCGGTGACGAATTATAATGATATGCCCCGGATGTCGTACGACTTCCAGTGCCCGCTGGGTGAGATGGGGCAGCCTGACGACAGGGCGTTTCACCAGACGAGGTGGTTGCACGCTTTCCTTGCCGACTGGGGCGGCGAGCTGGCGCTGATGGGGGTGGACACGCTGTCGGAGCATTATGCGAGGCGGGGGTGCTTTGAGTTCTACAATGACTATGTGCGCATACTCAACGAGGGTGGCAGGGCGTACGTGCGCCCTGTGGGGATGCCTTGGAGGGGGCACTCCGTGACGGCGGACGCGCAGCCTCTGTGCCATGTGGGCGACACGTTGTATTTCATTCCCATAAAGGGCATGAGGCCAGAGGTGAAAATAGACGGTAAGGCTTACAAACTTCGTTTGGACAAAGTGCTGAAGGTGAAGGATATTGCGGTGTGTGTCTTGAGCGAACAAAGGGCGAGACGTGCTTATAAGATAGATGGAACTCTGCATTTTGCGACGCACGAGGGTGGCATATTATATAAGGAGGGTGACACCATAACGGAGGAATACTGGGAGAGGACGACGGAGGTGGCGTGCACGAGGCTGCGTGACGCCGGGGCGCCGCGCACGGTGGCGATGGGGGCTCAGAAGGTGGCTGCCATGCCTGCGGATGATGATTTCAACGCTGCTGCGGTGTATGCCATAGACTGCGCTGACACGGTGGATGCAGAAAATGGCTTCCTTAGCATTGGATATGCTGGTGACTGCGCTCGTGTTTACGCTGACGGTGTGCTGGTGCAGGATAATTTCTGGAACGGTAAGCCTATGCTTGTGAGGCTGTCGGACATTGCGGGCAAGAGGGTGGAGCTGCGCATTCTGCCGCTGAGGAAGGATGCTCCGATATATTTGCAGAAAGAGCAGCGGGCTGTGCTTGACGCGGCGGAGGGTGACGCGCTGCTGCGGCTGGAGGGCATAAGGCTGCTTATGAGGCGCACGGTGGCGCAAACTCGGCGATAACGCACGGACGACTGTTTGGCACGCATGGCTGACGCCGACATACAAGAAAACCGATATATGGCAGTCTTTGCTTACTGCTATATATCGGTTTTCTTTATGGTATCGCCGCTCGTGTTTGCCGCGTGCGTTATTTTACCTTTATAACTATATAAACGCCTGAGAGGCATAGCAACATGGCTATTTGTTGCTGTCCTGTGACAACAGCCATGCCTGCCATAACACTGCTTATAGTGGCAGTGATGGGTTGCATGTAGTTATACATCGCTATCGCCTCTGGTGACACGTGTTTCTGCCCTATTATCAAGAGGAAATAAGCCAGTCCCGTGGCAAAAACTATGATATAGCCCAGCTGTAACCATGTGGAGGTGTCCATCGCAGCCCAATTGGAGTGGATGATGTCTGCTACCGTGAGGGGTGCGAGAACAAGTGCGGAGAAGAGGAAGAGCCACTTGATAAGTGTCACGGCGCTGTAACGACTGAGGACATCGGTGAAGAGTAGCAGGTATAGTGCGCCACATATCTGCGAGATGATTATGAGCGTATTGCCTAACAGGGGATTGTTACCTACGCCATACGAAAGCGTGGAGCCATCGCCCCATAGTATGCCGGGGAAGACAAAGAGCATGGCGCCAGTGAAGCCGAGTATTACTCCGACGGTCTTTGCCATGCTGACGCGTTGACGCAGCAACAGGGTTGCAAGCACAACTGTGAAGATTGGTGCCATACTGCATATCACCGTGGCGTCAACTGGGCTGGTATAACTGAGCCCAAGGATAATGCACGACTGGTTGCCGGCATTGATGAGCATGGAGGCGAAGAAGAGCTTGAGCAGGTCGCGGCGCTCTATGTGTTCCTTTGGCGCAAGGCTTTGGGGCAACAGAAAGGAGGCGCACCAGAACAGTAGTGCGCCACCTATCATCTTGATGCCACAGAGTGCCCAACTACCTATCAGTCCACTGCCGAGAAAGCCTTTGCATATTGTGGCGTATAGCCCCCACATGACGTTGGCGGCAATGATGGACAGGTGGGAAAGCGGTGACTTCATAGTTTCTTAATAACTCCTTGCTATGAGTACGCGACACTTTGAAGGCTTGCCAGAAACCATGTCAACGCCTGATGTCTGCTCAAAGGCGAAAGGTACGCAACGTATCGTTGCTTGCGTCTCCTCTTTAATCTTAGCCTCTGTTTCAGCAGTGCCATCCCAGTGACAGAGGAAGAATCCGCCGCCCTTAACCTTCTCTTTGAACTCTTCGTAGTCGTCGCACTCGTAGATATGTGCATCGCGGAATGTCTTTGCCTTTTGGAAGATGCCTTGCTGTATGTCCTCCAACAGGTTCTCAACATGTTCTGCAAGACCTTCGAAGGCAACGGTCTCTTTCTCAAGAGTGTCGCGGCGCATTATCTCAACGGTGCCATTCTCAAGGTCACGACCGCCCATAACGAGACGTACAGGGACACCTTTCAGCTCGTAATCGGCGAACTTAAAGCCCGGACGCTTGTTGTCGGCGTCATCGTATTTCACGCTGATGCCTTTTGCCCTAAGTGACGCTATGACGGGTTGGAACTTCTCCGCTATCTGGGTTTGCTGCTCGCCTTTGCCGATGGGTATGATGACTACCTGCAGGGGGGCGAGGCGTGGAGGCAGCACGAGGCCGTTATCGTCGGAGTGGGTCATGATGAGCGCACCGATAAGGCGTGTGGAGACGCCCCATGAGGTGGCCCATACGTACTCCTGCTTGTTCTCCTTGGTGAGGTATGTCACCTCAAAGGCTTTCGCGAAGTTCTGCCCGAGGAAGTGTGAGGTGCCTGACTGCAGGGCTTTGCCGTCTTGCATCATTGCCTCGATGGTGTAGGTGTCGAGTGCTCCGGCGAAGCGTTCTGTCTCGCTCTTCACACCCTGCACCACGGGGACTGCCATCCATTCCTCCGCAAACTGCGCATAGACTTTCAGCATCTTCTGTGCCTCTGCCTCGGCTTCCTCACGGGTGGCGTGGGCGGTGTGGCCCTCCTGCCACAGGAACTCGGATGTGCGGAGGAAGGGGCGGGTGCGCATTTCCCATCGCATCACGTTGCACCACTGGTTGCACATCAGCGGAAGGTCGCGCCAGGAGTGTATCCAGTTCTTGTATGTGTTCCAGATGATGGTTTCTGATGTGGGGCGTACGATGAGCTCTTCCTCTAACTTCGCCGATGGGTCAACGACGACGCCGTCGCCGCTGTCATTGGTCTTGAGGCGGTAGTGGGTCACCACGGCGCACTCTTTGGCGAAGCCTTCCACGTGCTCCGCCTCGCGGGAGAGGAAGGATTTGGGGATGAGGAGGGGGAAATAGGCGTTCTGTGCGCCTGTCTCCTTGAACATCTTGTCGAGTTGCTGCTGCATCTTTTCCCAGATGGCGTAGCCGTAGGGTTTGATGACCATACAGCCGCGCACGGCTGACTGCTCCGCGAGGTCGGCCTTGACAACAAGGTCGTTGTACCATTGACTGTAGTTGTCGGCGCGTTTTGTCAATTCTTTGAGTTCTTTTGCCATTGTATTGTTGTTTTGTTGTTT
>JALFOF010000027.1 GCA_022773825.1 Prevotella sp.
AGCGTGAACAACGCCTCTGGCCCTATGACATTCACGCCAAAAGGCAAGCAGGTAGTATGGGCAATAACGCTCACTGCCGTAAAGGCAACGGAGGTAGGTGCCGTCAATGACGTACAGTCCCGTAAGTCTGATGCTGTCTATAACATTGCCGGACAGAGAGTGAACAGTAGCTATAACGGCTTCGTGATAAAGAACGGCAAGAAATATGTGAAGACCGTAAAGTGACTACAAACACGCCATGGCGGTGTTGCCAAGGCGCAGTAACCATATAAGAAACGACAAATTGCAGAAAGAAACTAACAATGCAATACAGCAACGCAACCTCCTTGGGCTCTCGTTACGGGAGCTTAAGGAGGTTGCTGTGCAGTTGGGCATGCCGTCATTCACTGGCGGACAGATAGCGAAGTGGCTGTATGAAAGCCATGTGGGCAGCATAGACGAGATGACAAACATCTCAAAAAAGAACAGGGAACGGCTGGCCGCGGAGTATTCCATCGGCGCCATGTCCCCGCTGGATGTACAGCGCTCTGTGGATGGGACGGTGAAATACCTCTTCCCGACCTCCTCGGGTAAGTTCGTGGAGACGGTATATATACCAGACAAAGAGCGCGCCACGCTCTGCGTGTCGTGTCAGGTGGGCTGTAAGATGAACTGCCTTTTCTGTCAGACGGGTAAGCAAGGGTTTGAGGGCTCGCTGACAGTGACGGACATACTGAACCAAATCTACTCGCTGCCCGATAGGGATAAGTTGACGAATATTGTGTTTATGGGCCAGGGAGAGCCGATGGACAACCTTGACAACGTGCTGAAAGCTACGCAGGTGCTGACAGCGGAATGGGGGTACGCATGGAGCCCCAAGCGCATAACCGTGAGCACCGTGGGGCTGAGGGGCAAGCTGCAGCGCTTCCTTGACGAGAGCAACTGCCACGTGGCAATATCCATGCACTCGCCGCTGCATGAGCAACGCATGGAACTGATGCCGGCAGAGAAGGCTATGCCGATAGCGGAGACGGTGGAGCTGCTTAAGACATACCCCGCTTTTCGCAAGCAAGAGCATGGCAAGGGCGTGCGGAATGGGGGCGATACGCCGCGACAACGCAGACTTTCGTTTGAGTATATTGTGTTCGATGGGCTAAACGACACGCCGGAACACGGTAGGGAAATAGTGAAGTTACTGCGCGGACTCGACTGCAGGGTAAATCTAATTCGATTTCACAGCATACCCGGCGTGGACCTTAAAACAAGCGACGAGGCGAAGATGGAGAGGCTGCGCGACTACCTGACGGGGCATGGTGTCTTCACCACCATACGCGCCTCAAGGGGGCAGGACATCTTTGCAGCTTGCGGATTACTGTCAACGGCGAAGAAAAAAGAAGAGAAACAATAATAAGAAAAAGACATAATGGCAAATCAACTACCTAACATAGCAATAGTGGGCAATGCGCCGAAAGACAAGCATGCATTACTTAACGGGATACTGTCAGAGGAAGAACTCTCAGACCTTTGTGACATAACATTGTATGGAGCGGACGGGCAGCCAGAGATGGAGGCCCTTGCCGACGCTGTGGAAGACTGGCATGACGGCAAGGTACAGGGCATAGTGTGCCTGCCATTCGCTGCCAGTTCCAACGAAATCATAGGGATATGTAACACCGAAGAGGCCACTGACGTAGTGAGAATCTATGTAGGCGACGGTGTGAAGATGGCTTCGGTGATGGGAGATGTCAGCGAACAGGAGGCGATGAAAACCTTGACTAAGGAGGCTGTCACGGCGCGTGTGAAACAGGTGGCCGATGCACTCAAGAGAAATTTCTTCATCCTCAATCCACGAATAGCTGTGGTGGAGGGGAGTGGTGAGCTCCTTGTTGTGGAAGAAGAGAGCACTGATGTGGTGGCAGCCGCAATAGCGGAACTTACGGAAAGCAAGGTGCAGGCGTTCGGACCAGTGAGCGCGGACAACTTTTTCGCCTCAGCCACGTATCACGCATACGACGCCTTGGTGGAGATGTATGATGTCCAGTGCATGGAGAACCTCAAGTCCTCTTTTGGCGGTGAGATGCTGACGCTGCTGGGCGGCATAGATATTCCCGTGGTATTGACCCACCGCTGTGAGGGCACGTTGTACGCCCTGTTCATGGTGGCAGACATGGTTCGCAACAGGAAAGAGTATTCCATCCCCTTTGCTGACCCACTGCCGAAACTGTATAAAGAACGCAAGGAAGATGGCGAGAAGGCGCGTTTTGCCGTGAAGAAAAAAGGGTTCAACCCTGCGGAGCATAGGCGTGAAAATGTGAACTATACGGTTGCAGCACCGCAGAAGGCACAGGAGTGAGCACCGCGTGGCGGGGGTGCCATCGTAATCGCTATGCTTTCACATTGCAATCGCTATGCTTTCACATTGCAATCGCTATGCTTTTACTTTGCAATCGCTATGCTTTCACTTTGCAATCGCTATGCTTTTACTTTGCAATCGCTATGCTTTTACTTTGTAATCGCTATGTGTTTGCCACAATGTAGTGCGATGCCCTTGCGTTCCAGCCTACGTGTCGAAAGGTTTTCCAAAGTGAGAATATTGTTAAATTTCGGCAAAATACTATGTCAT
>JALFOF010000045.1 GCA_022773825.1 Prevotella sp.
TCCAATCATAGCTCTCTCTCAGTTATCGCGTGCCGTAGAGCAGCGTCCGGGTGAAGATGGCAAACGTCCGCAACTCTCTGACCTCCGCGAGTCTGGTGCCATAGAGCAGGATGCTGACATGGTGCTGTTTGTACACCGTCCGGAATATTATCACATAGATGTAGATGCCAACGGCAACAGCCTCAAGGGCATGGCCCTTATCTGCATAGCCAAGCACCGTAAGGGAGCCACGAAAGACATCACCCTCTCCTTCAAGGGCGAATACACACGCTTTGCCAATCCCGAGGAGCTCGACCCTTACGACACAGCCTCGGGCGGCGGCACCATACGCAGCTCTGGGTTAAATCAGCCCTTCTCCCCAGAAGATGACCCACTTGGGGGAGGCCCGATATCCAATGATGTGCCGTATTAGTGGAAAATTAAGAAACCTAAAATCCGCAACTAATATTGATGCTGACTAATTTTGCAGTTCGTTTCTCCATCTGACGATAGTCTTGCCACTATGGACGTGATTATGCATGGGTTATGCCCAGCTTCCCCTTACCCCGTCAAGCATTACAGGGGATTTATGCTGCCGTTTACCTGCGAATTCAGTTTCTTAGCCGTCAGTGAATCCAAAAGGGGTCTGATATAATTTATTGTCCGTGTAGATATTCTGCTGATAGTGCCTTGCCGTCCTTATCCACTTGGCTGGCATGCTGATAAACTTGAATACGAAGGCTTTGATGCGGCTGGTCTTCTTTAGTCCGAAGCCATTGTTCATGTCATCGAAGATGCGTTTTTTGCCGCTTGCCACAAGCAAGAACTTTTTGTTGCTCAGACACTTATAAAAAGTTAAACTAAAGTGCTGCAGAATTTAGGAATATCTACAAAACCTAATACATATTGAAAAGTTTGGGAAAATCGTGGTATCATAAGTAATCCCTGTAAAGTTTTTGTGATTGATTATCATGTTGTTAGAAAATATAAGAATAATCAGACGTGACGACATTGATAAACTTGCATCCGATAAAATATAGGTTGTACTACCTGTAATTTATCGGATGCATACTTTATATAACCATAACGACATATAACCACAACAACGAATAAATTGCCCCCTTCCTATTACTGTAAAAACAGCCGTTTTTGCGTACAAAAGTAAAAAAAATAATAGAAAAGTATTGTGGTTAACTATATTTTTAGTAACTTTGCATCGCAAAATTGCATTTGGTTCTCAATGCCATAACTGTTTACGGCATACGAGCTAAGACGGGAACACAGTGAAAATCTGCGACATTACCCGATGCTGTAAGTCCATTTTGAGGTCAGCAATACGGTCACTGTCCCTTTGCAAGAGACATTCTGCTCTTGCTTCCAAAGGGGTGGGAAGACAGCTTTCCTTTGGACAAAGTCAGAAGACCTGCCATCTGCAATAAACACAAACGGTGTCTGCGGGATTACGGACACATGGGACAATAAATACTTATGTACATGATTAGAAAGATCTTGGTAGCTAATCGTGGCGAAATAGCAATACGCGTAATGCGTAGTTGCTATGAGATGGGCATACATTCCGTTGCTGTATATAGCTCTGCCGATCGTATGTCGCGCCATGTTCTATTCGCCAACGAGGCGGAGTGTATAGGCGAGGCTGCCAGCAACGACAGCTACCTCAACATTGACCACATCATTGCAGCAGCACACAAGCACAATGTTGATGCTATTCACCCTGGTTACGGATTCCTCTCAGAGAATGCAGAATTTGCAAGAAGATGCGAGAAAGAGGGCTTTATCTTCATCGGGCCGCGCGCCGAAACGATGGAAGGGATGGGCGACAAGATAAGTGCTCGTCGCAGGATGATAGAGGCAGGAGTACCAGTAGTGCCAGGCACTGAGGAATCGCTGACATCGGCTGAGGAGGCAGTGAGGGTGGCAAAGGAGATAGGTTTCCCCGTGATGCTGAAAGCCTCTATGGGCGGTGGCGGAAAGGGTATGCGCCTCATAAACAGCGAAGAAGAAGTGGTGGAGATGTATAACGCTGCAAGGAGCGAAGCAATGTCTGGCTTCGGTGACGATACGGTGTATATAGAGAAATTTGTAGAAGAACCCCACCACATAGAATTTCAGATACTCGGAGATAAGTATGGCAACGTGGTACACCTCTTTGACCGTGAGTGCTCCGTGCAACGTAGGCACCAAAAGGTAGTAGAAGAATCACCTTCACCATTCATAGACTACAACCTAAGAATGGAAATGGGAGCAAAGGCTGTAGCAGCAGCAAAGGCAGTAGGATATGTTGGAGCAGGAACGATAGAGTTTCTTGTAGACAAATACCATCATTTCTACTTCCTCGAAATGAACACTCGCTTGCAAGTAGAGCATCCGATAACAGAAGAGGTGGTGGGTGTTGACCTCGTTAAGGAACAGATACGCATAGCGTCAGGTCAACCTCTGCGCTTCAAACAAGAAGAACTGCGACAGCATGGTCATGCCATAGAATGTCGCATCTGCGCAGAGGATGCCGAACACGATTTCATGCCCTCACCTGGTGTCATAAAGCAGCTGACAGAACCACACGGAATTGGCACACGAATAGACTCCTATGTATATGAGGGTTACGAGATTCCCGTGCACTATGACCCCATGATAGGCAAACTGATAGTATGGGCAACAACACGCGAATATGCCATTGAAAGAATGAGACGCGTGCTGTATGAATACAAGATCACAGGTTTGACAACCAACATACGCTATCTGCGCCGTATCATCGACGTGCCCGACTTCAAGAATGGAGACTATAACACATACTTCATTGAGCGCAATGAGGATTGGCTACGCCCACGCTTAGGCTTCAAGAATGACTCTGAACAGATGGCAGTAATAGCTGCATACATGGACTACCTAATGAATATAGAGGAGAACCAGCCCGACACAGCAGCCTATAACAGTTCTGCTATAAACCGCTGGAGGTCTTTCGGACTGCAAAAGGGCGTATTGAGAGTGTAAAATATTTGTTTGGCTGTTTAGTTAAGTGTAATGCCCCTAAAAAGAAAAACAAAATCATTCACCCCCCAAACCACTAAACTACCAAACTACCAAACCACCAAACAAATGGAAATACAGATAGGAGACAAGTTACAACAAGTCACGTTGCTGTCAAAAGAAGGTAACAACGTTAGCATAGACATAGACGGAGAGGTATATAATGTGGATGTGACAATGCTGCAAAACGGCGTTTATTCCATTCTATATAAAGGCAACTCATACAAAGCCGAACTGACAAAGGGAGAAGGCGGAAAGCACTATACTGCCAACGTGAACTACTCCACATACCAGATATCCATGCTTGACTCACAGGCAAAATACATGAGACAGCGTAAAAAGAAGAGCAACGCCGTGCAGGCAGACACGATAACAGCGCCAATGTCATGCAAGATAGTAAAGGTATATGTAAAAGCAGGAGATAAGGTGAATTGCGGAGATACATTGTTCACCATGGAGGCCATGAAGATGCAGTCAAACTATAAAGTAGCTTCTGATTGCACAATAAAAGAAGTACTGATAAAAGACGGGGACACCATGAATGTCAATGACCTCGTAATGAAATTGGTGGTTTAGGTAAGCGTAGTGGTATCACCTACCATCCTCCACCCAAACTACCAACCACAAAACCATCAAACCGCTCAGTACATAATGACGCTTGCAAAACAAGAACAAAACAACTACAAACAATGAAACTAACAGCAAGAGAAAGAATAGAAGCTCTACTTGACAAAGGAACATTCGTAGAATTAGACAAGCATGTAGTACACCGTTGCACAGACTTCGGAATGGAGAAGAAACGCGTAGAAGGAGACGGCGTTATCTCTGGCTATGGTAAGATAGACGGAAGAATCGTATTTGTATATGCCTTTGACTTCAGCGTACTCGGAGGCTCTCTGAGTGCCGCCAATGCGCAGAAGATAGCAAAAGTGCAGGACTTGGCACTGAAAAACGGGGCTCCCATCATAGGGCTCAACGACTCAGGCGGAGCAAGAATACAAGAAGGAGTAGAGTCTCTGACAGGTTTCGCCCACATCTTCCGCCGCAATGTCATGGCCTCAGGCGTCATACCACAAATATCAGCCATCATGGGACCCTGTGCAGGAGGCTCGTGCTACTCACCCGCCCTGACAGACTTTATTCTCATGGTAAAAGAGCAAAGCCAGATGTTTGTCACTGGTCCCGACGTTGTAAAAGCTGTTACTAACGAGAACGTTGACAAAGAAACACTCGGAGGAGCCATGACACACAACACGCTAAGCGGAGTGAGCCATTTCATATGCGACAATGACGAAGAAACACTCATGACTATAAGAGAGTTGATAGGCTTCATACCCTCAAACAATATGGAGGACGCACCCATACACCCCATTACGGACGAGGTAAATCGCGTGTGCCACGAACTGGACGAAGTAGTCCCCCATGACCCCAATATGCCGTATGACATACACGACATCATAGAGCCGATATGTGACCAACAATATTTCTTCGAGGTGCAGCCAGAATTTGCAAAGAACATAGTAATAGGCTTTGGACGAATGGCAGGACGCACCGTGGGATTCGTAGCAAACCAGCCCAATTATCTTGCAGGCTCTTTAGATATCGACGGCTCGGACAAGGCTGCACGTTTTATACGTTTCTGCGATTGCTTCAACATTCCACTCATAGCAGTAGAGGATGTCCCTGGATTCATGCCCGGAGTACAGCAGGAGCACAACGGCATAATACGTCATGGCGCAAAAATAGTATATGCCTTTGCCGAGGCCACTGTGCCAAAACTAACACTCATAACAAGAAAAGCCTATGGCGGCGCATACATTGTGATGAACTCAAAATGTATTGGGGCTGACATAAATCTGGCATACCCAACTGCCGAGATAGCGGTAATGGGAGCAGAAGGGGCCTGCAACATACTATACAGAAAAGCAACACCAGAAGAACGCACTGAGCGCACAAAAGAATACAAGGAAAAGTTCGCCAACCCCATGCCAGCAGCACAATTGGGTTATATCGATGAGATAATCTCTCCCTGTGATACACGTATCCGTCTGATACAAGCACTGGAGATGTGCCGCAACAAGAACCAGAGCAACCCGCCGAAGAAACACGGCAACATACCCCTGTAAAAACGATAAGAAACCAAAATTGTATTGTAATATTAATAGATTTGAAGGCGTACTGGCTGTGAAGTCGGTGCGCCTTATTTTCTTCAGAGTCAAAATTGAACTTTTCAAGTCTCCTATGAGTTATTCTGCAGGATGAAATAGCCCGAAATCCCTTTAACTAACTTGCGAAGTTCAGTTGTCAAGGAAATGCAGTGAGGTGTATGGGGCAGCTGTGTTATTCTGTCTGTTTACCTGTCTTCATTAGCATGATACCGATGATAATCCATACAATCTCCCTGACACGGCATATTATACTAACAAAGATGCCTAAGGCGGCAGAAAGCCCTAAGGCTGCGATGGATATTACAAAGCCGCCTTCTTGTACGCCTATCTGCATTGGCAGGAAGCCGATGAGGTTGGCAAACAAGGTGGTAAAGGCGAGGATTAGTACTGAGTGAAGAAAGGTGAGCATCATGCCCGACAGTCCGCCGCCACAGTCGATATCAAAGAGTAGGAGCATGAACATTATCTCAAGGCTCTGCACTATGCGCGACAGGTATTCCAGCAGAAGGCTGGAGTAAAAGTGCTTCTTGTCTTGCTGGTGAAGGGCAGCAATCTGCCTGTCTATGTTGCGAAGCGATTCTCCGTGGGTGGTGAGCATCCTGGCACTCCATTTACCCAATCCAGGGATTTTGCCTATAAGGCTTATTACTTTTACTACCAGACCGTTACGGTAGCCTTTAGTGAATAGGTAAAAGGCTATCAAGCAGAAAATGCCTATTACGCCGAGGACGATGGCGGTGGCGGTGGTGAGAGGCATATCGCCTATTAGTACGAGGGCAAGGTAGATGAATATGGAGGAGAACCAGAACCAGAAGTGTGCAAAGACGTGCATCATGGCGTATAGTATCACGGAGGAGGTGGCGTGTTGCTTGCTGATGTCCCTTGACAGTTCCATGATGCGGTAGGGTTCTCCGCCAAGACCACCTACGGGGGTGGCGTAGTTGAGGGCGTATCCTGTGATGGTTAGTTTAAAGATGCGCCAAAAGCTGACGTGTTCATCGGCACTGATGTTTCCTTTTATCGTACACTGCCATGCGAGGGCGTTGATGGCGTATATCGCAATCCAGACGCCGATGATGGGTACGAGCCAATAGCCTGCCCTGCACAGGTGCTGCCACAGTTCATAGAAGCTAACGTCAAATGTTAGCAACATCACCACTACTGCCGCTATGCCGCAGAAGAAGAATAGGTTATTGAGCTTTTTCTTTGTCCATTTCATTTTGAGGTTGTTGGTTAGTGGTTGTTGGTTAGTGGTTTTGGGTTTGAGTTTTTTGGTTTTGGACAACGTGCCCTAAAACCTAAACTCCCAAACCATCAAGCCCTCTGCAACAAGCGACCATAGTGCGAGCGGCTTAGTTCTCCTTAACTCTCCTACCTTCCACCTAAACTATTTTCTGGGCTATCTGTCGGCAGAAGGCTTCGTGGCGGCGGTTGATGTATATGGTGAGCAGGGACATGGCTATTATTTCAAAAAGGAAATTGCATACGGGTATGTCCGCAAGGCAGAAGATGAAGAACATACCTGTGCGGAAGTTGAATGTAAGCATGGCGTTATAGCCCATGATTGCTTTAGAGTGCTTGTGGAATTCTTCGCGCACTTCCTCTGGCATATTGTCTTCTCTGCCGTATTTCTGCCTTATCTTTGCCATGAGTTTCTGGAACTCTGGTGTCTGCTTCTCTTGCTTCTGCGTATAGCCTACGTATGACTTGAGGAAGGCCTTCCATATAAGGTTTCCTTTCCAAGGGGTGTTGTCGTATATTTCCTGTTGTTTCGCAGAGGTGTCCAGCTCGCTGCCTTTCTCTCCTTTCAGGAAGAAGAGGTGGATTTGTATGTAGTAGTCGGCCAGGCGCTGCTGTCCTCCCATTCCCATGAAGCCAGATATCAGCGAGAGGCATAGTACGATGGCTGTTGCTATCTGTGTGTTCTCTGGCGTGTCGGCAATGCCGAGCCATCCGAACTCTATGTCGTGGTGGAGGTAAAACCTGTATACCAATGCGAGGTAGATGGGTACGAACCATACGAAGCCGGCGGCGCCGTCAAGTATTCTGCCCATCTGGCTCTTCTTTCCAGTCATGCGTGCCAGCTGTCCGTCGGTGCAGTCGTAGATGTCAGCCCATATCAGCAGTAGTATGGCTATGATATTCATCGTAAGACCGTAGGTGCCTTCGTAGTGGTAGCTACCGTGAGCGTAGAACACGCAACTGCCAGCACCTATTATCATCGACATTATTGTCACGGCGTTCGGGTGTACGCCGAGGCGTGCGAAGAGACATGCCCATAGGTAGCTCAGCGGACGCACCACGCGGTAGTCGAGCCAGTCTTCCGTCTCGGAAGATTTCAGTGTCTTCTTTATCTTTTCGTTCATTAGTGTTTAGTTGTTTAGTGGTTTAGTTCTTGCCGTTGGCCGCTCGACCTTTGGTCGCTTTGCTTGCAAAGAAGCGACCAGAGGTCGAGCGAGTGGTTTGGTTGTTTAGTTCTTCGCTGGGCGAAGCGGCGGAGCCAAGTGATTGAGTGACCTTTAACCTCTAACCTTTAACCTCCAACCTTCAGCCTCCAACCTTCAGCCTCTAACCTAAAACCTACAATCGTGTTTCGCGTTCTCGAAGTCTTCTACCGTGTCAAGCTCGCAGGAGAACAGATGACTGACATCGAGTACGTTGTAGGTGTGTCCCTGTGGTATCAGTCGTTCAAAGGCGAGTTCGTAGAACTTGTTTTCAAGGTGCTCCTTATTCATCATCACCTCCAGTTCTTTGTAGAGGGCGGCAGAATATTCCTTGCCAATCTTCTCTATGCCAAGACTTTCGCCTGCGGCATCACTGGGGTTACAGGTCTTGCTTATCTCTTTTATTACGCCATCAGCATCCGTCACCACCTTCATCTCTTCTTCTCCGAGGTCGTGCTTTATGAGCGTCAACACGTTTGCCGCCTTGTTTGCCATGACTTCCGTGATAATCTGCGGGTCATAGAGCAGGTCACTGTCAAGCAGCAGGAAGTCTTCTCCCTCTGCTTCCGGACGTGCGAGCCAAAGGGAATAGATGTTGTTCGTGCTGTCATATACATTATTATATATGAACTTTACGCTGATGGTGTCGGCATACTGCTCCTTCACGAAGGCTTCAATCTTCTCGTGCAGATAGCCTGTCACGATAACAAAGTCTTTTATCCCATTCTGTATCAGGGCATCCATGGAGCGCTGTAACAAAGACTTCCCATCTATAGTGAGCAGGCTTTTGGGCGTGTGTAGTGTCAGCGGGCGCAGGCGAGATGCCATGCCTGCCGCAAGGATTATTGCTTTCATCGTTTACTGTGGGCTGTATTATTTCACGCACTTCTTTATAGTGTCCACCACTGCCTGTATGTGCTGTGGTTGACCGAGAGTGATGCGCAGGCAGTCTTCAAGTCCCTTGTCCCCCATGAATTTTATCTTGTAGTCTTGTTCGGCAAGGGCTTTTTGCAATGCCTCTTTTATTGCTACGGGATATTTTATGAGGATGAAGTTAGCAACGCTCTTATATACCTTGAAGCCTGGCAGGTTACCCAGTTCCTTCTTGAACAGCTGTCGGTCCCATTCCATGTCGTCAGCCACCTTGCGGTAATGCTCATCGCTGTCGAGGGCTGCCAGTGCCACTGCTTCGCTGAAACGGTTGTAACCGAGGTATTTGTTCGCGTAGTTGAGGAAGCCTTCGTGTCCTTTGCCAATGAAGCCGAAGCCCATGCGGAGTCCTGGCAGACCGTAGAATTTGGAGAGGGTGCGTGATATTATGAGGTTAGAGTATTTGCTGACGAGGGGTGCCACGTATGAGGTGTCGCAAGATATGAAAGAAGCGTATGCCTCGTCAATGAGTACCATGGTGTCAGATGGTATATTCTCCATTATCCTCCCTATCTCCTCTGGTGTGAGGCTGTTGCCTGTTGGGTTGTTAGGAGATGCGAGCAGAAGCATACGGGGGTGTATGCGGTTGGTGTATTCAATAACCTCATCCACGTCGTATGCAAAGGTGTCGCCTGTTTCGTGAAGGGGATACATCTCGAAGGTTCCGCCGCACTCTCCGGCTATGCGGTTATAGTACCACCATGAGTATTCTGGTATCATTATGGTGTTGTTTCCACCTGTTGACAGATAGTAGTGTACGGAGTTTTTCAGTATATCCTCACCGCCATAGCCTATGAGTACCTGTTGCTCGGGCACACCGTATATTTCGCTGAGGCGGACGGATACGATGCTCTTCTTGCCTTCGTCGTAAATTCTGGTGTAGAAACAAAGTGTCTCGGGGTCAAAATTCTTTATTGCATCAATAACCTTCTGTGATGGTTTGAAATTAAATTCGTTTCTGTCAAGATATATCATTTCTTTATTTGATTGATTTTAATTTGCAAAGGTAATATTTTTATTCCTAATCCGTACTTCTGTTGCGTGTTATAGAACAAATAAACGGTGCGATGGAATAGTTGTTTAGTTATTTAGTTGTTTAGTTGTTTGGTGGTTTGGTTGTTTGGTTGTTTGGTGGTTTAGTGGTTTGGTTGTTTGGTGGTTTAGTGGTTTGGTTGTTTAGTGGTTTGGTTGTTTGGTGGTTTGGTTATTTAGTGGTTTAGTTGTTTGGTTGTTTAGTGGTTTAGTGGTTTGGTTATTTGGTGGTTTGGTTATTTCTTCACTGGGGCAAAGTGGTAGAGCCGAGCGGATGGCTAATGGAGCGTTTACATTTAACCAAACAACCAAACCACTAAACAACTAAACCACCAAACCACTAAACCCCATGTATCAGTCTGTAAGCTATGGAGCCAGGTTGTGGCGTGGCAGGACACTCGTCCTTGTTGAACCATGCAGCGTGTTGTATCTCGCTTTCCTGTATCTTTATCTCGCCTTCGGCGTAGTCGGCGGTGAATGCTAACATCAGTTGCGAGGGGAAGGGCCAGCTTTGTGAACCGAAGTAGCGTATGTTCTTTACCTTCAGCCCTGTCTCTTCCATTATCTCGCGTTGCACTGCCTGCTCCGCCGTCTCTCCCGTCTCCATAAATCCTGCTATGCAGGCGTAGATGTCTTGATTGCGTTGCACGTGGCGTGCCAGCAGCATTTTGTCGCCATTGCGCACAAGAACTATGATGCATGGCTCTATGCGTGGGAAGGTCAGTTTCCCGCAGTTACTACATACCATGGCGGTCTGCGTGGCATGAGTGTGCAGTGGCGCGCCGCAGCAGGAGCAGTACTTGGTGTTGCGCATCCACTCCAGCAGTCCTTTCGCTCGTGATATGCGCATTACGGTTTCCTCGTCTTGTTCGGCGTTGTACAGCCTGATGGCACGCAGCTCATAACCCTGCGGCAGGGATTGACAGTAACCTTTGTCGCCAGCGTCTTTAGGCTGCAATCCCAGTACGCTGACGCAGGTCTCTTCCTCTGTGAAAGCCATGTCATATGTTATGGCGGCTTGTAGCTTGAGCATATCATTGTAGTCCAGTGTCCCGCCATCATCGCGTAGCACCATTTCCCTGCCCGTGAAAGCAAGGTATAGCTCTTCATTTGGCTTTATCTCTCGTGTTATCATTTTTCTGTTGTTTCAATAAACTCCCACCAGTCTGTCTGCCCTGTCATTGTTGCCGCGGTAGTATATCAGGGCGTTGTAGTTGTTGCGCGTCTCGTGGAAAGAGCCTTCCGTGGGTGGGATTATCGGTTCCGCGGTGTTTTTACCGACCTCTTCGTCTTCTGTCACCTCGCCCTCTATTATGTCGTTCCCGTCGAGCATGAGGTATTGGTAGGAATAGTAGCCGTATTTCAGCCTTACCACCGCTTCATACATTTTTCTCTCCTCATCGTAGTGCATCTCGTACTTCGGCAGGAACCGGTCGTTGGTCCATGTGCCGTTCACGAAAAGTCGGTAGGGCAGGGGAGGGCTTTTCAGCAGGAAGTGCACTAGTACGTATTCTGATGTTATGTCGTTCTCGTGGTTGTCGCTGTTTCTTATATAGAAAGAACCCTTGGCGGTCTCGTCATATACATACGATGGCCGCTTGTAATCATACCACAATATGGTGTGCCAGTTTTCGCCGTCCCACACATTATTTTCCACGTTCATTGAGTTGCGGTGTATGTCGAGTATCTCGAACTTGTGGTATTCGTTGCCCGCTTCAAATATAAGGTCGCGGCAGTGCACCCACTCCAGCATCTTCTGCGATATTCGCGAAGCCTCCGGCAGCCACCGTGCGTTGTCCCATCTGCCGTTTTGCAGCACGTAACCCTTCACTTGCCGCCGTGCGTCAGTGGCGCGCAGCGGCGAGTAGTCCACGCTCAGCTCCACCTGCTGGTGACTGTGGCGTATATCGATGTCGGTATTGGCGGTGGTTGACAGTCCAACCGTGACGGCGGCTTCGTTTACCATGAAGAATACGCTTGCCATCAGTCTGCCGTCATCGTCGTCGTCTCTTATGTCGAGGCGATAGTTGCCGCTCATTGTCATGCGACACTTCTCATTGGGTATTTGTAGCGTATAGTGAGTGTAGTTTTGTAACGTATTGATTGATTGGTTGTAACTATCAATGGTTAAACCTGTTTCAAAGCCAGCGAGATAGTCGCTCGTAAACAGTCCCTCCGATGGTGTGAAGTCGGCTTCAAGGTGTGTTATGGTGTAGGAGAAGCGGCGGTAAGAGTGTGACAGGTCGTCGAAGCTGATGTTCAGCACCTCGTTACCGTTGAGCCTGATGATAGGCATCTCTTGCCATCTGACCCCTGCCACCACTTGCAGTGAGGCGATGTCGTCGGAGAAAAGTATGTGTCTCTGTGCGCAAACACGCCCTGCTCCCCCTATGCCGCCCATTACGAGGGGTAGCAGTAAGGTGAGCAGGGCGTTTATGTAATGTTTGTATGGCATGTCGGTGATGGTTCCTATCCGTCTCCCGCAAGGGGGAATTATGTATGCCTTTGGGGCTGTTTCCTCTCCTTGCTCGGGTAGGGGACGGGCGAGGCATTTTCTAATCGCTATGCTTTTACCGGGTAATCGCTATGCTTTCACATCGTAATCGTATAGTGATTACTCGGTGAAAGCATAGCTTTTGCTTAACGGTGGATTATGCCTTGCTGTGTAACCGCAGGAGCATAACGGTTGTGTTGATGTATAATCGTTTGATTGCCAGACTACTTCAGCAGTTCTACAGACCTCTTGAGGAACTTGTCGAGGGCTGCGCCCTTTAACATACCGTTCTGCAGCAGTGCGAGGTCTATGAGCTGTGATACCGTATCCTCTTTGGCACTGCCATCGAGCACGGATTTTATTATGGCGTTGTCGCTGTTGAGCACCATGCTGTATGAGTCGGGCATCTGTGAGTAGAAGCCCATTCCGCTCTGATAACGTGACATATCTTTCATACGGCGCATGTATTCACTCTGTGTGAACACCACTGGTGCGGCAGCCTCGCCGAGAGCTTGTATCTCCACGTTGAAGTTGGCTTTCTCCATTTCGGGCAACTTGCTTTTGAAGACCTCTGTCAGTTTGTCGGTCTCCTCCTTGCTCAGTTCCACTTTCTTAGCATCCTCCTTTGGTATGAGGCGGTCTATGATGTCACCGTCCACGCGGGTGAAACGGCTCTTGTCAAACTTCTGCTCAAAGAGTGACACCGTCGGTGTGTCCAGTTGTCCGTCAAGCAGCAGCACGGAGTAGCCCTTCGCCTTGGCTTCTTCTATATATGTGTACTGCTCGTCTTTGTCGTTGGCATAGAGGTACACCAGTGTGCCATCTTTGTCAGTCTGTGCGTCTTTGATGAGCGTTTTGTACTCTTCGAAGGTGAAGTGTTTTCCCTCCGTGTCCTTGAACAGTGCGAAGTCCTTGGCGCGGTCATAGAAAGCCTCGTCCGTCAGCATACCGTAGTTGATGAACACCTTTAGCGAATCCCACTTCTCCTCGTAGTCTTTGCGGTCGCTCTTGAAGATGCTGTTCAGTCGGTCTGCCACCTTCTTTGTTATGTAGGTAGCTATCTTCTTCACGTTCTGGTCGCTTTGCAGGTAGCTTCGGCTCACGTTCAGCGGGATGTCGGGTGAGTCTATCACGCCGTGCAGCAGGGTAAGGAAGTCAGGCACTATGCCCTCCACCTGGTCTGTCACGAACACTTGGTTGCAATACAGCTGTATCTTGTTGCGTTGCAGGTCCATGTTGGACTGCACGCGTGGGAAATACAGTATGCCGGTGAGGTGGAACGGGAAGTCAACATTGAGGTGTATCCAGAACAACGGCTCGTCCTGCATGGGGTAGAGCGTGCGGTAGAACTCCTTGTAGTCCTCGTCCTTCAGCGTTGACGGCTGTTTGGTCCACAGCGGCTCCGTGCTGTTAATCACGTTGTCCTCGTCTGTGTCCACCATCTTCTTCTCGTCTTTGTTCCATTCCTGCTTCTTGCCGAAGACCACGTTCACCGCCATGAACTTGCAATACTTGTTGAGCAGCTGCGTGACGCGCTCTTTTTCAAGGAACTCCTTGCAGTCCTCTGCGATGTGAAGCACTATGTCGGAACCGCGCTCTGCCTTCTCTGCCGGCTCGATGTCATACTCAGGGCTGCCGTCGCAGCTCCATTTCACTGCCTGTGCGTCATCCTTGTAAGACTTGGTGATGATGTCCACCCTGTCTGCCACCATGAAGGCTGAGTAGAAGCCAAGGCCGAAATGTCCGATGATGGCATTGGCGTTATCCTTGTATTTCTCAAGGAAGTCCGTCACGCCGGAGAACGCTATCTGGTTGATATAGCGGTCTATCTCTTCCTCGGTCATGCCGATGCCGTGGTCGGAGATGGTCAGCGTGCCTGCTTCCTTGTCGAGCTGTATGCGCACGCTCGTGTCGCCTATCTCGCCTTTGAAGTCGCCCTTCTCTGCAAGGGTCTTCAACTTCTGCGTGGCATCCACGGCATTGCTGACCATTTCGCGTAGGAAAATCTCGTGGTCTGAATAGAGGAATTTCTTGATTACTGGAAAAATGTTTTCGGTTGTTACGCCAATATTACCTTTTGCCATAGTTTTATTGTATTGTTGTTATATATTAACTGTTTGATTGCGTGTCTGCTCTTCCTGCCTTGTCTTGCCATTGTCCGCTATGTTCTCACCAAGTAGGTCGCATTGCGGAAAGGCATAAACTGACGAACAGGAAATCTAATGACCGATTTGGATTAAACAAAATGCGTGCCAACTGAGTTTTTATCCCAAATCGGTCATTAGAGCCTAAACAGATTTTGTTTTATTGTCGAGCAGATTGGCTATCTTTGTAACGCAGGCATAGCGGGCTACGTCAAGTTACAAAGACAGGCAAGATGCCGAAAAGAAAATAAAATCTGTTAGGAAACAACACAAAAACAAGAAGTTTTGAACTTTTGTGGTCTAATGACCGATTTGGGTTTATGATGCTGTGGTAGCGTTTCCGTATACAAAAAAACGCATTGCCGCTGACGTTTTACGGTCGATGGCAATGCGTTCTTTATGATATGACCATTCTGCTTGCGCGGATATGGCTTCTGCTATGGCAGGACAAAAGGGGTGATTAGTTGTTGACAGAGCCTCCAACGAGGTCGAGCAGCTCGTTGGTGATGGCTTGCTGGCGGCTCTTGTTGTACTGCAAGTTAAGCACGCGCAGCAGTTCGTCGGCATTGTCTGTGGCGGTCTGCATCGCCACCATACGTGCGGCGTGCTCGGAGGCGATGCTGTCAAGCAGGGCGGTGTAGAGCATAAGGTGTATCATCTTTGGCACGAGGGTCTTGAGAATGGTATCCATGTCTGGCTCCACGATGTAGTTATCGTTGAGCGGTTTCACGTTGATATCCTCCTCATGGGTTGTTGTACCCTTCATCTTCAGGTACTCCTGCGCTTCCTTTGTCACTATCGTTGTTTCGAGATCACGCTCGTGGTCTCTCTTCAACTCGGTGGTAAGGTCTATCGGTATTAGCGTCTTGCGTGTGAGTATCTGTGACCCTGCACTCTTGAAGTGATGGTATATCAGCTCCACCTTGTCTATTTCGCCCTTTAGGAACATCTGCCCCAGCTCTCTGGCAATGGCGATGCACTTTTGCACATCGGGCTTGTCGGCAAGCTCGTAGAAGTTGCCGGCTGTCTTATAACCTAATTTCTGTGCTTTCTCCGCCACCTTTCGTCCGATGGGATAGATGATGATGTTTTCTTTTCCCAACTGTTTGTACCCGTCTATCGCCTGTTGCATCAGTTTCAGCACGTTAGCGTTGAAACCTCCGCAAAGGCTGCTGTTGCTTGAGAAGACGACGAGCGCCACATTCTTCACGGGTCTTTCCATCGAGTAAACCGACTGCAGTTCGGCGTCGGAGGCGATGAAAGTCTTGATGATGTGTTCCAGCATCGTCTCGTAGGGCAACATATTGCCTATCATCATCTGTGCGTGGTGCAGCTTGGATGATGCCACCATCTTCATGGCACTCGTAATTTTACGGGTGCTGTTGACGGACGATATTCGGTTCTTTATTTCTTTCAGCGACGGCATAGTACTTTATTTTTTATACTGTCCGGCAATGTCGGCCATTACGCTTTCTATTGCTTTCGTAGTGTCATCATCAATTTTTCCGCTGCCAAGTGTCTCTATTACCTCTGGCTTTGCGTTGCGCAGCTTGTCGAGGAAGGCATCCTGACACTCGCGAACCTTATCTACTGGTACGGAAGACATTAGCCCGTGTGTGCCGCAGTAGAGTATAGCTATTTGCTCGCCTACAGGCATTGGGCTATATTGTGGTTGTATCAGCAGCTGGTTGTTCTTGCGGCCGCGGTCGAGGGTCATGGCTGTAACGGCGTCCATGTCGCTGGAGAACTTGGAGAAGGCCTCCAGTTCTCGGTATTGCGCTTGGTCTATCTTCAGCGTACCAGCCACCTTCTTCATTGACTTTATCTGTGCCGAACCACCTACACGAGACACTGATATGCCCACATTGATGGCGGGTCTGAAGCCTTGGTTGAAGAGGTCAGACTCTAAGTAAATCTGTCCATCGGTGATGGAGATGACGTTTGTAGGTATGTATGCCGATACGTCGCCAGCCTGTGTCTCGATGATTGGCAGCGCAGTCAGTGAGCCTCCGCCCTTCACTTGTCCCTTGAGGCACTCGGGAAGGTCGTTCATCTGCTCTGCCACCTCTTGCTGTTCGTTAATCTTTGCTGCGCGTTCCAAAAGGCGTGAATGTAGGTAGAAGACATCGCCCGGATAGGCCTCACGTCCTGATGGACGGCGAAGTATCAGCGATACCTCACGATATGCCACCGCTTGTTTGGAGAGGTCATCGTACACTACGAGTGCGTGCTCACCGCGGTCGCGGAAATATTCGCCTATGGCAGCACCTGCGAAAGGTGCATAGTACTGCATAGCCGCGGGGTCACTTGCTGTCGCTGCTACGATGATGGTGTAGGGCAGTGCGCCGCGTTCCTTGAGGTTCTGCACGAGGGCAGCTACCGTACTTGCCTTCTGGCCTATGGCAACATAGATGCAATACACCGGCTTCCCTGCCTCATAGAAGCTCTTTTGGTTTATTATTGTATCAATGGCTATTGCCGTTTTTCCCGTCTGGCGGTCGCCAATGATAAGCTCACGCTGTCCGCGACCTATCGGAATCATGGAGTCAACGGCTTTAATACCCGTCTGCAACGGTTCTTTCACTGGCTGACGGTATATTACGCCTGGTGCTTTTCTGTCCAACGGCATCTCGTAAGCGTTAGTAAGGTCTATTGGTCCCTTACCGTCAATGGGCTGACCGATGGGGTTTATGACGCGGCCGAGCATATTGTCGTTGACACGGATGGAGGCGATGCGCTTGGTACGCTTTACCGTCATGCCCTCTTTAATGCCCGAGGTAGAGCCGAGAAGCACGCATCCTACGTTGTCTTCCTCAAGGTTCATGACGATAGCCATCGTGCCATTCTCAAACTCCAGCAGCTCGTTGGCTTCAGCGTTGCGCAAGCCGTAGATGCGCGCCACGCCGTCACTGACGGTGAGCACCGTACCTACCTCGTCAAACTTTGCGCTGTCGCTGATGCCTTTCAGTTGCTCCAGCAGCACCTGTGACACTTCGCTTGGTTTTATTTTGTCTGACATTTGATTTCTTTTTTTAGTTTTTCCAGATTGAATACTTATTCGGGAAATCCTGTTTTTGACAGTTTTTCCTGAATGTTTCCACTACACTGCCAACTGCTTCAGTATGGAGTTGAGCTTTGTTTTCACGCTCGCGTCCATCCTGTATGTGTCATACTCCAGTATGAAGCCGCCTATTATGTCGCTCTTCACCTCTGTTTCAAACTCCACGGTGCCGTTGGTTTTGCTCTCTACCAGCTGTCGCATCTTCTGCTCCATGGCAGGCGTTACCTCTGCGGCGGTGGTCAGTTTCCCACGGATGACGTTCTTCTGTTTCCTGTAAAGAGTGATATACGAGTTGGCAATGAACTGCATCACATTCTCGCGGTCTTCCTTCAAGACGAGCTTGATGAAGTCTTCGGTCAGCTTAGTTGCCTCGTTTCCGGCGGCAGCCTTCAGCAAAGCCTCCTTGCTTTCTTTCGCGATCATGGGATTATCTATCGTGAACCTCAGTTCGGGCACATCGATATAGCTCTTGGCAAGGGTCTGCATATCCTGATAGACCTTGTCTTCGAGGCAGGCCTCCGTGCTGCATTTCAGCAGTGCCCTGGCGTAACGCACCGATATTACTCCTATGTCCATACCACGTTATTTATTGGAAGAAACATCATCCAGCATACGGTCAATCAATTCCATCTGTGCTTTATCATCGCTAAGGTTCTTGCGAACCACCTTCTCTGCTATGAGAATGGAGAGTTTTGCCACCTGATTGCGTATCTCACTTATGGCAGCTTGTTTCTCGTTTTCTATCTCATTGCGTGCTTCCTCCAGCATCCTCACGCTTTCCTCGCGTGCCTTTTGCTGGGCTTTTTCAACGATTGAGTCGCGCGTTGCGGCAGCTTCCTTCAGTATAAGGGCTTGCTTCTCGCGTGCTTCTTGCAAGATGGATTCACCTTCTTTCTGTATGTTGGCGAGTCTTTCGTTTGCCTCACGTGCCTTTTGCAGGCTGTCGTCGATGAAAGCTTTCCTCTCCGCCACCATATTAACGATGACGGGGAAGCCCCACTTCCACAGTACGCACAGCACCACAAGGAACGTCAGAGACATCCAAAAGAGCAGGCCACTACTCGGAATCAACAAATCCATACGCTGATGTGATTATTTTCTGAATGTTGTTTACTATATATTGTAGGCTTTTCCCTGCCGTGTGTTACACGCAGAGGAAGGCTATTACGGCAGCGAAGAGTGCCACACCCTCGATGAGGGCGGCTGCGACAATCATGTTTGTGAACAATTTGTTCATCACTTCTGGCTGACGTGCCATGGCATCCATTGCCTGACCACCTATCTTTCCAATACCGAGACCTGCACCGATTGCTGCGAGACCTGCGCCTATGCCTGCGCCTAACTTTGCCAAACCTGCAGCTTCTGCTGCTAAAATCAATGAAATCATAATCGTTAAATTTAAGTTATTATTAGTTTTGTTTATTTCCTTATTCGTGTTCTGGTTCCACACGTGCCAGTCCTATGAATGTTGCTGACAGCATAGTGAATACCATTGCCTGTATGAAGCATACCAAGCACTCCAGACACATCATAAATATGCTCATTATGATGCTTAGCGCTCCCATTCCCATGAGCATTCCCATTCCTGCTGATGCCATCATAAAGATGATGCAGGTTATAGCCACTGCTATGGCGTGACCAGCCATCATATTGGCGAAGAGACGTATCATCAGGGCGAAGGGCTTTGTGAATATTCCGACGAATTCTATCACTGGTATTATGGGCACTGGCGCTTTGAGCCATGTTGGCACGTCGGGCCAGAATATATCCTTCCAGTAATGCTTGTTACCGCTGAACTGCACTATTACGAAGGTGCATAAAGCGAGGAAGAATGTCACCGCTATGTTGCCTGTCACGTTGCCGCTTCCCGGTGGGAAGGGTATGAGGCCCATGACGTTGCAGGTGAAGATGAAGAAGAAGCAGGTGAGCAGGTAGGGCGTATATTTCTCGTACCCTTTGCCCACTCCAGGCTTTATAATCTCATCCACGACATACATTACCAGCATTTCCACAAAGCCCACGAAGCCTTTGGGGGCAGCGTCGCTCGCCTTACGGTTGCGATACCATCTGGCGGAGCCGAGCACGCAGAGCAGCAATATTATGACATTGATGAACATCACCGCCACGGTCTTTGTTATTGATATATCCAATGGCGTGTCCACCACGTTGCCCGCGGCATCCAGTTCCACTATCTTTCCAGCGTTCTCGCCTTCCTCGCACAGGGCGAGGTTGTAGGGTCCTTTCTTCATTCCGTCCACAGCCTCGTGCTCGAAGTCGGAGGTCATAAAGACGTGCCATCCCGTGCTGCTGTTCACTATTACGGGGAGATGGATTATGATGGGCTTGCCGCCGATGTCAGTGACGTGCCATTCGTGGGAATCCTTGATGTGCTCCACGACTATCTCAGAGACGTTGAGCTTTCCTCCGTCCTCTTCTGCCGCCGCGGGCAGCGCTATTGCGAGCGCCATGGCTGCCAATGCGATAAAGAGCTTTATGCGATTCATTGTTTGTCAGTGTTTTAGTTTTAATGTCACCACCATCGTCACAACGTACATTGCGAAGAACATTGCGGCAAATTCCATGGTGGCTGTTCTGTTCTCGGACAAGAAAGCGTATATTCCTACGGCCGAGGCTACGAGCAGGAAGCGCACCACCGCCATCACAAGGTAGAACTGCGGCAGGTGGTTCGGGGAGTGTTTCTTGGTGAAGTCGTACCCCTTGCAGTACGCCACCCCTATCAGAGTGAAGAACAGCGCCGACAGGAATATTGTCTTTGTGCCTACCATGCCCGTCATGCCAGAGCCTTCTCCACGCAGAGCGATACCTCGTTTTTCTGCACGGACACTACGCCTCCGGTTACTGTTATCTGGTTTTTCTCGCCTTTCTCCGTGACGTATTCCACCATGCCGTCAATCAGTGAGGATATTATGGGAGCGTGGTTGGTGAGTATCTCGAAGTTGCCGAGTGCGCCGGGTACGGTGACGCTTTCTGCTTTGCCGTCGTACTCCACCTTCTCTGGTGACACAATCTTTAGTTGTAACATCTTCGTTGCCTTTTATAGAGTTTAACCCTGTGCCTGCGCGAGGAGCTTCTTGCCCTTCTCTATAGCCTGCTCTATGGTGCCGACGTTGAGGAACGCCTGCTCTGGCAGGTCGTCCAGTTCGCCTTCGAGAATCATGTTGAAGCCCTTTATAGTATCTTCTATAGATACCATCTCGCCCTTTACGCCAGTGAACTGCTCTGCCACGGTGAATGGCTGTGAGAGGAAACGCTGTACGCGGCGTGCGCGGTTTACTATCAGTTTGTCGTCGTCAGACAGTTCGTCCATGCCGAGTATGGCGATGATGTCCTGCAATTCCTTGTACTTCTGCAGTATCTGCTTCACACGTTGCGCGCACTCATAATGCGCCTTGCCCACCACGAGCGGGTCGAGTATGCGCGATGTTGAGCCGAGGGGGTCTACCGCAGGGTAGATGCCGAGCTGCGTGATGCTGCGTGAAAGCTCCGTTGTGGCATCGAGGTGCGTAAATGTCGTGGCTGGAGCGGGGTCGGTAAGGTCGTCGGCAGGCACGTACACAGCTTGCACGGAGGTGATGGAACCCGTCTTTGTTGACGTGATGCGCTCCTGCATCGCGCCCATCTCCGATGCCAATGTCGGCTGGTATCCCACAGCCGAAGGCATACGTCCCAGCAGTGCTGACACCTCGGAACCGGCTTGCGTGAAGCGGAATATGTTGTCAATGAAGAACAATATGTCGCCGCCTTGGTCACGGAACTCCTCGGCAATGGTAAGTCCTGACAGCGCGACGGAGGCGCGTGCTCCCGGTGGTTCGTTCATCTGACCGTACACAAGCGTTGCCTGCGACTTCTTCAGTTCCTCCGGGTCCACGAGCGAGAGGTCCCATTTGCCCTGCGCCATAGCCTCTTTGAACTTGTCACCGTATTTTATTACGCCTGATTCTATCATCTCTCGTATCAGGTCGTTGCCCTCACGGGTGCGCTCACCCACGCCGGCGAAGACGGAGTAACCGTTGTGCCCCTTGGCAATGTTGTTGATAAGCTCCATGATGAGCACCGTCTTGCCCACGCCGGCACCGCCGAAGAGGCCAATCTTGCCGCCCTTCATGTATGGCTCCAGCAGGTCTATCACCTTGATGCCCGTGGCGAGCATCTCCTTTGATGTTGACAGTTCCTCGTATTTCGGAGCCTCTCGGTGTATGGGGTAGGGGTTGTCTTTCGTCAGAGTTTTCATGCCATCGATGGGCTGTCCTATGACGTTCAGCATACGTCCCTTAATCTGCTCGCCAGAAGGCATGGATATTGGGCTTCCCGTAGGGATTACCTCCAAGCCTCGTTGTAGGCCGTCGGTATTGTCCATTGCCACGGTGCGCACGGTGTCCTCGCCGATATGCTGCTGGACTTCTATGACGAGGTCGCGACCATCGGCGCGTTTTACAATAAGTGCATCATGAATCTTTGGCAGCACTTTCTCCGCGTCAAGCCCCTTGGTGTCGAAAAAGACATCAATTACAGGACCGATAACCTGGGATATGTGACCAGTAATTTGTGACATAATATTATAGTTTTAAAGTTAGTCAAGTGATATTAACAGTGCGTGCGTCCTTCTTTCCTCTGTGGGAAACGCCGTCATCTGTCGGTGAGGGCGCAACTGCCAATAAAATAAATAATGTCTGTGTTGTGGTGTCATGTGGTTGTTTCGTCCACGATGACGATGCAAAATTAGCAAAAAAAATGGAAACGTCAAATTTTTTGCTCGAAAATATTACTTTTGTAACATTTTTCTTGCGTAAAAGGATATTTATATGTATCTTTGCCAACAGATAAGATTTCGTGTTTTTTTATTTCTGATTTTCAAGAAACGAAATCGCCTGGAGGTCGGCGCGTCCTGCGCTGACCTCCCTTTGGCTTCGCGCAGTCCCTATCCTCACAATCTTGTCGCCTGCCGTGGGAAATGGCATGGCGGTGTAAAAGCATAGCTTTCGTATTGTAATCTCATAGCTTTTGCGTGGTAAAAGCTATGAGATTACAGGCAGAGTGCGGCGTGTTGTGCCGGTTCACCAGCCACATGCTGGAATAATCAGCCCGTTTTCGTGCCGTTTCAGCGCAAGAACAATCCTGCGCTACAATATCGGAAACCGCTGTGTGTCCGTCTGTTAAGGAGAAAATGGTGCCGTATGGGACAAAAAAATAGTCTTTTGGAATACAAAAACAAGCAAAAAACTTGCAGGTAATCAAAAAAAGATGTAATTTTGCAAAACATTGTCAAAGAGGGGCGTTTCTCTCCGACAATGTGCTGACGCCGTGGCGCTTCGCGCGTGCTCGTCGCACGCACGCGTTACCTTGTCTGCTTCGCGGTATGCGCAAGGGGATGTCGCTGCCGCACGTTTCAATAAAACACGAAGAAAACACACTATAAGACAGATATGCAACAAAGAGTTGTCATCACTGGCATGGGTATATGGTCATGCCTCGGAACAGACCTTGACACGGTAGAAAAATCACTTCGCGAAGGCAAGTCGGGTATTGTGCTCGACGAGTTCCGCTTGACATACGGCTACCATTCCGGACTTACGGGGTGCGTGGAACGCCCGAAACTGAAGGGACTGGTGGACCGCCATACACGGCGCGGCTTCTCGGAAGAGGCGGAATATGCCTATATGGCGAGTCGCGAGGCGTTCGCTATGGCTGGCGTTGACGAAGACTACCTGCGCGAGAACGAGGTGGGGTGCATCTTCGGCAACGACTCCTCAGCGCAGCCCGTCATAGAGACGGCGAAGATAATGGAGGAGAAGAAGGATTCGGAACTGCTCGGACAGAGCCTCATTTTCCAGTCCATGAACTCTACGGTGAACATGAATATGAGCACCGCGTTTCAGCTCAAGGGCGTGAATTTCTCGGTCAGTGCGGCGTGTGCCAGCGGTAGTCATTCCATAGGCCTTGCCTACCTGCTCATCAAGCAGGGCCTGCAGGACATGGTGCTCTGCGGCGGTGCGCAGGAGGTGAACCACTATTCCATGGCTTCTTTCGATGCCCTCGGCGCTTTCTCCAAACGCATGGACGAGCCGACGAAGGCGAGCCGTCCTTTCGACCGTGACCGCGACGGACTGGTGCCGAGTGGCGGAGCGGCGGCGTTGGTGCTCGAAAGCTATGACCACGCCGTGCGGCGCGGTGCCAACATCCTTGCCGAGGTGTGCGGATACGGCTTCTCGTCGAATGGCACAGCTGTGATAAGCCAGCCCAGCGACGAGGGCAGCGTGATAGCGATGACGCGCGCGCTGGAGGACGCGGCCATGCAGCCAGCCGACATTGACTATATCAACGCCCACGCCACGAGCACCCATCAGGGTGACCAATATGAGGCAATAGCCATTGACCGTATGTTCTCCGGACAGCATGCGCTGATAAGCAGCACCAAGGGAATGACGGGACACGAGTGCTGGATGGCTGGCGCGAGTGAGATAGTCTATTCGTTGCTCATGATGCGGGGTGGCTTTGTCGCTCCGAACATCAACTTCGAGAACCCCGATGAGTATTCCGCAAAGTTGCACCTCGCCACAGAGACGGTGGAGACGGAAGTGCGCACGGTGCTCAGCAACTCCTTCGGCTTCGGCGGAACGAACAGTGCGCTGGTAGTGAAGAAAGTGTGAGGCGGCGCAAATCGTGTGATGCCTTATTATAATATAAGGTGGAAGACGGCGCGCATAGGTCTGTGTTACAGCGAAATAACAGCAGGTATGGCGAAGATAATCAAGAAAAGCACGGATGACCTGCCAATATCCGCCAAAGACATTAGGGTCAACGACCCTGTAAAGGCTGCTCCAAAAGAGGAGAGCAAGCCGAAGAAGACTGCCGCAGTGAATAAACCTGCCACCGCTGCCAAGAAGCCTACCGCAGCGAAGAAGACCACTACGGCTCGGAAAACCACTCAGCGAAAGACGACGACAGCAAAGAAGCCTGCCGCAAAGACAACGAAACGATAATAGTATCGGTAAGAACATCACATTATATATAATAATAAACAAAACTCATGACACGACAAGAAGTAGAAGAGAAAGTAAATGATTTCCTCATTGAGGACTTGGAGATTGACGAAGTGAAGATTGCGCCGGAGGCCACCCTCAAGGGAGACCTCGGCATAGACAGCCTTGACTTTGTGGACATAGTAGTGATAGTTGAGAGAAATTTCGGCTTCAAGATAAAGCCAGAGGAGATGGCAGGTGTCGCTACACTGAAGCAATTTTATGACTATATAGAGTCTAAAGTGAACGCATAACAACGGCAGAGCAGCATACGAAATAAAGATGGCGAAGCAGGAATGGGCTGGGACGACATACGGCAACGGGTTGATGCACAGGTGGCTTATAGCATCGTTGCGCATCATGGATGTGCGGTTGCAGTATGTCTTCGCAGCCATATTCATCGTGCCTGTCTGCCTGCTGCGCAACCCGAGCTGCGGGATTATATACCGCTATCTGCGCTTTCGCATCGGCTACGGACGCATTAAGGCGGCTTGGAAGACATACGTAAACCACTGTTTGTTCAGCCAAGTGGTGATAGACAAGTTCGCCATGTATGCCGGAAAGCGCTTTGAAGTAGAGGTATCAGGCTATGAACACTTCCAGAAACTTGCCTCACGCCCCGAAGGTTTCGTGCAACTAAGCTCGCACATCGGCAACTACGAGATTGCCGGTTATACCTTGACTGCCAGGGAGAAGAAGCTAAACGCTCTCGTGTTCTTTGGCGAAAAGGCCTCCGTAATGGAGAATAGAAACGCTATGTTTGCTTCCACCAACATAAGCATGATAGCTATAAAGCCCGACATGAGTCACCTCTTCGACATTAACGAGGCGTTGCGGAGGGGCGAGATTGTCAGTATGCCGGCAGACCGCATCAACGGTTCGCCGAGGTTCGTGGAGAGAACATTCCTTGGAGGCAAGGCACGCTTCCCGCTCGGACCGTTCAGTGTGGCTACTATGCGTGGGCTTGACGTGCTGGCTGTGAATGTGATGAAGGTGGCGACGAAGAAGTATCACATCTACGTTACACCGTTGCACTACGACAAGAGCGCAGGGCGCAAGGAGCAAATGAGGCAACTGTCGGAGGCGTACGTGGCGGAGTTGGAGGATAAGGTGCGCCGCTATCCCGGGCAATGGTATAACTTCTTTGAGTTCTGGCACTAAGGACTACAACGCTGATAGACAATGGCAGAAGACACAAGACACCCCTCGGAGACTTTCCTCCGTAGCATAGACGTGCACCAGTTGTTGCCGCAGCAGGAGCCATTCGTAATGATTGGCACTCTGACTGGCTATGATGAGCGATGCACTACGACAGAAACGGTAATCAGCACGGACAACATCTTCGTTGAGAATGGTGTGTTCTCCGCGCCGGGACTGGTGGAGAACATCGCCCAGACGTGCGCCGCACGCATAGGATACGTAAACAAATACATACTGCTCAAGGGCATACAGTTGGGATTTATCGGTGCCATACGCAACCTGAAGGTGAGCGGTTTGCCAAGGACGGGTGACACAATAGAGACCAAGGTCACCGTGACGGAAGAGATGTTTGGCATGACGCTCGCTGACGCGGTGGTGACATGCAACGGTCAGGAGATAGTGACAACGGAGATAAAGATTGCCGTAAGAGAGGGGCAGGAAGAGAAATGAGACTGCAAGACGAACTATATACCATAACAGCAAAGGCGGAAACGGACAGTGGGGTGGCATACACCCTGCGGTTACGCCATGACAGTATCATCTATAAGGCACACTTCCCAGGGCAGCCTATCACTCCCGGAGTCTGCATAGCGCAGGCTGCCGTGGAGCTTGCGGGGGACGCTATGGGGTGCAGGCTGTGCCTTGTTGGCATGAAAAACGTGAAGTTTCTTGCTGTAATATCCCCCGACACGACGGAGAATGTGATATACGAGCTGGCGAAAATGGTAACTGATGGCGATGAGATACGCTTTCAATGCACGGTGAGAGACAATGATACCGTATTCTCAAAGATGTCACTGATATGCAGGAAACAGCATTAGACATATTGCAGGAACAGCGCGAAAGGTTGCGCAGCCGTGGCATCTGCGTCATCGTTCCCACATATAATAATATGGGAACGGTACGCGATGTCGTGGAAAGGTGCAAGCGGCAGTGCGATGATGTCATTGTAGTGAACGATGGATGCACCGATAGTACAGCGGAGATACTTGCCAGCATCGATGGTATCACGGTCGTAACGCTGGATAAGAACAGCGGCAAGGGAGCGGCCTTGAAGCGTGGTTTCCTCAAGGCAAGGGAGTTTGGTTTCGCATACGCCATAACGATTGATGCTGACGGGCAGCATTTCCCGGAGGATATAGCGCAGCTGTTGGAAGCTAACATCAAGCATCCCGGGGCATTGATAGTAGGCGAACGCAAGGATTTGGCGGAGAAAGAACGCTCCAGGGGCAGCAAGTTCGCTAACATATTCAGCAACTTCTGGTTCTTCGTGCAGACACTGAAGCCCCTCAAAGACACGCAGACAGGCTTCAGACTCTATCCATTGCGCAAGCTGTATGGGCTGCGATTGCTTACTTCGCGCTATGAAGCGGAGCTTGAACTCATGGTGTTTGCGGCGTGGCATGGCGTGAAACTCGTCTCTATCCCTGTCAATGTGTATTATCCGAAGAAAGAAGAACGAGTGTCACATTTCCGTCCTGTGGCGGACTTTGCACGCATTTCGGTACTTAACACGTTCCTTTGCACATTCGCGGGGATATATGCACTGCCGCTATATCTATGGCGTACCGTGATGACAGCGTTGCGGTCAGCATACTCACTGCTGTTTTTCGTGGTCTTTACGCTGTTCGTAATGACGCCGATGGCATCCTTATACCTTCACTTTGGCAAGATAACCGACCACCGACGTTACCGCCTGCACTGCCTGTTACAGTTCATGGCAGCCTTCGTTCTCAAATACCATAAGATACCAGGGGTAAGGTTTTCTGTCAGCAACCCACACAAGGAGGACTTCAAGAAGCCTGCGGTAATAATATGTAACCACCAGTCTCACCTTGACCTGATGACGCTATTGGTGCTGCATCGCAAGATTATAGTGCTTACGAACGACTGGGTTTGGAATAATCCCTTTTACGGATACATCATCCGTAACGCGGAGTTCTACCCCGTCTCCGCAGGCATTGACAATATATTACCTCAGCTACGCGACCTTGTAAGGAGAGGTTACAGCATAGCAGTGTACCCCGAAGGCACGCGTTCTGTGGACTGTTCCATAGGCCGTTTCCATAAGGGTGCGTTCTATATAGCAAGCCAGCTTGGGCTCGACATCGTGCCTTTGGTGCTGTATGGCGCGGGGAAGGTGCTGCCAAAGAAAGGTAAACACCTGCGCAAAGGCATCATGCAAATAGATATAGACAGGCGTTTCACGGCGGAAGAACTGGCTGCTATGGGCGAGGAGAAGAAGCAATCATCGTGGTTTAGGAAGTATTATATCAAGAGATACGCAGCAATGTGCGACAAGTTGGAACAGTATGTATAGGCAAAAGGTGGCTATAATAGGAAGCGGCTGGGGCGGACTAACGTGTGCTTACATCCTGCAACGCAACGGGTTTGACGTGACAATCTACGAGCAGGGTACGCAGTTTGGGGGATGCTTGCAGTGTTTTAGCCGTCGAGGGGCGAAGTTCGAGACGGGTATGCACTTCATAGGTAGTGCGGCACCAGGGCAGACTATCGACCGTATGATGCACTATTTGCAGTTGTCTGACGATGTGCAACTGAGTTCATTAGACCCCAATGGCTACGATACCGTGTGCCTTGCAGGCGATAGTTTCAAGTTTCCTGTAGGGCAGGAGGCGTTCATTGAGCAGATGGCACAGCATTTTCCTGCGGAGAAAGACAGCCTCGCAAGATATTGTAAGCTTATACATGGCATCTCCTCCGCATCGACATTACACTCCCTTGCTTCCGATACCCGTGATGAAGCCATAGATGCCGAGTACCAGACACGCAGCATGGACAGCGTGTTGGACGAGCTTTTCCACGACTATACGCTAAAGAATGTGCTGGCGGCAAATCTCCCTTTGTACTCCGCGGAGCGCGGAAAGACCCCTTTTGCGCATCATGCCTTCATCAGAGACTTCTATAATCAGAGCGCATACCGTATCGTAGGCGGTAGCGATGCCATAGCAAAATCGCTTGTAAAGACCGTCACATCCATTGGCGGAACTCTGCTTACAGGCAACAAGGTCACAGAAATCGCCTGCAATTCTGCACGTGCAACGGGGTTAGTCACTGAGGACGGACAATTCCATGACGCGGACATTGTAATCAGTACGATACACCCTGCAAGGACACTGGAGTTACTTGTAGGCACCAACCTCATACGTCCAGCCTTCAGAAAGCGTATCAATGCAATGTCGCAGACGGCGGCAGTATTCGCCGTTTACCTGAAGTTCAAGGAAGGAACACTTCCTTATATGAACACAAACTATTACGGTTACGCCCAGAACACACCTTGGGGATGCGAGCATTACACAGAGCAGGAATGGCCAAAGGGCTTCCTTTATATGCACACTTGCCACCAAGACAAGGCAGAATGGGCAAAGAGTGGCGTGATATTGTCATACATGAACTTCGCCGACACGGCAAGATGGCAGGGCACTCGCCCCAACAAGCGTGGAGAAGACTATGAAATCTTCAAGCAATCTCATGCAGAGAAGCTGCTGGCAGAGGTGGAAAAACACTTCCCCGGGCTTGCTTCCGCCATAGAATGTTATTACACTTCCACTCCATTGACCTACTTTGACTACACTGGTACGGAGGGAGGCTCCATGTATGGCGTACAGAAAGACATAACACTTGGTGCCGCTGGCAGGGTACCTTACAGGACAAAGATACCTAACCTGTTGCTGGCGGGGCAGAATGTCAACTCTCACGGTATGTTGGGAGTACTCGTTGGCACCATGGTAACGTGTTCCGCGCTCGTGCCAGCCGAGGAGATATACAAACAAATTCAACAAGCTAACGGCAACAGATGAAGACGGTTGTTATAATAGGAGGAGGCTTGGGTGGTCTGTTTGCTGGTGCATTGCTGGCGAAGGAGGGCTTGCGCGTCACGTTGATAGAGAAGAATGTCATCGTTGGCGGAGGTCTTCAGAGCTTCAAACGCTTTGGTGAAGTCTTCGATACAGGTATGCATGTCCTCGGTGGAATGCGCAAAGGAGGCAGTGTTTACAGACTATGCCAGTACCTTGGACTAAGTGATAAGATTAGAATAAAAGACGTTGATGCCCACTGTGCAAGCCGTTTGTATTTTGCGGAGGATGGGCATTACTACGACATAGCGGAGGGAAAAGCGGGTTTTGTCAATTCACTCGCCGCGCTATTCCCTGCGGAGCGCGAGAACCTGCAAGCCTATGTGGATGCCATTTACGCCCTTTCCGAAGAGCTTGACCTTTTCTATCTCAGGCCAAGCAGTGGCAACCTCCTCGCCCATTCCGATGATTTCATGATGCCGGCAGACCAGTTTATAGCCAAATACATAACCGACAGCCGCCTGCGCAGCATCGTCGCCTACATGAATCCCTCATATGCCGGGGTGAGGAACGTCACCCCCGCCTACGTTCATGCAGTCATTTCCGTGCTCCATATCAACGGTCAGAGCCGCTTTGTAGGAGGCAGTCACCTCTTTGCCGAAGCCTTATGCGACTGCATAACGGCGCATGGCGGAGAAGTGTTGAAAGGCAATGGCGTGAAGAAAATAAACACAGCAGACGGCAAGGTCACGTCTGTTGTCACGCAAGACGGCACGACCCTTACCGCGGACTATTACATATCAGCCATCCATCCCTGTGAGATGCTGAAGTTACTGGACAACGAAAAGGTCCTGCCCAAGCCGTATCGGACAAGGCTTGGCGATATTCCAAGCACCTATTCCGCATTTATTCTCAACATTAAACTCAAGCCACACAGCTTCAAATACCTCAATCATACTGCGTATTACATGAGCCGCTATGACAAGATATGGAGCTTCGCCGATGATGAGGACTGCTGGCCGCTGGGCTTTTTGTATATGACCCCGCCTGAAGAAGCGCAGGGAGAGTACAGTACCAAGCTTACTGTCGTCGCCCCGATGACGTGGTCTCACGTGAGGAAATGGCAGGATTCCACTATCGGTCACCGCCCTGTGAGTTACGAGGCGTGGAAAGAAGACTGCGCAAACGCTATCATCAACCGCATGGAGAAACTCTATCCTGGCTTCCGCGGCATAATAGAAAATGTCAATACCGCGTCGCCATTGACCATCCGCGACTACTACGGTTCCAAGGAAGGGTGTATGTGTGGCTATTCAAAAGACAGTCATAACCCCGTCCTGTCAGTCGTTCCTGTGGTTACGAAGCTGCCCAACCTATTCCTTACCGGGCAGTGCAACAATCTGCATGGCTTCTGTGGAGTACCCTTGACAGCCGTCAGCACGTGCGAAGCAATACTCGGTATGAACCATATCTTAAACAAATTACAGCACCTACAACCTTAACCCCCATCAAAACAACACTTATGGCACCATCCGTATTCGACGATATACGTCCATATTATTCAGAAGAAATCAATGCAGCAATGTGCCGCATAGCAGACAGTGACGCCTTTCCACTGCTGGCATCCTTTGTCTATCCCGGCAATGAAGTGGGTGATGTGCGCAACCTTGTGCGCTCGTTCACCAACATAAGGGACTTCCAGCACGAGGTAATGTTCAAGATGAACGAGCAAGTCATCACCCGTTCCACCGACGGACTCACCGTCTCCGGTCTTGAGAAACTATCCAAGGACAAGCGTTACCTTTTCATAAGCAACCATCGCGACATCGTGCTCGACAGCAGTCTGCTGCAATATCTGCTCGTGAAGAACGGCTTTGAAACCACCGAAATCACTTTCGGGGCAAACCTGATGCAGGGCGAGCTCGTCATCGATATAGGCAAGTCAAACAAGATGTTCAAGGTGGCAAGGCCGAGCGGCAACGTAAAAGACTTCTATAAAGCGTCGCAACACCTCTCTGACTATATAAGGCATGCCATAACAGAGAAAAAAGAATCCGTATGGATAGCGCAGCGCAACGGCAGGACTAAGGACGGAGACGACAAGACAGACCAAGGCATCATAAAGATGTTCTGTATGAGCCATCCAAGCAACAAGATAGAAGCCCTTGCCGAGTTGAACATCGTTCCCGTGTCGGTGTCTTACGAATGGGAGTCGTGCGACATACTGAAGACCCTCGAATTGTATGTGTCCAAGCATACGAAATACGTCAAGAAACCTGGCGAAGACCTCAATAGCATACTCACGGGAATAGTCCAACAAAAGGGTAGGGTGAACATATCCGTCTGCGACCCCATCACTGAGCAGGAGCTGAGGCAGTTCAGCGACCTTACCAACAACGACTACCACCGCAGTGTGGCGCAGCTGATAACGCGGCGCATACAGTCCGCTTACGAGCTATATCCCAACAACTACATCGCTCACGATATGCTCTATGGCAACGAGACCTTCAAAAACCGTTATACAGAGGAACAAAAGGCGGACTTCCTGCACCACATTGAGAAGTTGGAACAATACGAAGAACTGGACGGGGAAGCACTGCTTGAGATACTGTTAGGCATCTATGCCAACCCGGTACGAAACAGGAACGGGATGCTCCACAGCTCTTCCAGCCTATAGACCCTGTCCCGTCATTCAGAGGGCTGCAACCATACGTTTCGTTAGCTCGCGTCCCTCGGCAATAAGCTATTATGTCATCCTCAAAAACTCCATAACTACCAGTCCCTCCATCAATCTTCCCATAGGTGGTAAGCCGATATCCAAGAACGGCTTTGGCTCTCCCCCTTGGAGGCGTAAAAGAGGACTTTCGCATTATGTTTCTACGCTTATACGACTTCTTCAAGACCCACATCGCACTGCGATGGCTCACGCTGTGCTGCGTCACCGCTGCCATGGTGACGCTCGTCATGCGCTTGTCCTACAAGGAAGACATCTCCGACTTCCTGCCACTTGGTACCGATGACAGGGAAGCCCTCGGCATATATCAGGACATATCGGGCGCCAGTCAGCTGTTTATTATCTTCAACAACCCCGGCGATGAGGACAAAACCATCGAGGCTATCCGCTTCTTCTGCGATGCCGTTGCAGATAATGACACCGCAGGGTGGACCAAAGGCATGACCGCCACCATTGATATGGAGAGGATAACGCAGGTGCAAGAGTACGTATATGCCAACATCCCATACTTCCTTACCGATGCCGACTACGCCCGCATGGACAGCCTGCTGGCGCAGCCCGCATATATAGAACGTCAGTTGCAGGCAGACCGAGAGATGCTATTGTTTCCCAGCGGCGGCCTGTTGTCTGCCAACATCGGGCGCGACCCCCTCAACCTTTTCACCCCGGTGCTTGAAAAACTGCAAAGGCAGCAACACGAATTGCGTTTTGAAAGCTATGACGGCTACATCTTTACGCCTGACATGAAGAAGGCGATAGTCATGCTCCCGTCGCCCTTCGGCAATGCTGAGACAGAACGTAACGCGCAACTCATCGCCCTTTTAGAGCGTGCCATAACCCTCACCCATAACCAATTCCCGGGCATCCAAGCCCATGTGGCAGGCGGACCAGCCATCGCTGTGGGTAACGCGGCACAGATAAAGCAGGACAGCGTCTTCGCCATCGCGCTCGCCGCGGTGCTCATCCTTGGCCTGCTGTTCTATTCTTTCCGTTCTCCCAAGAACATATTGCTCATCGCTTTGTCTATCGGTTGGGGCTGGTTGTTCGCCCTTGGCGGCATAGCCCTGCTGCACGACAGCGTCTCGCTCATCGTCATAGGCATCTCCAGCATCATCCTCGGCATTGCCGTCAACTACCCGTTGCACCTCGTGGCGCACGTAAGGCATCAACCAGATATGCGCAGTGCGCTGAAAGAGATATTCATGCCGCTGCTCATCGGCAATATCACGACCGTCGGAGCGTTCCTCGCCCTCGTGCCGTTGCAGTCCACCGCGCTGCGCGACCTCGGTCTCTTTGCCTCCCTGCTGCTTGCAGGTACCATCCTCTTTGTACTCGTCTATCTGCCGCATCACGTCAAGGTCTCCGCCAAGGTGAAGGAGGTCAGACTTCTGTCGCGTGTCTCTGGCATACGCCTTGAGGACAAACGGTGGGCTGTAGCCTGCACCTTGCTGCTCACGGCACTGTTCGCATGGTTCAGCCTGCGCACGGAGTTCGACGCCAATATGGCGAACATCAACTATATGTCCGACCAGCAACGTGAGGATATGACTTATTTCCAACGCCTTGCCAGCCCCGACAGCTCCCTCTCCGCGAAGATCCTTTACGTTGTGTCATCAGCCGGCAGCATTGACGAAGCCCTCCGTCTCAGCCTGTCCAAACAGCGGCAAATGGATAGCCTCGTAGCCCGTGGCACGGCTGTTCACGAAGGAGTGTCTCAGTTTCTCGTGCCTAAGGCGGAGCAGGAACGGCGGCTACGACAGTGGAACGTTTTTCTCGCTCGCCACCGTCAGCAGCTCGGCAAGGAACTGGATGCCGCGGCTTTGCGAGCTGGCTTCACAGCGGATGCGTTTGAAGACTTCCGTGCTGTCCTTGCCGCGCGGTACGCTCCGCGGTCATTCGACTATTTCAAACCGCTCACCGACCTTGTCTTCGCTGGCAATATAAGTATCAACAGGAGTGAGGAACGCTACGCCATCGTTGACAAGTTGCACGTGGAAGAGACGGCGATGCCCGGCGTAAAGCAACTCTTTGCTGGTAGCTTTGACGTTGAAAGCATGAACAGCGCGCTCGCTAATTCCCTTTCTGACAACTTCAACTACATCGGTTGGGCGTGCTCCCTCATCGTCTTCTTCTTCCTTTGGTTCTCCTTTGGCAGGATAGAACTGGCACTGCTGGCATTCATCCCGATGGCTGTAAGCTGGATATGGATATTGGGTATCATGGCAATCCTTGGTGTTAAGTTCAATATTGTCAACGTCATACTTGCCACGTTCATCTTCGGTCAGGGCGATGACTATACCATTTTTATGACCGAAGGTTGCCAGTACGAGTATGCTCGCCGCCGTGCGTTGTTGGCTTCTTACAAGAATAGCATCATCCTTTCAGCCCTTATCATGTTCATAGGCATCGGTACGCTGATAGTGGCGCGTCATCCTGCCCTTCACTCCCTTGCCGAAGTCACCATCATCGGTATGGGTAGCGTGGTGCTTATGGCTTGGCTCATGCCTCCGCTGATATTCCATTGGCTCGTCAAGAGCTGCGGCCGCTACCGCAAACGCCCCCTTACCATTGGCGCATTGGCTCGCACGTGGTTCAGTGGGACGGTGTGGATAGCCCAGCTTGCCGTGGGCTATATCCTCGGTTTCTTCCTCTTCGTCCTCACCAAGGGCACAGAGCGCAAGCGGTTCTTCTTCCATAAGTTCGTCACCGCTTGCCACCGCTTCGATATGCGCCTCTTCCCCAGCGTGAAGTTCGTTACGAACAATCCCCACGGCGAGGACTTCTCCAAGCCCTGCATGATAGTCTGCAATCACCAGTCCATGCTCGACCCCATGTGCCTCATGGCACTCAGCCCCCGTATCATCATAATGGCCAACCAGCGTTCCAGCCTCAATCCCGTTGTCAGGCTCATGTTCCGCTGGCTGGAGTTCTATACCATCAAGTTTACGGAATTTCCCGTCACCGACAAGCGCGACATCGCCTTTACTGAGGATATCGCCCTCTTCCGCTCGTTGGTGGAGCGTGGTTACAGCATAGCCATATTCGTTGAGGGCGAGCGTAATCCCGAATCCACAGTGCTGCGCTTCCACAAAGGCCTCTTCCTCGTAGCGGAAGAACTGGGCATGGACATACTGCCAATGTATATACACGGTCTCAACACCGTTATGCCCATACACAGTTTCGCCTCTCATGCCAGCACCGTCACGCTCACAGTGGATGCGCGCATTACCCACGACAGCCCCCTGTGGGCAGGCGATTACAGTGACACTACGCGCCGCGTACATCAGCATTACATCCAGAGATACCATGAACTGTGCCGCGCTCTTGAGACTTCGCGATACTTCTCCCAGCTCGTTTATGAGCGGTACCTGTACAAAGGAACTGATATACAGTCCACGGTAAAGAGAAATCTGAGACGTACTAATTCCTATACCGACATTGTGGACCGTGATTACAATGGCAGTGAGATAACCGTAAGGTGTGCCGGCTACGGCGAGGACGCATTGCTCATGGCCCTTGTGCACCGCGACAAGAAGGTCGTTGCAACGCTTGCGGACGAAGACCGTGCCGAGATTTTGCGCCACAGTGCCAGAGGTTTTGTCTGCAATATTGCGATAAAGGTAGCTGATGAGGTGTAGGGTATAAGGTAATCGGTCTCCCTTCACCATACAATCACTATGCTTTTGCGATGTAATAGCTATGCTTTCACCGTGTAATAGCTATGCTTTTACCGAGTAATCACATAGCGATTGTAATGTGCCTGACGCACCCGCCGTAAACGTAAAATACGGCGGGTGCGTCCTTTTTGTGCCGCATAATTTGGCTATGTCGTGTTTTTTTTGTAACTTTGCAGCCGAATTTTGTTTATAAAATATTGATAATACATATATTAGGTAAAAGATGATAACTGTCACAAATCTTGCTATCCAGTTTGGTAAGCGTGTTCTTTACAAGGATGTCAATCTGAAATTCACACCGGGAAACATTTATGGCGTGATAGGAGCCAACGGCGCGGGCAAGTCAACGCTGCTGCGTGCCATCAGCGGAGAACTTGAACCCAACAAAGGTACGGTGGAGATGGGACCAGGCGAGCGCCTGTCGGTGCTTGAGCAGGACCACTTTAAGTATGACAACGTAACGGTGATAAACACCGTGCTCATGGGCCACAAGCCGCTGTGGGACAATATGCAGGAGCGTGACGCGCTGTATTCCAAAGGTGAGATGACGGAGGAAGACGGCAACCGCGCCGCTGAACTGGAAGAGAAATTTGCGGAGATGGACGGATGGAACGCAGAGAACGATGCTGCGCAGCTGCTTTCCAACCTCGGCATAAAGGAGGCGTCGCACTACAAGATGATGGCGGAGCTGTCAAACAACGAGAAGGTGCGCGTGATGATGGCAAAGGCCCTGTTCGGCAATCCCGACAACCTGTTGCTCGACGAGCCTACCAACGACCTTGACCTCGACACCGTGCAGTGGCTTGAGGAATATCTGTCAAACGTGGAGCAGACGGTGCTTGTCGTTTCGCACGACCGTCACTTCCTCGACGCTGTGTCAACGCAGACGGTGGATATAGACTACGGTAAGGTGACGATATTCTCAGGAAACTACTCCTTCTGGTATGAGTCAAGCCAGTTGGCACTGCGTCAGGCGCAGAACCAGAAGGCGAAAGCAGAGGAGAAGAGGAAGGAACTGGAGGAGTTCATACGCCGCTTCTCTGCCAATGTGGCAAAGTCAAAACAGACGACTTCGCGCAAGAAGATGCTGGAGAAACTTAACGTGGAGGAGATACAGCCGTCCACACGCAAGTATCCAGGCATAATATTCCAGATGGAGCGTGAGCCAGGTAACCAGATACTTGAGGTGGAAGGACTGAAGGCTGTCGATGCCGATGGTACGGTACTCTTTGACAATGTGACGTTCAACATAGAGAAAGGTCAGAAGACGGTGTTCCTCTCACACAACCCGAAGGCTATGACGGCGCTGTTTGAGATTATCAACGGCAACCGTGAAGCGGACGCAGGCACATACAAGTGGGGCGTGACGATAACCACGGCGTACCTGCCGTTGGACAATACCGAGTTCTTCCAGTCAGACCTTAACCTTGTGGACTGGCTGTCGCAGTATGGTCCCGGTAATGAGGTCGCAATGAAGGGCTTCCTCGGACGTATGCTCTTCAAACAGGAAGAGGTGGAGAAAAAAGTGAAGGTGCTGTCGGGTGGCGAGAAGATGCGTTGCATGATAGCGAGGATGCAGTTGCAGAACGCTAACTGCCTTATACTCGATACACCGACAAACCATCTCGACCTTGAGTCCATACAGGCGTTCAACAACAATCTTATCACGTTCAAAGGCAACATACTCTTCTCCTCACACGACCATGAGTTCATTAATACCGTGGCCGACCGCATAATAGAACTTACTCCGAAAGGCACGATAGACAAGTTGATGACATACGACGACTACATCTACGACGAGCAGATAAAGGAGCAGAAGGCGCGTATGTATGAGGAATAAGGGCGTTGCGCTCATAGGTTTAGTCGGTTGGTTCTTTGCATAGCGAAGGATTAACCGACTAAATTTTGGCACGCTTATTGTAATATGACTTGCCAATAACAATAATAATATATAAGTAATGAAGAAAGAAGATATAAATACTATCGAGGAAGAGAACAAGACTGCGGCTGAGAATGTAGCAGCAGAGAACGTTGAAGATACTGCCGGCAAGGCAGAGGACGAAGCCGTGGCAGAGCCGGAGGCTGTGGCTGAAGGCGAGGCTGAGGCGGAAGAGAAAGACCCGCTGGAAGTGGCAAAGGCTGAGATAGAGGAGTTGAAGAAGCAGGCTCTGTACAAACAGGCGGAGTTTGACAACTTCCGCAAGCGTACTATGAAGGAAAAGGCCGAGCTGATACTGTCAGGCGGCGAGAAGACCATTACGGCGATACTGCCAGTGCTTGACGACTTCGAGAGAGCACTGCAAGACAAGAGTGACGACCCAGATGCCGTGCGAGAGGGTATGAAGCTTATTTTCAGTAAGTTCATAAAGACCTTGGAGCAACTGGGCGTGAAGAAGATAGAGACTGATGACGTGGATTTCAATGTGGACTTCCACGAGTCTGTCGCACTCGTGCCGGGTATGGGCGAAGATAAAAAAGGCAAGGTGATAGACTGCGTGCAGACGGGCTATATGCTCAATGACAAGGTTATACGCTATGCCAAGGTGGCGGTAGGACAGTAAGGAGGTTGTTTAGTTGTTTGGTGGTTTAGTCGTTTGGTTGCTTGTTGTTTTAGTCGTTTGGTGGTTTAGTCGTTTGGTGGTTTAGTGGTTTAGTGGTTTGCTCGCTCGGTCACTTATCTACATTTAACTAAACAACTAAACAACCAAACCACCAAACAACTAAACCACCAAACAACTAAACAACCAAACAACTAAACAACCACCCTCACTTATAATACATCCCCCCCGAAGGGTCTATTCCTGCGGCACTCACCGTCACCCTTGTCTCCCTTGAATTGTTGAAGAAACGGTCTTTGAATGTACCATCCTTGTCAATCTTCGGCATGGGATTCCAGTACAGGGTGCGACGGTAGTCCGTG
>JALFOF010000080.1 GCA_022773825.1 Prevotella sp.
AACCTCCAACCTAAAACCTCCAACCTAAAATAAAACAACAAAACATGAAAAAACTATTTATTATAATGGCATTAATGGTCAGCCTATGCAGCCAGGCGGCAGACCTAAGACTGGTCGACGGTAACCTTGACTGCCTGAAAGACATGAAATTTCTTACAGCAGAGTTTGACTGCTCCAAGGCAACATGGAACAAGAAACATACCTGGGAAGAGTATTTGGCACGCGCACGACGCGTGGATGACTGGGAGCAACAGTCTATGGAATATTTCTACGAATGGTTCAATGACGAAATAATAACTATTACCGCACGCACCGCGAACGACAAGGTGCGATACAAGGCGGTGGTGCAGATAACAAACGTTGACAATGGCGGACGCATAACGGCCAACATCCTGCTGGTGGACATTCCTTCTGGCAAGACAATGGCAACATTCATTTTCTGGTCTACCGACGGCGATTCTAAAGACCACATCACCATGCGCGACCCAATGAAAGAACTCGGGGAGTGTATGGGGAAGGCATTCAGAAAGTACTTAAAGACTGGAAAGGCGAAAAAATGGAAAGAAGGCAGTAACAACTCCGCTGACAACACATATTCGTGGTAACAAAGCCAAACTGTAAATTTCAGGCAGCGAGACAAAAGCTACCTGTTCACCACGCAATCAGAGCCTGTTAACACGGCGAAAGCATAGCGATAACACGGCGAAAGCATAGCGATAACCGACCCCGCCATGCGAATAGTTGCGCAGCCGTTCTCTTTTCCGCGAAATTATTTGTAACTTTGCAGGCAAATAGCGAATATAAATACAAAACAACAACATAGAAATGGAATACAACTTCAGAGACATCGAGAAGAAATGGTTCGGCTACTGGAAAGAGCAGCAGACATACCACGTTACGGAAGACAAGGAGAAAGAGAAATTCTACGTGCTCAATATGTTCCCTTACCCCTCAGGGGCGGGACTGCACGTGGGACATCCGCTGGGATACATCGCCAGCGATATCTACGCACGATACAAGAGGCTGAAAGGCTTCAACGTGCTCAACCCTATGGGTTACGACGCCTACGGACTGCCGGCGGAGCAGTATGCCATACAGACGGGACAGCACCCCGAGGTGACGACCAACGCTAACATCAACCGCTACCGCGAGCAGCTGGACAAAATAGGCTTCTCCTTCGACTGGGACCGCGAGGTGCGCACCTGCGACCCGGCGTACTACAAATGGACGCAGTGGGCGTTCCAGAAGATGTACGCCTCATACTTCTGCACCGCGTGCCAGAAGGCAAGGCCCATAGAGGAACTCGTGGAACACTTCCGGCAGAAGGGCACGGAGGGCGTGAAGGCAGCGTGCTCCGAGGAACTGACGTTCACCGCCGAGGACTGGAACTCATGGGACGCAAAGCGACAGGGTGAGGTGCTGATGAACTACCGCATAGCCTTCATGGGCGAAACGATGGTGAACTGGTGCGCCGGACTGGGCACGGTGCTCGCCAACGACGAGGTGGTGGACGGAGTGTCTGTACGAGGCGGATACCCCGTGGAGCAGAAGAAGATGCGCCAGTGGTGCCTGCGTGTCAGCGCATACGCGCAGCGACTGCTGGACGGACTACAGACAATACAGTGGAGCGACTCCATAACAGAGACGCAGAAGAACTGGATAGGACGCTCCGAGGGTACGGAGGTGAGGATAAAGGTGGCGGAGAGCGACGTGGACTTCACCATCTTCACCACCAGAGCCGACACCATGTTCGGCGTGACATTCTTCGTACTTGCGCCAGAATCGGAGCTGGTTGACAGGGTGACAACGGAGGAGCAACGACAAGCGGTGGAAGAATACGTGAAGTATGTCAAAGGACGCACCGAGCGCGAACGCATGATAGACCACACCGTGACGGGCGTCTTCTCAGGAGCATACGGCATAAACCCCATAACGGGCGACAAGTGCCCGATATACATCTCAGAGTACGTGCTCGCAGGCTACGGCACGGGTGCCATAATGGCGGTGCCCGCCCACGACTCGCGCGACTACGCCTTCGCCAAGCATTTTGACCTGCCCATCATACCGCTCATAGAGGGAGCCGACGTCAGTCAGGAGAGCTACGACGCCAAAGAGGGCACGGTGATGAACTCGCCAATGGAGGGCAAAGCGGCATACAAAGGCTTCTCGCTCAACGGCATGACGATAAAGCAGGCCATTGCCGCTACAAAAAAATTCGTGGAAGAGCAGGGACTGGGACGCGTAAAAGTGAACTACCGTCTGCGTGACGCCATCTTCTCACGTCAACGCTACTGGGGCGAGCCATTCCCCGTGTACTACAAAGACGGCGTGCCAACCATGATACCTGAGGACTGCCTACCCATACAACTGCCGCAGGTGGAGAAATTCCTACCTACGGAGACAGGCGAGCCGCCGCTGGGCAACGCCACCAAGTGGGCATGGGACGAGGCTAACCGCCGCATCGTGGACAACACGCTGATAGACGAAAAGACCGTCTTCCCCATAGAGCTATACACCATGCCGGGCTTCGCAGGCTCATCAGCCTACTACCTGCGCTACATGGACCCCCACAACGATGAGGCGCTCGTAAGCCCAGAAGCCGACGACTACTGGCAGAGCGTGGACCTCTACGTGGGAGGCTCAGAGCACGCCACGGGACACCTCATCTACTCACGCTTCTGGTGTAAGTTCCTCTACGACATGGGCGTAAGCTGCAAGGATGAGCCTTTCCAGAAACTCGTTAACCAGGGCATGATACAGGGACGCTCCAACTTCGTTTACCGCATCAAAGACACCAACACCTTCGTGTCGCTCGACAAGATGGAAGGCTACGACGTAACGCCGATACACGTGGACGTGAATATCGTCTCAGGCGACATACTCGACGTGGAAGCATTCAAGGCATGGAGACCCGAGTACAACAACGCGGAGTTCATACTGGGCGACAGCGGCAAATACCTCTGCGGATGGGCAGTGGAGAAAATGTCCAAGTCAATGTATAACGTGGTGAACCCCGACATGATAGTAGAGAAATACGGTGCCGACACGCTGCGCCTGTACGAGATGTTCCTCGGACCCGTGGAGCAGTCAAAGCCATGGGACACCAACGGCATCGACGGTTGCCACCGCTTCCTCAAAAAGTTCTGGGGACTCTTCTACGACCGTGAAGGCAACTTCCTCCCCACCAACGACGCACCCACCGCGGAACAGGAGAAATCACTGCACAAGCTGATAAAGAAGGTGACGCAGGACATAGAGCAGTTCTCATACAACACCTCCATCTCCGCCTTCATGATAGCCGTGGGCGAGCTGCAGAAGTGCCGCAGCAAGGCGGTGCTCAAGGAACTCATCATACTCATCGCCCCCTTCGCCCCCTTCATAGCCGAGGAGCTGTGGCACCAGATAGGCGAGGAGGACACCGTATGCGACGCACACTGGCCCGACTGGGACGAGGCGAAGATGAAAGACACGGAGATAACAATGCCCGTGCAGTTCTGCGGCAAGACACGCTTCACCATACAGCTGCCTGCTGACATAAGCCGCGAGGACGCGGAGAAAGCCGCACTCGCCGATGAGCGCACCGCAAAATACACCGACGGCAAGCAGGTGAAGAAAGTCATCGTCGTGCCAGGCAGGATTATCAATATTGTTGTTGTTTAGTTGTTTAGTTGTTTAGTTGTTTGGTTGTTTAGTTATGTGTAATGTTGGCATAATACAAACAACCAAACAACTAAACAACTAAACCACTAAACCACCAAACCACCAAACAATGCAGAAAGACAACCAACCCCCATCCCCCTCACGTGAAGCAGAGTCCATAGTCTTCGCCACCAACAACGCGCACAAACTCGACGAGGTGCGCGCCATCCTCAAAGGCACAGGACTGGAGATACTCTCTCTCAGCGACATAGGATGCCATGAGGATATACCCGAGGACGCTGACACCCTCGAAGGCAACGCCATGCAGAAGGCACGCTATATCAAAGAACACTACGGCTATGACTGCTTCGCCGACGACACGGGACTGGAGGTCACTGCCCTCGGCGGCGCACCGGGCGTGTTCAGCGCACGCTACGCCTCACTCGCCGACCCCGAGGCTGCCTCACACGACAGCCAGGCGAATATGCTACGACTGCTCAGCGAACTCGAAGGCAAAACCGACCGCTCGGCGCGGTTCCGCACCGCCATAGCACTGATATACAAAGGCGGCACATACCTCTTCGAAGGCATCGTGCGAGGAACCATCACCACCGAGCAACACGGCACAGACGGCTTCGGTTACGACCCCGTCTTCCAGCCAGAAGAAAAGCCGGGAACCACCTTCGCCGAAATGACCGCTGATGAGAAAAACGCCATCAGCCACCGCGGACGGGCCACAAAGAAACTGGCTGACACCCTGCGCGGACTACTAAGTTAGTATTCAATAATCTTGAACACTTGCTTATAAAAAAGACATCAACGATGAAACACCTCCTCTCCACCCTCATCACCATCGCCATCCTCACCATCCTCCGCACACCCCTCCACGCGGCGCTGCTGGGCGAGTGGACGCACCACTACGCCTACGACAACCTCACCCACGTGGTGCCCACCACCAACGCCGTTTATGCCGTGTCGGCGGCAAGGCTCTTCGCCTACAACCCATCCGACGAAAGCCTTCGCAGCTACGATGTCACCAACGGGCTGTCTGCCAACGACAGCATCATCGACATCTGCTGGAACAAGACGGCACGCCAACTCGTCATAGCATACAACAGCGGCAACATCGACCTCATGGACACCAAGGACAACAGTGTCACCAACCTCGCCGCCATCGAAAACGAAATCACCACACGCAGCAAGAGGATACAAACCATACTCTGCAACGACCGCTACGCATACATCGTGATGCCCTACGGCGTGGTCATCGTGAACACGCAGAAACGCGAGTTCGGCGACACCTACCGCTTCACCACGGGCGGCGCGACATTCAACGGTGCATGGGTGGAGAACGACTCCCTCTTCCTCGTCAGCGACAAGACCCTCGCCAACTACGGCAGCACCGCCATACGCGGCAAACTCACCGACAACCTCCTCGACAAGTCCAAGTGGCACGCCGTCAGCAGTCAGCGAGCAACGCAGGTGAAGGATAAGATAACGCAGTACCAGCGGCAACGCACCATCAGCACCACCACACCATACATCACCGACACCTACCACGCCTGCCACTGGGGCGATGGCGAGGGCGGCGGACTGCTGAAATACACCCTCGACGACGACGGCACCTACACGCAGCAGTGGCAGAAGGGCAGGAAACCCTACGGGCCCTCCACCAACGACTTCTTCACCATAAAATGGCTCCACGGCAGGCTCTACACCACAAGCACAGGGTGGCGCACCAACAACGATACCAACAACCCCGGCGTGGTACAGACCTACGAACCAGCCAGCGGATGGCGCACCTTCCAGACACCCGACATGGAGGCAACAGGCGTGAAGTTCGTCGCCACAAGCGACATCACCGTTGACCCGCGCGACACCTCACACGTCATGGTATCAACAAAGAGCGGACTATACGAATTTAAGGACGGACGCTTCATGAAGCACTGGAACAGCAAGAACTCCTCGCTCAAAGCCCTTGCCGACGGTAACAGCCTGACATACCAGATGGTGCTCACCTCCGCCTACGACAAGGAGGGAACGCTATGGGTCACCAACTCCGGCACAAGCACCGGACTGCACCAACTCAAACAGACACTGCGCAACGGCGAGGTGACTGACAGCAAGTGGACACCGCTGACACACGCCGAGATAGACAAGACGGGCAACGACGGCAGAATTCTCTCCAACGCCAAGTTCGACAGCAAAGGCCGCCTGTGGTTCATCAACCTCAGCTGGCTCAACGTGGAGTACTACTGCTACGAGCCATCCACCGACCGCCTCACCGTCTATACCCCCGACTACAACCAGGACGGCACCAAGCTCTACAACAGCAGCGGCGACGGATACCTGCGCGACATCAACATCGACCGCCAAGGCAACGTGTGGCTCTGCGGCACCAAAGGCATCTGCTACCTGCCGGCAAACAGCGTGGGCACCGCAGGCAACACCGTGGAGCAATACAAGATAGCGCGCAACGACGGCACAGGACTGGCTGACTACCTCCTCTCCACCGTCGATGCCACCTGCATCATCTTCGACTCAGCAGGACGCAAATACATCGGCACCGACGGCAACGGCATCTATGTCATCTCCGACGACAACAACGAGGAACTGCAAAACTACACCACCGCCAACAGCGACATCATGAGCAATAACGTGCGCTGCCTCGCCCTCGACGAACAGACGGGCACGCTCTACTGCTCCACCGACTGCGGCCTGTGCTCCGTGCGCACCGACGCCATAGCCGTGCCCTCATCGCTCGACAAAAACAACATACGCGTTTACCCCAACCCAGTACGTCCCGACTATACGGGCATGATAACCTTCGAGGGGCTCACCGTGGGCGCTGACATCAAAATCACCACCGCCACCGGGGCCGTGGTCCACACCGGACGCTCCACCTCCGCCCTCTACCAGTGGGACGGCTGCGACCAGTCAGGCAACCGCTGCGCCTCCGGCGTTTACAACATACTCCTCGCCACCGACGACGGCTCCGAGGGATGCGTGGCGAAGGTGGCGATAATAAAATAACAAACAGCCAACAGACTCATGCCTAAGCCGCCCACCATACCCCACGCCGTGCAATGGGGCATATACCTCCTCGTCAACGGCCTCTTCATATATAAATACTCCATGCGCGCCGACATCGTCAGCCCATGGGTGCTCATCGCCGCCTACTGCGCCTTCATAGCAGCCATCTGCCACCTCGCGGCACGCTGCCGCCCGGGGCATCGCGCCACCACGGCACTGCTCATCACCGCCACCGCCGCCGTGGCACTGCTACTGTGGAAAGTGGAACCGCTGAGCGTCAACGTGGACCGCTGGTCGGCAACAACCTATTTCCTCGACGCACTATTCCGAGGAGAATACCCCTACGCCGTACAGACACACATAGGCAACTACTCCTCGCCATTCCCCCTGTGGCAGTACATCAACATACCCTTCTGGCTCCTCGGCGACGTGGGGCTGGGACTGATACCCTTCCTCTGGCTCCTCGCCTGCGGCGTGCGGCACTTCACGCAGTCCGCACGCACCACCTTCTTTTATATGCTACTGCTGCTCTGCTCGCCAGCCTACTGGTGGGAAGTGGTGGTACGCAGCGATGGCATGAGCAACGCCATCCTCGTCTTCTGCGTCATACTGCTCATGGTGCGCCAACGCATCACCTTCTCCACCCAACCCCTCACCACCTCCCTTCTCTGCGCCCTCGTGGCCTGCACACGCCTCTCTGCCGCCCTACCGCTCGGCATACTGCTGCTGCGCCCGTGGCTCACGAGCAGCCTGCGTGCCAAGGCCATCTCCATAGCTGTCATCACAGCCATCGCCGCCGCCTTCTTCGCACCCTACGTGCTGTGGGGCGGCGACACCGCCACCTTCCTCGAACGTAACCCCTTCCAGACGCAAACCTTCCAGGTGAGCCTGCCCAGCATGCTCATTCTCGCGGCATCACTGCTCTATGTGGCATGGCGCAGGAGACAACCCACATGGATGCTCGCCGCCATACCAACGGTGATGCTCGCCTTCATCCTCGCCACCATGCTCTGGCGCAACCTCCACAAACCCGGCATCGCCATCTGGTACGACAGCGACTTCGACCTCTCCTACCTATCCCTCTCACTGCCCTACACCATCCTTATCCTCGCATACACCCAAAGCAAAGGCGCGGCACACAAGAGACTGGAGGAGCTAAAAAACACATCACGGAATTGAACAAACAATCACAATGCATCAACGCCCTGCGCTTCCCGCTCGCCGTGGCGGTGGTCGCCATCCACGCCACCGTAATCAGTGTGCAGGCAGAAGGCATGGAGGTCTTCAACACCATCTTCCACCTCGTCTCTGACGGCGTGGCAAAAATCGCCGTGCCACTCTTCTTCGCCATATCCGCATGGCTCTTCTTCGTAAAGGGGTGGACGTGGCAGGGATATGCCGAGAAACTGCGCCGACGCTGTCGCACGCTGATAGTGCCCTACATACTGTGGAACACCCTCTACCTCATACTGTGGTACGCCGCGCAGGAGTTGCTGCCGTCGCTCATCTCGGGCAACTACACCGCCATCCGCGACTACCGTCCCCTTGACTTCCTGCGCTGCTTCTGGGACATCCTCGGCGGCACCCTCCCCATCAACGGCGCACTGTGGTTCCTGCGCAACCTCATCATCTTCAACCTCCTCGCCCCGCTCTTCTACTATCCCCTCCGCCACTGCGGCACGCTGCTCATGCCCCTGCTCACCGTGCTCTACGCCCTCGGCATCGGCTCCGGCTGGTTCATCAGCATGGAGAGCATCTATTTCTATGCCCTCGGCACATGGCTCGCCTCCAACCGCCGCCCCCTCTTCCGTCCGCTGCGCCACGCACACCTGATATGGCTTCTCTGGGCACTGCTGCTCGTTGCCACGCTGTGGTGGCAACCCCTGACGCAATGCGCCATACTCACAGGCTGCCTGTACGCTACACACCTTACATACACAATGGCAGGACGCACCGCCCGCGCCCTGCCATCCCGCTTGTCAGCGTGCAGCTTCTTCCTTTTTGCCTACCACACGCTGCCCAACGCCCTGATAGGCAAACTGCTCCTAAAACTCCCCGGCATGGACAGCGAGGCGGCATTCCTCGTGGCATACCCCACACTCATCATCGCCACCACCGCCCTCGGCATAGCCCTCTACAACATCGGCATACGCCTCACACCACGAATGATGGGCATACTCTGCGGAGGACGCGCGGCAACAGCCACTACAACGCGCACGAGCTCACCGTCAGCGCACTGATAATAGAAGTCAGTGCCGTGAGCACAGCGTTAATTATTACGCTCCATTTGTTGTTAATCATCTTTCTTACTCCTTTCTTTATTTTAGATGGTTAAAACACTATCTCCGTAAGCCTACGCTACACATCGAAAGTGTTGGATAAAAAATGGCTTCCCACCGCTTACCGACACGGTAGGAAGCCACTGCTTTCTTCCCCAAGGCGAGGGGGCAGGAGACCGACGGGCAGCGGCATCTCCGCCGCATACCCGTCAGCAGCTTAGACTGCCTTCACCGCCTTTATGCCATCGGTGAAGGTGCGCACCATCTTGCCGTTCTGCTTCCTGCCCTCGGCAAGGAAATTCACGGTAAACGCCTTCACGTTGTCATTGGCATTGAACTTCTCCTCCTCGCTGACACCCTTGGTGCGGAGGCTCACATAGAAGGTGCCCAGACCGTTGAGCTTCACCTTGTTAGAGTTCTGAAGCTCATCCTTCATCACGCTCACCATCTCAGTGAGCACTGCCAGCACGTCACCCTTTGTCATGGAGCTGTTGCGCTGTATGCGCTCCGCTATGACGGGGAGGTCGATGGTTGACGGATGGAT
>JALFOF010000060.1 GCA_022773825.1 Prevotella sp.
TGCAGCAAGCTCTCATCGCTATGTGCCAACGCCCTGCACGTCACGGCGATAGCAATGGCGAGTGACACCGCCCACATATAGAAGGCGAGGTCGCGCTGGCGCAGTATTGCACGGTGGAGGGAGGGCATGAGGTATCTCACAAACCATGCAAGAAACAATGGCACGATGAGCAACGGGAATACCTTGTTTATTATGGTCATAAAGGCTGGCAGGAAGGTCAGGCCTGTCTGCGGATGCGCCAAAGGAAGCAACAGCGGGCATAGCAGTGCCACCATCATATTTATAATTATGGTGTATGAAGTGGTGGCGGCAGAATCACCGCCGAGTTTCTGCGTGACGACGGCGCAGGCGGTGGCAGTGGGACAGATTATGGCGAGCATGAAACCCTCCATAACCAACCGTGCATCGGTGGAGGGGAACGCCCACAGAAGCAGACAACAGAGTGTAAAGAGTACCGTCTGCGCAAGCAGCAGCCACAGGTGCCAGCGATGCGGTCGTAGGTCTGATGGCTTTATCTTACAGAAAGAGACGAAGAGCATCAGAAACAGTAACAGTGGCTGCAACAGCTCCGTTATCCAGAGTATGTTGCCCTTTACCTCTGCCGTAAAGGGCAACTCACGGCATAGGAAATATGCCAAAGCCCCACTTATCATAGATACTGGCAGGGTCCAGTTCTTGAGAAATTGTATCAAAGGCATTTTTTAATGGTTAAAAGGTTATGAGGTGGGAGGTGGGAGGTGGAAGGTGGGAGGTTGGGAGGTGGGGAGGTTGGGAGGTTGTGAGGTGGGGAGGTATAAGGTGATGAGGTCTTTAGTTTTATGGGCACTGCGCCCAACCCGCAAATGCAAAACTCCCTAACCTCAGACCTAAAACCTTAAACCTAAAACCTTAGACCAAAGACCTCCAACCTAAAACCTCCAAGCTAAAACCTTAGACCTAAAACCTCCAACCTAAAACCTTAGACCAAAGACCTTAGACCGAAAACCTCCAACCTAAAACCTTAGACCGAAAACCTCCAACCTAAAACCTCCAACCTAAAACCTCTGACCTATATCCTCCTCGGAAACACTTGTTCTATCTTCTGTTCACGATGTACTAGCCTTACCTCCACGCCGAACTTACGGCTGATATGCTCGGCAAGGTGCTGAGCGGAATAGACGGAGCGATGCTGTCCGCCGGTGCATCCGAAAGAAAACATCAGCGAAGTGAAGCCACGCTGTATATAACGCGCCACATGAGCATCAGCGAGCTTATAGACAGAGTCGAGGAAAGTCAGTATTTCCCCATCATCTTCAAGGAAACGTATCACTGGTTCGTCTATACCCGTCAGCTGTTTGTATGGCTCATATCGCCCGGGGTTATGCGTGCTACGGCAGTCGAACACGTAGCCGCCGCCGTTACCGGAGTCGTCCTCTGGTATGCCCTTATGAAAAGAGAAAGAGAAGACCTTAACCACCAACGGACCCTTACCGTCGTATTTGGAGAATGTCGCCTTACCATCAGCAGGGAACGGCTTATAAGGATTACTGTCGGTGGTACGATACCCGTCCTTGCGCGCTACTGGTTTCTCTGGCTCCACCGCAAACTGCGGCAACTCCGTGAGACGTTTCAGTACGTCCATCAGATAAGGATAAGGGAAATTATTACGTTCCATGAGCTGACGGAGGTTCTGTATCGCAGGCGGTATGCTCTCTATGAAATGCGCCTTACGCTCAAAATATCCACGGAAACCGTATGCTCCCAGCACCTGAAGGGTGCGGAAGAGCACGAACAACTGCAATCTCTCGCTGAAATACTTGAAGGTAGGCACCTCGGTATATAACTTCAGTGCACCGTAGTATTCGGCTATCAACTCTTGGCGCAGCGTATCACTGTAACGTGCCGAAGCCTGCCACAGGAACGATGCCACGTCGTAATAGCATGGTCCCCTGCGCCCTCCCTGGAAGTCAATGAAGAATGGTTCGCCACTTTTGTCGAGCATCACGTTACGCGCCTGAAAGTCACGGTAAAGAAATCCATCGGCAAGGGGCTGCGGAGTGCTCTCGCTTGTCAAGTCTTTCGACAACAGACGGAAGTTTGCTTCCAGCTTCAACTCATGAAAGTCAAGTCCCGTGGCCTTGAGGAAACAGTACTTAAAGTAGTTCAGGTCGAAGAGTACGCCGTCCTGGTCAAACTGTGGCTGTGGGTAGCACACGCTGAAATCCAGCCCACGCGCACCACGTATCTGTAGGTTAGGCAACTGTCGTATAGTCTTCTTCAGCAGTTCCCGCTCCTTCAAGGTATATCGTCCTCCTGCGTCACGCCCACCTTTTATGGCATCAAAGAGAGAGAGTGAACCGAGGTCTTCCTGCAAATAGCGCATCTCGTCTTCACTCCACGCCAGAATATGCGGCACTGGCAGCTTTCGTTTCGTGAAATGTCTCGCCAAAACGAGGAAGGCATGGTTCTCTTCCTTCGATGTCCCTTTGCATCCGATGACGGTCTTGCCCTCCGCGCCGAATATACGATAATACTCGCGGTTGCTCCCCGCGCCCGGCAATTTCTCCATCTTCTCTGGCTCCTTGCCGTTCCACTGTGTATATAGTTGCTTCAGTTGTTGCATAGACTCTTCTCTAATATGTCACAGTCTCCCAACTTGCCGTTGACTACGCAGACAGCCTCCACCTTAGCCTTGAGGCATAACTTATTGTCTGGCAGTCGGTATATATCCTGCAAGAAGATGAACCTCAGACCTTCTTTCTTCACGTTTATGCGCACCGCGTATTCGTCACGGCTGCGCAGCGGCACCTTGTAGCGCATCTCTATGCCCGACACCACGCAGTCTATGCCCTGCTCATGTAGCTCCGCAAAGCTGATGCCTTTTGACAATAGGAACTCATGCCTTGCGTGTTCTGTATAATGCTGGTAGTTAGCGTTATTCACTATGCCTTGCAGGTCGCACTCGTAATCGCGCACCTTGTCTCTATGTTCGTATATGTATTGCATCTTGTTGTTTAGTTGTTTGGTGGCTTGGTTAAGTCACGGGCTGACGCCCGAGACACAAGGGCGGAGGGGGTGTTTAGTTGTTTGGGAGTTTGGTTATTGGGGGCTCAGTCTCTTTTCTACATTCAACTAAACGACCAAACCACCAAACCACTAAACAACTAAACAACTAACCTCCCTACCACCCGAAAGCTTTTCCGCTTGATAGCCATTGCCCCTTGGCACGCATCACCTGCTCAAGGATATCACGCGCACATCCCATGCCGCCATCGTAGGGACTGACGTAGCGGCTTATAGCCTTGATGTCTGGGCAGGCATCTTTTGGGCAACAGGGGCATCCCGCCTCGAGCATCACCTCGTAGTCAGGTATGTCATCACCCACATAAATCACCTCCTCATCCGTCAAGCCGTGCTCAGCCAGATAACGCCTATACACTTCCAACTTCACGCCGCAACCCATGTAAATGTCCGTCATTCCCAACTTTGAATATCGCTTCTGGGTGGAAACATCCTTTCCGCCCGTTATGATGGCAAGGCGCAGCCCACTCTTCACGGCTAACTGTATGGCGTAACCGTCCTTGATGTTTATGGTACGCATCGGCTCGCCCTCGGCGCTCATGGGTATGGTGCTTGTGGAGAGCACACCGTCAACGTCGAAGACAATGGTGGTTATCTTGCTTAAATCGTAGTTTATCATCGGGGTTGATTGTTTCCTGCAAAATTACTAAAAAAACGCTTTTCCGCAAACTTTTTGCGGGGAAAATGCAAACTCCACTTTACATAAAGGCGGAAAAATTGTCATAAAACAAAAAATATACACCCCTGTTCACCTTATTTCGGAAAAAACTTTGTACCTTTGCAAACGGACATTTCAGGCAACAATACAACTTAGTAATATCATAAATTTATTGCAATGAAAATCAACGATTACAATTTCGCAGGCAAGAAAGCCATCGTACGCGTAGATTTCAACGTGCCTCTTCAGGACGGAAAGATTACCGACGACACTCGCATCAAGGGCGCGCTGCCCACTCTCAAGCTCATACTTGAGAAAGGTGGTGCTCTCATCATCATGTCACACATGGGCAAGCCCAAAGGCAAGGTAAAGCCAGAGCTGTCTCTCGGTCAGATTGTCGATGCTGTTTCCGCAGCTCTCGGCACACCAGTGAAGTTCGTTGCTGACTGCCAGAAGGCAGACGCAGAGGCAGCAGCCCTCAAGCCAGGCGAGGTGCTCTTGCTGGAAAACCTCCGCTACTATCCCGAAGAGGAAGGCAAGCCAGTAGGTGTGGAGAAGGGTACACCAGAGTATGACGAGGCAAAGAAGGCAATGAAAGCGTCTCAGAAGGAGTTTGCCAAGAAGCTCGCTTCTTACGCTGACTGCTGGGTGATGGATGCCTTCGGCACCGCACACCGTAAGCACGCTTCAACAGCCGTTATCGCTGACTATTTCGATGCAGACAACAAGATGCTCGGTCTCCTCATGGAGAAGGAGGTACAGGCTGTAGATAACATTCTGAGCGACATCAAACGTCCATTCATCGCTATCATGGGCGGTTCAAAGGTATCCTCTAAGATAGGTATCATAGAAAACCTTCTCGGCAAGGTTGACAAGCTCATCCTCTGCGGTGGTATGACATACACCTTCGCAAAGGCACACGGCGGCAAGATTGGCGGCTCCATCTGCGAGGACGACAAGCTTGACGTTGCACTCGGTGTGGAAGAGCTTGCTAAGAAGAACGGCGTAGAGCTCGTTATGGCTCCCGACGCTATCATAGCAGACGCATTCTCCAACGACGCCAACCAGAAGGTTGCTCCTGCCAACGATATACCTGAAGGCTGGGAGGGACTTGATGCTGGTCCTGAGGCACAGAAGAAGTTTGCAGACGCTATAAAGGGCTGCAAGACCATCCTGTGGAACGGTCCTGCCGGAGTATTCGAGTTCGACAACTTCTGCGACGGTTCACGCGCTATCGGCAATGCAATAGCAGAGGCAACAGCAGAGGGTGCTTTCTCACTCATCGGTGGTGGCGACTCTGTAGCTTGTGTTAACAAGTTCGGTCTGGCAGACAAGGTGTCTTACATCTCTACCGGCGGTGGCGCACTGCTTGAGGCTATTGAGGGTAAGGTGCTGCCAGGTGTAGCTGCCGTAAAGGGCGAGTAAAAGACTAAGTAGGTGTACATAATTATTTATATAAACCTTGCATTGCCTACCGCGCATTATCAGCATGTGATAACAGTCGAGTAGGAGGCACTACACTCCTTTATATCACATACTAATCCTGCATCACTATCCAATACAATCATTATAAAATTAATTATGCACACCTACTTATAAGAAAGATATTTTATAAGGATATATTATCTAAGACAAATCCCTGCCGCGAGTTTTTCTCACGGCAGGGATTTTTTGTACTCTTGAAGCGTCAGCCATCCTACGTCACATCCATTCTAAATTAGTCATTGGACCGGCACTTCTGGTGTTCATCGCAAATACTATCGTCTGAGGACACTTCTTCTTATGTAGTTGGTAATGCTAAGGCTGTCCTTAGGAAATTCCGGGACGGGTGTCTTCACAGAATCTGTTGGTTCAACCGGCCATACCGGCTCTTGTATAACAGTGTCACGAGGCATATCTGGAATTGAATCACCTGGTTTTTCCGGCCAATTCCAATCCGCGCTGTCATTCGGCGTCTCCGGCCAATCCACGCTGTCTGTTGGTATCTCCGGCCAATCCTCTATAACCGTATTGTTCAGCGCTAATGTGTCTGCCGCGGCAATGCCGGTAGTATCAACGGCTACGGGCTTATCTTTCACATTTTTCACAACAGTCTCCATGGTCTTGCTGTTATTAAGCACATTGGCGTCACTCTTCAAGCCAACCACTGACTGCGCTATCGCCTCTACCTCCTTCTTGAGTTTGGAGTCGTCCGATATTTTCTCATTAGCAAGGGCTATGATGTCTGTCGCGTTGCTGATTTGCGCAAACGCCGCCTTCAGCTTCTCAGAGAACGTGTTTACACCCGTAGCTGTATTACCGAGGAGGGACGATACCGCTACGTCTGCTATCGTCTGTGCCTGACCCGCGCACACAATGGTAACGTCTATCTTACCATTGGCCTTTGCAGCGAACTTGTAGGTAACACCGTCTATCGTTATGCTACGTACCTGCTGCCCCCCAAACAAGGCTGTGCCATTAGTAACAGCGGCTTCACTTCTCGCTGCTGCCTTCGGCAATACAAACCCAATCTTGGTTATCTCGCCTGTGCCGTCACCGTTAGCGTCTGCCACAAAATAGGTGTTGCCACTCTTGTCATTCGTTATGCCATAACTATACCCTGATGGCACTGCTGTAGTAGCAGTAAATTCTACCGCCTCAGAAGATGTGGGGGGAGTATTATCATCGTCGCTGCACGAGAAAGTGGCAAGAGTCACCGCGACAACAGCCACTGATGAGAATAACCTGAAAATAAAATTCTGTTTCATGATTCTGTCGTTTAATAGATTAGTAAATAGACGTAGGCAGAAACATAACATTTGTTTCTGCCACAAAATTAAGCCATTAATTCCTATTACGCAAATTTTAATATGCTTTTTTGAGGAATAAGTCGTAGATGTATGACTACTGCCGACATTCATCATAAAACGGAGGTTAACCCAAATCGGTCATTAGAGCCTAAACAACACAAAAACAAGAAGTTTTGAACTTTTGTGGTCTAATGACCGATTTGGGGTTAAGGATGCGTCGTAGTAAAAGCATAGCGATTACACTGTAAAAGCATAGTGTTTATATCGTAATCACTATGCTTTTACAGTGTAATCGCTATGCCTTGCGCACGGGTTTGCCCGACGTGCGCCAAGCTGTCCTACTTCTCAAGGTACATATTGACGATGGCATTGGCATCGCCTATGGTAATCTCGCCATCGTCGTTAAGGTCGGCGGCTTCCGTGTCGAAATCACCTGTTGTATTGCCAAGGAAACGGTTCACCACGACATTGGCGTCAGCCACGGTGACGCTGCCGTCCATGTTCACGTCGCCCATAATGAGATTGCCGCCCATGAACTTGAAGGTAATCGTGCCGTCCGCCTGTTTGGTGATGGCGGTGATGGGCTTGTCAACCGTGCCAGTGTATGCCCTGTAATCCGTCAGCGAGGTCACAAGGGTGTCTTCCGTAACCAAAGGGTACGAGTCGCACTTCATGTTGGCGCGGATTTGCGCTACCGACATATACTTCGGGTCTGTGCGACTCAAGGATGACCTGTAGCTGCTAAGCAACTCTCCGTCGGCAGGTATCAATGTCATGCGCGGGGCACCCGGCACGTTGTTCGGGGCGTAGCGGAACTCGTTCTTGTCATAATTGATGTGTGTGACGAGCATTCCGCTTCCCGGCATGGCGCGATACCATCCCGCATCATTGCCTGCCGGCACGTTTTCCAATATCCAGTACTCGTTGCCCGTGGGGTCGTTGTCGTTCATTATGCGCTTGCCGGAACCGCCGTAGATTATCGGTGTGAGCGACACCTCGCAGCGTTCCTTGAGCGTGTCCATCTTCTCCGTCCAGCCCATCAGCTCCATTTCCCACGCGGTGTAGGGCACGGGGTCGAAGCCGTTGTTTATGTTCTCGCCATTGTCCATGACATCCCAGTCCTCCATGGACTGGTTGTCATATTTCAGCACGTCGTAATAATAGTCCTCGGTAAGCCACTGCAAGGTGGGATATATGTCTGGCAGACCGAGGACGTGGCTGAATTCGTGCACCGCAACGCCTATGCCGTTGAGCTTCGGGCTGTCTATCTGCAATACTTTCTCCACGTAAGGGTCTCCGAACAACTCTGGGCTGACGGAGTAGCGGAACAGGTATTTGCCGCCGAAGACATTGTCTTTAGACGGAATCAGCCAGCCGGAGCATGGCCATACATACTCGTCGGCTCCCATAGAGGCGCCATAGCCAGAATAGAGGACATAGACAAGGTCGAGATAACCGTCGCCGTCAGTGTCGTACTGGCTGAAGTCCACCCCGTCAGCCTCTGCCTTGCGGCAGGCGTGAATCACAAGGGAGTCAACCCTGTCAGTTACTCCACCGTACACCTGCTGCTCATTGTCGAGGGTGTAGGGCCCGACTAAGTCGAACTGTGGGCGGAAATTGCCTTGGCTGCAATCGTCAAAATACTGCGCCATGGAGCCGTAGCTCTTGAAGTCGTCATCGGCATTGTACTCTCTTGCGTTGAAAACGCTGTCTATTTCGGCCTTGGTATAGATGAAGTCAATGTCGGAATAGGCAACCATGATTACGAGAGCCCTCGGTCTTCCCATGTGCGGGAAAGGTTTGGGAGTGTATATTCCCTCGGCTGTAAGGGGGGAACCGATGCCTAACCCCTGCATCCTCGCACGCAAGGTGGCACTGTACTGCTGCGACTGTATCTTGAGGTTCTCCACCTCCAGCATGGTGGCGAGACGGTATCTGCCGTTCTCTTCCACCACCACTTCCCCTTCGGTAGTGACGAGATAGTGCAAGTATTCGTCGCCAACTGGATGAACGGTCACTTCCCTGCCGCTCTCCAGAGTGACCTGACGCATGAAGTGTACAGCCTTGGAGGCACTCACTGACAATGACACCATTGCCATCATAATAAAGAGAAAGGACTTGATGTGGTTCATAATACGTGATTCTTAATGAGGATGTACGATTATATCATTACAAGAAACCGCAAAAGGGAATGGCTGCGACCCGTGCCATGACGCGGTCGCAAACATTCCCTTTTGTAATTCTTGTGGTTTAGAAGCCTGCCTTGTAGCCGTCGCGCTCCATCTCAAGCGAAGCCCAGATGAATGGACCTATGCCCTTCGCGTCGTTGTCGCGTATGGGCTCAGACATATAATACTCGAAAGAACCGTCTCGATTGGGGCTCTTGTTGGGGCCCAGTCCGCTGACAGCGCAGCAGCGTGTGAGAGAGATGGTCTTGTCATCATTGACCTTTATGAAGTTATTGATAATGCCGTTGTAGGCCTTCACGCCAGCGGCCTTGAAGTCTATCTTGTCTGCCCCTGCTGCCTTAGCGGCCTCGCAGAGCGGTGCTTGCTTCACGCCTGCCGCCCAGTTGTCCTGCGTGGGCAGATATCCGAGGCGCGCGCCCTTGAGCAAGCAGTAGGCGAACATGCTGGAAGCGGTGGACTCAAGGTAGTTGCGGTCGTCCTTAACGTCCATCACATCATACCACACGCCACTCTTCTTGTCCTGGTATTTCACCACCGCCGTCATGGCTTGCTGAAGCATATCAATGACCTCTCCGCGGCGTGCGTAGTTCTCTGGCAGGGCGTCGAGTATCTCCACCATAGCCATGGTGAACCATCCCATAGCCCTTGCCCAGGTATGCTTTGACAATCCCGTCTCCTTGTCAGCCCAGAACATGGAGTGCGTCTCGTCCCAGGCGTGCTTCCACAGCCCGGTCTTGGCATCATACGTGCGCTTGAAGGTCTTTCCTATCTGGTCAACGGCATCGTCGTAATACTTGGTTGCCATCTTCTTGCCACGCAGTTCCTCGGCACCGAGGGTGTAGAAAGGCAGTCCCATGAAGATGCCGTCAAGCCATACCTGATTGCTGTAGATTTCCTTGTGCCACCATACGCCTTCTTTCGTGCGCGGCTGCTGCTCCAACTGGCGGAACAATGTCTGCAAAGCTATCTCCGAACCTTTATGGGGGAAGAGGCGGTTGCAGCGCAGTATGAAGCGCGCGGTACGGACATTGTCGAGGTTGTAGTCAGCGAACTTGTAGCCGGTAATCTCGCCTTTCTCCGTTATCATCTTCTTTGGGTACTCCACTACGTAGTCCTTGAAGATGGGGTTGAGGTAGGCTTGGTAAGCGTCCATTATGCCTTCAAGCTCTATACCCATAACGTAGCTCCACTTGCCGTTGGGCCTTTTCTTCGGGTCGGTGAAGTCAAGGTAGTAGGGTTGAGGCACCCTCTGTATCTCACTCCAAGCCATCCACTCGGAGTAATGAGCGAAAGGGGGCTGCGAAAGCACCAATTCACCGTTGATGCGGAGGTTGTCGAAGTTTATATTGTGGCTCTTTCCCGTGCGGCGCACCTTCTCGTCCGTCACGCCGTTGAAGCTACAGTTCTTTATATTTATATTATATATGTTGTCGTAGTCGTCCAATCCGTTAAGCAGAATGCCGTACTTTGACTTCTGACAAGTGACGTTTTCCATATAGACATTGCGCACGGTAGGGATGAAACCACGCTTCGCGCGCTCCTTGGGCTCATAGACAAGGTTGATGCGCAGCACCGCCTCGCGGCACTGTCCCACCTCAACGTTGCGCATATATACATTCTCTGTCACGCCGCCGCGGCAGGTATTGGTCTTTATCCTCAGCACCCTGTCGAGGTTGGGTGAATCCATCTTGCAGTTCTCGGCAAAGACATTCCTCACGCCTGCGCTGATTTCTGAACCGAGCACCACGCCGCCGTGACCGTCTGCCATGGTGCATCCGCGTACTATTATGTTCTGAGAGGGCACTGGTGTGCGTCTGCCATCGCCGTTACGACCGCTCTTTATTGCTATGCAGTCGTCGCCGGTCTTGAAGTAACAGTCCTCTATCAGCACGTCCTCACATGACTCGGGGTCGCATCCATCGCCGTTAGGACCGTCGTTTATCACCTTCACCCTGCGCACGGTGATGTTCTTTGACAGCGTTGGGGTTATTACCCAGAAGGGTGAACGCAGCATGGTGACATCCTCAATGAGTATGTTCTTGCACTCGTAGAAGTTTACAAGCTGCGGCCTCATGCCATGGCCCTTGCCGAAGATACGCTCTTCCGTGGGCACGCCAAGGTCTGACATCTGCAACAATGTGTTGCGGTTTGAGAGGACATTGCCAAGCGAATCCTTACCGAAACGCTCGTCACCGAACCATGGCATCGCCTGACTCTGGGGGGTCTTGCCATCCTCGAAGCCATATTTCTTAGCTCCGCACCACTGCCACCACGTATCGTTCTCGCCGTTGCCGTCAAGCGTTCCCTCGCCACTGATGGCGATATTCTCTGCCTGGTAGGCATATACGCAGGGGGAATAGTTCATTAAATCCAGTCCTTCCCAGCGTGTCTTGACAAGCGGATAGAGGTCTGGGTCATACGCAAAGAGTAGCGTCGCGTCTTTCTCCAAGCGGAGATTGACGTTGGACTGCATAAGTATCGCACCGGTATTCCATGTTCCCGCAGGCACTACCACCGTGCCTCCGCCCTTCTTGGAGCACGCGGCAATAGCGGCATTGATGGCCTTCTGGTTTTTTGCGGCACTGGCTTTCACTGACGCTCCGTATTTGGTTATACGGTAAGTCTTGTCCTTGAATGTCGGTGCGACAATGCGACTCTCTATCTGTTTGTAAAGAGCATCGTCCCAACCCTGCGCATTGATAGCAATGACAGCAACCAACGCAAATAGTAAATTAATCAGTCTCTTCATCAGGTTATAGCATTTAGTTAGTTAGTAATACAAGAAATGCCCGCTTCCTACCCTTGCGCCTGTGGCGAGAAGGTAGGTAACGGGCGTTGAAAACTATTCTTCGGCAGGTTTCATGTTAGTGAACACCGTCTGCACATCGTCAAACTCCTCGAGCTTTTCCACCATCTTGTCGATGGTAGCACGCTGCTCCGCATCTACGTCCTTGACGTCATTGGGGATGTATGTGAACTCTCCACCAATTTCCTCAAAGCCCTTATCCTCAAGAAAATGCTGTATCTGGGCATAAGACTTGGGGTCGCCGTAGATAGAGATTGTGGTTTCATCTTTCTCCTCATCGTAGTTCTCATCAAACTCATCGTCCACGTTGTAGTCGATAAGCTCCAGTATAAGGTCGTCCATGTCTATGTCATCCTTTTTCTTAAAGGTGAAGACACACTTGTGGTCGAAGAGGAATGACAGAGAGCCTGTGGTGCCGAGGTTACCAGAGAACTTGTTGAACACGGAGCGGACGTCAGCGACTGTACGCGTGGTGTTGTCCGTAAGGGTGTCCACGAATATGGCTATGCCGTGAGGGCCATATCCCTCGTAGGTCACTTCCTTGTAGTCAGACTGGTCTTTTCCCTGTGCGTTCTTTATGGCACGCTCAATGTTGTCCTTCGGCATATTCTCGCGCTTACACGTTGCTATGATAGAACGCAGCGTAGGATTGGTCTCCGGGTCGGGGCCACCAGCCTTCACTGCTATGGCAATCTGCTTGCCAAGACGTGTGAAAGTCTTTGCCATGTGTCCCCAGCGCTTCATTTTTGCAGCTTTACGGTATTCAAATGCTCTTCCCATTGGTTTGTATTTGGTTAATTGTTATATTGTTTTTTATTTCTTTCTTCATGCCATCGCAGGTTATCGCAGCTCGGCATTGAGTTGTTTCTTGAGGCTTGCGATGAGCTTATTCATAACGGCGTCTATCTGCTTGTCGCCCATAGTCTTCTCTGTATCCTGCAAGATGAAGTTGACAGCGTAAGACTTCTTGCCCTCTGGCAGTTTGTCCCCTTCGTACACATCGAACAGTACCACGCTCTTAAGGAGCTTCTTCTCCGTCTGGCGCGCTACCTTCTCTACCTCCGCAAACTCCACGTTCTTGTCGAGCAGCAATGCGAGGTCGCGGCTTACGGCCGGATATTTCGGCACTTCCGTAAAGTGTACGGTAGCTTTCTTAACCATGTTCGTTACCTGTGTCCAGTTGATGTCGGCAAAGAACACTTCCCTGTCAATATCCGCCTGCTTCTGTATCTTCTTGCTGACGATACCCATTTCCACGAGCACCTTGCCGCCACGGTTCTTCAATGTCGTGCCGACGGCGAAGACATCGTTCTCCGTTTTCTCTGCCACAAGCATCCCCTGTGGCACTCCTATGCGTCGGAGTATGTTGTCAACGTGCGCCTTCAGCTCGTAGAAAGAACTATCCTGGTCTGCCAACATCCACGAGCCTTCAATGTGTTTACCCGTAATCCACAGCCCGAGGTGACTCTCTTCTGTGTAAGCACGCATCGGATTCTCGTCATCACGCTTATCATTGTCGTGGCGATAGCAGTTTCCGAACTCAAAGAAACGCAGGTTTGCCATACGGCGGTTGGCGTTGCGCATGATGCTTTCAAGTCCTCCAAAGAGCAATGACTGGCGCATCACGTTGAGATCTGACGACAATGGGTTGACGATTGACACCAGTTTATCGGCAGGATAAGCCTTTAAGTCGGCGTAATACGCACCCTTTGTCAGCGAGTTGTTGAGTATTTCGTTGAAGCCAGCGCCCACAAGTTGCTCCGCAACAAGGTTCATCAGCTTATGCCTCTGGTCCTCAAAGCCTTTCACCACAAGTGAAGACTTGAGCTGTGTGGGTATCTCCACGTTGTTATATCCATATATTCGCAATATGTCTTCTACCACATCGCAGGGGCGTTGCACATCAACCCGGTATGCCGGCACGGTGATATCGAGGCCTGTTTCGTCCTCGGCGTTTACCTCAACCTCAAGCGTTTTCAGTATGCTCTTTATGGTATCGTTGCCTATCTTTTTGCCTATCAGTCTGTCAACATACTCATAATCCAGACGCATCTTTGGGTTTTCTATCGGGTTTGGATAGACATCCTTTATCTCCATGCTCACCTTTGCGCCCGCAAGTTCCTTGCATAATATTGCAGCCTGCTTGAGGGCGTATATCGTTCCGTTAGGGTCTATGCCGCGTTCGAAACGGAACGAAGCATCGGTTGACAGGCCGTGACGGCGTGCTGACTTGCGTATCCACGTGGGATGGAAGTACGCGGACTCCAACACCACGTTCTTTGTCGTCTCGTATGTGCCGGAGCCCTTACCGCCAAACACGCCTGCTATGCACATCGGCTCTTCTGTATTACAGATGGCAAGGTCGTGTTCACCAAGGATGTGCTCCTCGCCGTCGAGGGTAACGAACTTCTTTCCCTCGTTATCGTCTCTGACAATAATCTTGTGTCCCGTAACCATGTCAGCGTCAAAGCAGTGCAACGGCTGACCGTAAGCCATCATAATGTAGTTTGTTATGTCCACAATATTATTGATTGGACGTAGCCCTATCACCGTGAGTTTATTCTTCAGCCACTCTGGTGACTCCTTCACCTCGCAGTCAGTGAGGCTTACACAAGCATAGCGGCGGCAGGCTTCGGTGTTCACTATCTCCACCTCCACGGGGAGATTACTGTCATCTACCATAAAGGCATCACATGATGGACGGTGCAGACTTGTCTCATAACCATTCTGAACAAGCCACGCATAGAGGTCGCGCGCCACGCCATAGTGCGACAGAGCGTCCGCACGGTTGGCGGTAATGTCAACTTCTATCAGCCAGTCACTTTCTATATTGTAGTATTCCGCGGCCGGCATACCAACGGTAGCGTCCTCTGGAAGCACTATGATTCCAGCGTGGTCAGTACCTATACCAATCTCGTCCTCGGCGCATATCATGCCGTTTGACTCCACGCCACGCAACTTAGACTTCTTTATTACGAACTCCTTGTCACCGTCATAGAGCTTACATCCGAGGTCTGCCACTATAACCTTCTGTCCCGCAGCCACGTTTGGCGCGCCGCATACTATCTGCGATGGCGCCTCCTTGCCGAGGTCCACTGTGCATATATGCATGTGGTCTGAGTTGGGATGGGGCTCGCAGGTGAGCACCTTGCCAACGTAAAGCCCTTTCAACCCACCCTTAATGGTCTGGACTTCCTCCAGTGCGTCAACCTCAAGACCAGTACTTGTCAGCGCTGCGCATACCTCTTCCGCGGTAAGGTCGAAGTCAACGTACTCTTTAAGCCATTTGTATGAAATGTTCATTTGTATATGTTTGTTTGTTATTTATATTTCATTCGTCACATACCCTACTAATAGTGACGCATATATAACGGTGCAAAGTTACGAAAAAATAGCCGATTGAGCAAACTATTTGCCATTTTTTTATGTCCCGACAGGCATTAACACCGCTCTTCTTCCTTGCAGGCGGATGCTATAACGCACGGCGACGGGCTTGTAACAACACACAAAACACACAGCATAAGGGTGCACAAGCCTCTCTAAATGTCTGCAATTTGGTGAACAGTTATCGTATCTTGAAGTGCGATAAAAAACGAAACTCCCACACCTCACGGTGTAAGAGTTTCAATCTCAATAGGTATTAGCTTTGTTTAAGGTAAAAAGATTGTATTCAGGATAACGATTGCAAAGTTACAACATTTTACTGATTGTTGCAAACTTTTCATCAAATATTTTTGAAAATAGCACGTTTTTTACTGAAATTTATATTGACATCGGTCATTTCTTGTGTATTTTGTGCGCTTTTTCGTTCTATTTCTTGTTATTCGTTCACTTTCTTTTTACAATATTTCCTAACTACGAAATATGCTACAACAAGCACTATCGCGGCCAATATACCGAACTTTATATAGTCGTAATATTCCGCTACCTTTTCGTCTAACTGGTCCATTGGCACCACGGAATGCAAATGATAGCCTATCGCCGCCAGCACGCAGTTCCATGTACCAGCGCCCAGTGTGGTGTAGAGCAGGAAGCGCCAGAAGTTCATCTTTGCCAATCCTGCCGGCACGGAGATAAGCTGTCGTATAACCGGCACGAGACGTCCTGTCAGCGTTGCCACCACGCCATGTTCGTCAAAGTAACGCTCCGCCCTCTCTATCTTTTCCTGGTTGAGCAGGCACATCTTCCCCCAACGGCTGTTGGCGAAGCTGTATATGATAGGTCTGCCGAGGTAGTACGCGGCAACATAATTGATTACAGCGCCGCAGTCCGCTCCGAGTGTGGCGAAGAAAATCACGAGCCACACATCAAGCACACCTGCCGCAGCCTGATAAGCCGCAGGGGGGACGAATATTTCCGACGGCACTGGTATCACGGTGCTTTCCAGAAGCATCCCGATAAAGACTTCAAGGTATCCGATGTTGGATAACAGTTGTTCAAGCATGATATGGTTATTTTTTATTTAATACAAAAAGGCTGGGAAGAATACGCTACGGCACTGACCAGATTTTTTTCTTGGCTTTTCACCATAATATATATACTTACAAACATGAAGGGTCAATATGTCATATCTTCTTCTCCCCAGCCTATGGGTCATTTCTATTTTTCGTCTTTCCTTTTCTGTTCTATTTCCCAATAGTCCCGTACCTCCGTACCTGGTGGAAAGTAGTCGCCGAGCACGCTTGCCGTGTCAAGTGGCGCAATTCTTACGGCATGTTTCAAATAATACAGGTACTCATCCCTGTTGCCGAGGTTGCGGCAAGCCCCCGTCAGGAAGGCTATTGTCTGCGGAGGGCAGTCCTCCAACCCCACCTCTTCGTATGGCTTTATCGCCTCTTTCAGCATCTGATACGCCAACAGCAGCAGTCCTGCCTCATAGCAAATCACGCCGATGCGCGACACCGTCTGCGGTGAATAGTCTGTCTCTGCCGACACCTTGCTGAAGTACTTCATAGCCATCCCGATGTCATTGGCTTCAAGGTACACCGACCCACGTATAAGGTCAGCTTCCTCAGTGCCATCATCCAAGTCCTCCAGCCGTTCACAGCAATCCATTGCTAAACTTATATCACCAGCCTTTGCCGCTATGGAGGCACTGGTTTTGAGGGCATCTCTCGCCTGTGCCACAGGCAGATAGTCGAAGTTCTTTATCAGCACCTTGACGTGTTCGAAAGCCTCTTGCGTTTTCTTCAAGCAGAAGAGGGTCGAAGCAAGCAACAGTTCGCCGACGGGTTCCTCCGGGCATATTTCCAAATAGCGTTCAAAGCTCTTTTGCGCTGCTTCGAGATGGTTGAGGGCATAGAGGCAATTACCGCGCGTTATGTATGGTTCCGGAGCGTCAGGAGCTATGGCAACGGCATATTCCGCACTCTGCAATGCTTCCTGATACTGCACCTGATTAAACCGTGCCTCGCTCATCATGAGCCATGCGTGGACGCTATAGGCATCAATGTCTATGAGTTTATCTATCATTACCACCGCCTCGTCCCATCGTGACTGCGCCATGTATATCCTCGCCCAGGTGTCGTAATAGTCCGTGGCAGCGCTGCCTTCAGGTATGGATGTTTTCTCCATCCACTTCTCGGCGTATTCATCATAGCCGTGCTCGCAGTACATCATCGCCACATCGAGTGCGAAGTCTGGCGTATCCTCTTCCTCGTCCATTTCGTCATCGCAGTCCAGCACATAGTTTCCTTCCATGAAACTCGCGTACTTCTCTTGCAGATATTCGTCGGCCTTGCGCACTCCTACGTCGTTCATCATAATCTCTGCCGTCACATAGACAGTCTCAAGACTTTCGTCTTCCTCTTCTACCTGGTTAAGAAAAGACCTTGCCATGTCCACGTCACAATAGTCTACGAGTGCCATGCGAGCCTTGAACAGCAACGGCGCGGACTCATTCGGGTACAGCGACAGGCAGTAGTCTGCCGCTTCCTCCGCTTTCTCTATCTCTCCGGCGATGTGGTAATACTCCGCGATATCTACGATGTCATCAGAGTCGAGGAACACCATTTCGCCTGTTTTCAAAGCGTTCTCGTACTGTGCGAGCAGGGCTCTGAACTCGGAGGATTTAATGTACTTATTGAAGTCGCTTGAAGTCATGGTGCTTGTCTGTTTGGCTTATCGTCTTATAGCTTGGTTGCCTTCTGCTTATAGCCCATCCACTGAGAGCATAGACCTCCGTGCGCACTTTCTTCTCCGTATCGTCTTCCACCGTGATGCCGGTTGACGGTGTCCCTGTGCTCACTTCTTCCAGTTGTCCTTCAGTCCCACAGTGCGGTTATACACGGGGTATTCTGGTGTGGTGTCAGTGTCGGGCATGAAGTAACCGATGCGCTGGAACTGCAGATAGTCGCCAGGTTTCTTGTCTGCCGCCCACTCTTCTATGTAGCAGTCTTTTAGCACTTTCAGCGAGTCGGGGTTCATCATGCGCTTCATTGCCTCAAGGTCTGTGAGCCCTTCTTCCTTCGTCAGTCGAGCTTTCTCGTCGCGTGGGTTTTCCACGTTCCACAGTCTGTCATAGAGGCGCACCTCACATTTGCGGCAGTGCGCTACGCTTACCCAGTGCAACGTCTTGCCCTTTATCTTACGGTCGGCACCAGGCAAACCGCTTCTTGTGTCGGGGTCGTACTCGGCATACACCTCTATGATATTCCCCTCAGCATCTTTCTTGCAGAAGTTTTCTTCCGGGCACTTTATTATATATCCGTTCTTCAGTCGCACCTCCTTACCAGGTCCGAGGCGGAAGAACTTCTTTGGCGCGTCTTCCATGAAGTCATCGCGCTCTATCCAAAGTTCCCTTGAGAATGTCACCTCATGCGTTCCGCTATCCGGGTCCTCCGGGTTATTCACCGCCACCATCTGCTCTGTCTGCCCCTCGGGGTAATTTGTGAGCACCAGTTTCAGCGGGTTCAGCACGGCTGCCACTCGCTCTGCCCTCGTGTTGAGGTCTTCCCGCACAGAGCTTTCAAGCAAAGCTATCTCGTTAAGTGCGTCAAACGTGGTGTAGCCTATCTTCTGAATAAACTTGTTTATGGACTCTGGTGAATAGCCGTGGCGGCGGAAGCCGCAGATAGTCGGCATTCGCGGGTCATCCCATCCGCTCACGAGTCCTTCCTTGACGAGCAGCAACAGGTTGCGCTTCGACATGAGGGTGTAGGAGAGGTTGAGCTTGTTGAACTCAGTCTGGCGCGGGCGGTTATCGTCCATATCAGCCGTTTCGCCGCGTGTCTCCTTCAACCAGTCCACGAAAAGGTCGTACAACGGTCTGTGAACTACGAACTCAAGGGTACACAGTGAGTGCGTCACTCCCTCGAAAAAGTCCGATTGTCCGTGCGTGAAGTCATACATAGGGTATGCGTTCCACTTATCCCCCGTACGATAGTGTGGTATGTTCATCACACGATACATTATGGGGTCACGGAAGTGCATATTAGGGTTCGCCATATCGATTTTAGCCCTTAGCACCATCTTCCCCGGCTGCATACGCCCGGAGTTCATTTCCTCAAAGAGACGCAGACTCTCTTCCACAGGCCTGTCGCGATAGGGAGAGTTCTGCCCCGGCTGCGTCGGCGTGCCTTTCTGGGCTGCTATCTGCTCTGCCGTCTGCTCGTCCACGTATGCCCTGCCCTGCTTTATCAGCGCCACGGCGAAGTCCCACAACTGCTGGAAATAGTCTGAGGCATAGCATATCTTGCCCCATTTGTAGCCCAGCCATTGTATGTCTTTCTTTATGGCCTCTACATATTCATCGTCTTCCTTCTGCGGGTTGGTATCGTCAAAGCGGAGGTTGCACACACCGCCATACTTCTCTGCCGCGCCGAAGTCCATCGCTATCGCCTTTGCATGACCAATATGCAGGTAGCCGTTAGGCTCTGGGGGGAAGCGCGTCTGCATACGCCCGCCGTTCTTTCCCGCCGCGAGGTCTGCCTCTATCTTCTGTTCTATGAAGTTCAGAGACTTTTTCTCCTCTGCCTGTATCGTTGCTCCTGTATTATTCATATTGTTCCTGTGAATTTCTTTTCGGGGACAAAGTTAATGCTTTTTTCTGGAAAAACAGCATAAACACCGTATTATTTTTTCACAAAGGCGTTAAAAAAACATTTTAGCCGTGGTTTTGTAAGCCTTTCGACATTTTTTTTATAACTTTGCGGCGTGATGAAACGTATTCGCATTATAATTCTTTTTCTCGCTGTGGTGCTGCCACTCGGCATCATAATCGCGCTGACATTACGCGGCTGCGGCGGCGCTGGCGACGGCAACCGCCCCGACACGGCGCGCATAGATACCATACCCTACATGGCGATGCAGATACAACGGTGCTCGCGCCTCAACGTGGCGGAACTGAGAGTGCGCAAGATTATCACGCACGACGATGCGGTGAAGCTGTCGGGAACGGTGCTGGGCAAGGAGCTGTCGGTCAACATTCCCGCCGGCAAACGCAAGGTGGCGATACCACTCTACGCCACCATAAAGGCGAGCATAGACCTCAGCAAGCTCACCGAGGCCGACATCCTGCGCCACAAGGACAAGGTGGAGGTGCTGTTGCCGCAGCCCGACATCGTGATAACGGAGACGCACATAGACCACGATGGCATAAAGCAGTACGTGGCTCTGACGCGCAGCCGCTTCAGCGACGAGGAGCTACTGGCATACGAAAGGCAAGGGCGCGACATGATAGAGCGTGACATTCCGCGGATGAATATAACGGCAATGGCGCAGGAGAGCGCGGCACGACAGCTGATACCCATAATACAGTCCTTGGGATTTACAGAAAGTAACATAACGATTTCATTCACCGACAATGGCAGGTCCGATAAAATTCTTAGGAAAACTGAATAGCGGCATGAACCGTCTCACGGTGTACGCCGTGTGCATCGCCGTTGTTGCCACGATAGCGGCGGCGGCATGGTTGCTGCATACCGTCAAGGCGAGCCGGCTGACACTGGGCAACGACAACTCTATAGACTGCACGCCGACCATCATAGAGCGCGTACGGGGCATCGGACAGTGGGAGTTTCTCGCCATAAACGATGAGGAAATTATCGACACCACGCGCACTGGCTTCTTCTCCGACGATGAGTTGGTACGCATATACTACGGCACTCTGCGCATAGGCATAGACCTGCGCGGATGCTCCGCCGACTGGATAAGGACAGAGAAGGACACGGTGTTCGTGACCGTGCCGGAGGTGCAGCTGCTGGACTACAACTTCATTGACGAGGCGCGCACGCGTTCTTTCTTTGAGACGGGGAAGTGGAGCAATGCCGACCGCAAGGCGATGTACGAGAAAGCACGCCGCAGTATGCTGGAAAGGTGTATGACAAAAGAGAATATAGACATCGCACAGACCAACGCGCGCGAGCAACTGGCACGGACACTGCAACCCATTGCCGCACCGAAGGTGGTGAAAATCCTGCCATAGACGGCACGCGGCACGACGCGGCACGGAAGCTGCCGCAACGCAAAAGCATAGCGATTACAATCTAATAGCTATGTGATTACAATGTAATAGCTATGCTTTTACCACGCAATAGCTATGCTTTTGCAGGGCGTTTTGCAAGAGCATGAAAACCAATAACTTATAAACCACAACAAAAAGACATGAAAAGACTACTGACAATGGGCCTTTCGCTGCTTGTCGCCATGCTTGCCTTCGCAGGCGACAGGGCCGCCAAAGACACGCTCTCCTACTCCATCCTCGGCGACAGCTACTCCACCTACGAGGGTTGTCTCACGCCCGACACTAACCTTATATGGTATTTCCGCCCCGAGAACAAGGAGCTGCACCGCAACAATGACGTGCGACAGGTGGAGCAGACATGGTGGCACCAGGTGATAAAGGGCATGAAGGGCAAACTGGAACTGAACAATTCCTACTCTGGTTCCACCGTGTGTTACACAGGATACAAGGACAAGCAGGGTGTGCACCAAGACTATTCCGACCGCGCCTTCATAACGCGCAGCAACAAATTGGGTAACCCCGACGTGATACTGGTGTGCGGAGCGACTAACGACAGCTGGGCCGGCGCGCCGATAGGGGAATATGTTTACGGCAACTGGACACGCGAGGAGCTGTACTACTTCCGCCCCGCCATGGCGAAACTGCTGCACGACCTGCGCGCCAACTACCCCACGGCGCGCATCGTATTCATTCTCAACGACGGACTGCGACAGTCTATCAACGAGTCTGTCCACACCATCTGCCGGCATTACGGCATACCGTGTCTCGACCTCAAAGGCATAGACAAACAGCAAGGGCACCCCTCCGTGGCTGGCATGAGGGCGTTTGCAGAGCAGGTGACGGCATTTCTTGGGAAGCTGTTGTAACCTAACGGCTGGTCTGACAAAGCACTCACGCAGCATTCATCGTATTTAACAACTATACTAACATGACTAAAACTTTTCCACTTATCTGCGCCATAATGTGCGCATTGTTCCACATTTCAGCCTCGGCAGCGAAGAAACTGGAGGCACAGTACATAACGCACACGGTGCAGGCACCCTTTGCCATGGAGCCAATAAAAGAGTTCGTATTCCCGGAGAAACGCTTCCCCATAACGAAATACGGTGCGAAACCGGGTGGGGAATACAGCAACACAAAGGCGATAGAGAAAGCCATCAAGGCGTGCAACAAAGCTGGCGGCGGACTGGTGGTGGTACCAAAGGGCGAATGGCTCACTGGTCCCATACACTTCATGAGCAACGTTAACCTCCGCCTTGAGGAGGGCGCGGTGCTCGTCTTCTCCGATAATTACCTCGAGTACCTGCCCGCTGTGCAGACTTCGTGGGAGGGACTGGAGTGCTTTAACTACTCCCCGTTGCTCTATGCGTTTGGCTGTGAGAACATCGCCATCACGGGAACGGGAAAGTTACAGCCACGCATCAAGGGCTGGACACCGTGGTTCAAACGCCCGAAAGAGCATCTGGAAGCCTCTAAACAACTATATACATGGGGCTCAACAGACGTGCCTGTGGAGCAAAGGCAAATGGCTGTGGGCAAGAACAATATGCGCCCACACCTCATTCACTTCAACCGCTGCAAGAATGTTCTATTGGATGGCTTCCGCATCAATGGTTCACCATTCTGGACTATACACCTGTTTCTGTGCGACGGCGGCATAGCACGCAACCTGAAGGTGTATGCTCACAACCACAACAACGACGGCATTGACTTGGAAATGACGCGCAACGTGCTGGTGGAGGACTGCCAGTTCGACCAGGGCGACGACGCGATAGTGATAAAGTCGGGACGCAACCGCGACGCATGGCGTGTGAACCAGCCTACGGAGAACGTGGTGATACGCCGCTGCAAGGTGGTGAAAGGGCACTGCTTCCTCGGCGTAGGCAGCGAGATGAGTGGCGGAGTGCGCAACATCTACATGGAGAACTGCGAGGCAACGGACAGCGTGTTCCGCATGATGTACCTGAAGACGAACCATCGACGCGGCGGTTTCATACACCATGTATATATGAAGAACTGCAAGGGAACGTGCGCCGGACGTATGTTTGAGATAGACACCGACGTGCTGTATCAATGGAAGAACCTTGTGCCGACATACGAGACACGCATAACACCCATACATGACATCTTCATGGAGAACTGCGAAATGCAGCGCGCCGATGCCATATACGAGATAAAAGGCGATGCGCGCAAGCCCATACGCGACATCTATCTGAAGAACTTGAAGGTGGGATTGGT